>JBEDUI010000254.1:0-19139 GCA_040414495.1 Mycobacteriales bacterium
TATTGCCAGATCGCTGATACGGGTGGTCCGGGCGGCGGTGTGCTCAAGGTCCGGGCCTGGTTCCGGGCCGAGGTTCGGGTCGAGGAATGGGATCCGCAATTCGAGATCCCGCACCGATACCTGGTGCCGTCGCATGAGGTTCGCGAGCGGATCACCGCGGCCGAAGGTGAGTGGCCGATTATCAACCGCGCGTTGCGGGAGGCCGGCCTCGGCTGAGGATGGCACCACTCAGACGAGGACACCGCCACCGTCGACCGTGATGATCGAGCCGGTCGCGAAACGCTCGTTCATCAGGTACAGGTACGCCTCGGCGATATCCTGCGGCTCGCCCACGCGCCCGACCGGCAGGCTTTTCGCGGTGTCGGTGTAAAGCTGCTCGCGGACTGTTTCATCCAGACCGTCCCACAGCGGCGAGCGAACCACGCCCGGCGATACGGCATTGACCCGGATCGGTGCCAATTCGACCGCGAGCGCCCGGGTGAGCGCTTCGATCGCGCCGCAGATGCTCGATCCGACCGACCAGCCGGCCTGTGGGCGATCCTTGGCGTTGCCGGTGGTCAACACGATCGAGCCACCGGGCCGAATCAGCGGTGCGGCCGCCTTGACCGCGGCCAGCGCGCCGAAATATCGCAACGCGAAGAATTTCCGGGCCGCATCGAGGTCGAGATTGTCTACTGTGGACAAGGTTAGGTTATCGCCGGCCGTGAAGACCAGATGGTCGATCGGGCCAATCTCCCCCAGCAGCGCGGAAATCGCGGTCGCGTCGGTCAGATCGGCGGCGTGGCCGGCGGTTCCGGCCGGCAACGACCGGACCGCCCGTCCGACCCGTTCTGCGTTACTGGAGACCACGGTCACCTGGGCTCCGGCCGCGGCGGCCGATTCGGCCACCGCATAACCGATTCCCGATGTTCCGCCAAGCACGAGGACGTGCGCTCCCTGCAGTGTCATCTACATTCCTCTCGTTCAACCGATGACTCCACGGTGCGGCCGAAACCCGGACGCCGTCCAAGACCCGTTTCGTCGCCTGTAATACCCTTCAGGTATCGGGCGGGAGGTGACGGTGGACCTCGATCTACGAAAGCTGCGGTACTTCGTCGCAGTGGCGGAGGAACTGAATTTCGGCCGGGCCGCACAGACGCTGCATATCGCCCAGCCGGTGCTATCCCGGCAGATCAGGGCGTTGGAGTCCGAACTCAACGTACGGCTGTTCGACCGGAGCAAACGCGGCACCAGCCTCACCCCGGCCGGACGAACGTTGCTGGATGACGCCGGCCCGCTACTGGTCGCGGCCGACGCCCTGCAACGCCGGGTGAAACGAGCCGTCCGCGGCCCGACCCACTTCACCATCGGCTTCATGCCCGGCCTCACCGTCACCGGGGCCGCCCGGACGCTGGCCGACCGTCACCCCGACCTGACCGTCGATGTGGTGCGAACCTCGTGGGACGACCAGGTGGAGGTCGTCCACGATGGACGGGTTGACGTCAGCGTCGTCCGGTTGCCGGTGGATCAGCGCGGTTTGATGATCAAGCGGCTGTTCTCCGAGCCGCGGATGGCCGTCCTGCCCATCGATCATGCCCTGGCCGGCAAGGAATCCATTGAGATCACCGATCTGGCCCACGAGCACCTGCTGCAGGATCCGGACGCCGTACCGGAATGGCGGGATATCGCAGCCGAATTGCGCACCGGGTCGAGCCGGCGCATTCCGTCTGTCCGCACGGTGGAGGAAAAGCTCGAGTACGTCGCGGCCGGCACCGGAATCGTCATTTTGCCGCGGTCGGCCGCGACCTTCTATACCAGGCCGGATATCGCGTACGTCCAGGTCCGCGATCTGCCCGACAATGAGGTCGCACTGGCCTGGTCGGCGACCAGCCGGTCGGGGCTACTGCGGGAATTCACGGGGCTCGCGGCGGATCGGCTCAGGTAGTGGCTTGCGCAACGTGATGCACCATAATTCACGCGGCAGATCGCCTTCTTGAAATTCGATCCGGCCGATAAACCGCATGCCGGCGGCGAAGCGATCGACCAGCGCCTGGTCGAAGTAATGCACCGCGAATCCACCGTGCTCGTAAATGTTGTCACCATGGTCGACACCGCTGCCGCAATGCGGATCTCCGATGTGTCGTACCGCGAATATGTGCCAACCGGCGGGCCGCAGCACCCGACGGATCTCTGCCGCGACGCTGATCAGAGTTTCGGTCGAGAATGCCATTGACAACAGCATGTGCGAATACACCGCGTCGGCCGATTCATCCGGCAGCGGCAACGGCTCGGTGATGTTGTGTAGCCGGGCATCCAGCCCCGCATCGAGGTCGGCCGCGCGGGCGATGAGCGCGTCCAATCCGGCCCGGGAGAAATCGAGCGCAATTACGTCAATGCCGGCCCGCAGGAACGGCACCGTATCCCGGCCCTGACCAGCGCCCAGCTCGACAACCCGGCGTACCCCGTGCGACCGAAATACCTGCAGCGCATGCCGTCCCGGGACACTTCCCTCGAGCCCATACATATCCGGATGCGCGTGATAGGTCGCGTCCCAGTGCCGTTGCTGGGCAACGCTCAGCTGCCGCGGATCCTCCTGCACAACGCCATTGTCGCTCCGTTCGCCTGAGGCACCGGCGGCTCCGGATATTCCTTAGCGCAGTGCCTTCGTCAGGCGGTCCGAATTCGTACCCAGCCAACGCAGCTGCGTCGCGTGAAACTCCATCGCGACGGCCGTATCGGTCGGGCCGAGGCCCCAATACTGCACCCGATCGGCCCGAACCATAACCGCCTGCTGCAACGCCGGCATAACCGCGGACCGATCGGTTACGCCGTAAGCGTCGATGAATGCCCGCAGCCGTTCACCGATATCCGGCAACGGATCGAAACCGATCTGGGCCAGCACCCGATCCGGTTCGAGCGGGACGAACTCCCACGCCGCCAGCGCCACATCCACCATCGGATCCAATGGCCGGCAGGCATCCCAGTCGATGAACGCCACCGGCAGTCCATCCCGATAGACCGTGTTCCACGGGCCCAGATCGCCGTGCGTCATCAGCTCGCCCTCCCGGGGCGGGTGCGGGTAGAACCGGAAACCCGCTGTCTGCGGCTCAAATCCGGCCGCGGCCGTGTGCAGCTGGCGCAACAGCCGGCCCGCGGCCACCAGTGCCTCGGTCGATCGCGCCGATGCCGGCAGCCGAAGGCCCTGCCCCGGTTGCCATTCGGGATCGGCCGGAACGTGGCCAGGCAGGAAGGACAGCACCTCGGTGTCGTCCTCCACGCCGAGCACGCGCGGCGACCCGCCGAAGCCAACCGCCTCGAGGTGGCGCAGAAAGGCATGTACGCCGGGCGACCAGCTTCCCATCGGCCGACGCACCGTCTCATCCCGCCGTACCACGCCAGCGCTCATCCGCCCGCCCTGCAGGACCTCGTCCGCCACGGTGGGAATCCTAGGGCGTAAGCCGGTACTCGTCCGAAAGGCCCGACGGGACTGGACCAGCCGACACCAGGGTCGACGCCGCGTGCCTCGCGTGTCGCGATTCGTCATCATGAAGGCATGGCCTGGTTCCTGGTGATCGTCGCGAGTTTGTTCGAGACCGGTTTCGCGGTCTTTCTCAAGTTGAGCCACGGCATCACCCGGCTGTGGCCGACGATCGGATTCGCCGCGTGCGCATTGGTCAGCTTCGGCCTGCTGACGGTGGGCTTGCGGTCGCTGGAGGTCGGTCCTGCCTACGCCGTATGGACGGGGCTGGGTGCGGCCGGTGCGGCTACGGTCGGCATCCTGGCGTTGGGCGAGCAGGTCTCGGTCGTGAAGTTGGTGTCCATCGCGTTGATTCTGGTCGGGGTCGTCGGCCTGAGCCTGTCCGGCGTGACACCAAAATAATTCGTTCTGTAAATAGCCTGTACCCCATTTCGGCGATAGCCGTACAGATGAGAATATTGTTGCATTGCTAGTGGACCCGCCGTCGCAACGACAGCCCGCCCAACGCTGCGGGACTGTCGTGGTTTTGCTCGATTCTGGACGGCATCGACCGTCTCCGATTTCGGCACGTACCTTACGTCGCTGGCAATTCAGGTAATCATTGTCGTTACCCTGCACGGCTCGGCGGCCGATGTCGGCGTGGTGAATGCGGCCCGTTGGCTGCCGTATCTGCTATTCGGGCTGATCGTGGGCGTGCTGGTGGACCGGTACCGCCGCAAGCCCGTCGTCGTCGCTTCGGACCTGGCATCCGGCCTCGCGCTGGCGGCGGTCCCGGTGCTGGCGTTCACTCACCACCTCGGCATCGGCCTGCTGTCGGTGATCATGGCCGTGTTCGGCATCTTTACGCTCGTGAACGGCGCTGCCTCGATGTCGTTGTTGCCGCGGCTGGTACCAGGCCCGTTGCTGGCCGCCGGAAATGCGCGTCTGGACCAGAGCATGTCGGTGGCCCAGACTTCCGGGCCGGTGCTCGCCGGCGGCATCGTGAGCGCGATCGGCGCCCCTGTCGCCGTTCTGATCGATGCAGTGTCCTATGTGGCCTCCGGCATGGTGCTCTCGACGATTTCGGTCCAGGAGCCGCTTCCTCCGAAGCGGTCATTACGAGGGGTGCGCCGGGAGTTGGCGGAGGGGTTGTCCTGGCTGTACCGGCATCCGACGCTTGCGCCATTGGCGATCACGACGCACGGCTGGTTTCTGTTTTCCGGTCTGCTGAGCGCGGTGTTCGTGCCATTTGCCCTCACCCAGATCCATATCGGCGCGTTCGGACTGGGCGTCGTGCTTGCCTGCGCTGGGATCGGTGGGCTGGGTGGCGCACTGGTGTCGGCCCGGCTCGGACACCGTTTCGGCGTGGGCCCGGTGGTGATCGGCAGCAATACGGTGCTGCCGCCGGCCATGGCCGCAATGGCGTTGGCACCGGCAGGCAGCCCGCTGATCGGCGGTGTGCTGCTCGGAGTCGGGCAGTTCCTCTTTGGACTGTCGATCGGGCTTTCCAACGCCAACGAAATGGGTTACCGGCAAATCGTCACGCCAGATCGCCTGCAGGGCAGGACAAACACCACGATGCGGTCGTTGAACCGGGGTGCGCTGGTCATCGGAAGTCCGCTCGGCGGGCTGCTCGCGGACGCGATCGGGTATCGGGCCGGCCTGTGGATCGCCGCGGCCGGCTTCGCCGTGGTCACGATTGCCTTGACCGCCAGCGATTTCCGCCGTGCCCGCTTTTCCGACGCTCGGACCCGGTAGGTAATTCGCGGATACACTTACCTGGCTATCCGGGAGAGCTGGGGACGGCGCCATGGCCGAGGGGCTGGGCCCGATCGAGTCCGGCAAACAGCTGCATGAACACGGCAAAGAGCCGGACGGGCCGATCGATGAAACAGAAGACAACGGCGGCGTCGGGTCCCGCCATTCTCATATCGTGCAGATATGCGAGGCCGCGCTGCTGGCCCTCGTAACGGTGGCGGCCGCCTGGTCCGGCTACGCGGCGGCGAAATGGGGAACCGCGTCACGGGTCGAGATCGCGCGCGCCTCGACATTGCGCGACCTGGCGACCAGAAACTCCCTGACCGCCCTCTCGCTCCGGACTTACGACACCTCGAGCTTCAACGCCTGGTACATCGCATTCACCCTGAATGACAAGCAAAAGCAGGCCATTGCCGAGCGCCGCTTCCGCCCGGTTTTCCGGCAGGCGTTCGAGGCCTGGATTGCCACGAACCCGTTCCAAAATCCGAATGCTCCACCGGGCCCGACGTTTATGCCGCAGTACCAGCTCCCGGCCCAAACGAAGGCCAATCAGCTCGACAACCAGGCCGACCAGAAATTCGACTCTGGTAACCATGCCGGTACGGTTGGGGACAACTACGTCCGGATCACGGTTTTTCTCGCGGCGGTGTTATTTCTGGTCGGCATCGGCAGCTCGTTCAAGCTCTACAGCGTGCGTTACGCGCTGATCGCCCTGGGATCGGTGCTGTTGGTGGTGTCCATTGTGCTCATTACGCAACAGCCCGGGTTGCCGGGTTGACGATCCACGGCCGGGCCGTGGGAATTTCGCCGCGCTCACCGTACGATGCATCAAATCGGGCCCGAGCAAAGATGTTGGTTCGGGCCGGCCGACGCTGTCGGCGCACGGGGGAGCTGATGACCAATGACCAGGATGTCTCCGGGCGTTCTCGCCCCGCCACATGAATTGCTCACACCGGACGAATGGCGGACGCGGGGCCGCGAGAAACGCCAGGCTGTGCCGCGGCTGAGCCACGCCGAGTGGAATCCGCCCTCGGATCGGCCCGATCCGATGGACATCCTCGAAGAGCAGGCGAAGACCAGAGTGCCCGACCTCGTACCAATTCGGTACGGTCGTATGGCCGCTTCGCCGTTCGCCTACTTTCGTGGTGCCGCCGCGCCGATGGCCTGGGATCTTGCGCACACACCCAGCACCGATATCCGGGTGCAGGCCTGCGGTGACGCGCATCTGCTGAACTTCGGCATGTTCGCCGCGCCCGACCGGCGGCTGGTATTCGATGTCAACGATTTCGACGAAACGCTGCCGGCGCCGTTCGACTGGGACGTCAAGCGGCTGGCGGCCAGCCTCGCGGTCGCCGCCCGGGAGAAGGGATTCCGCGACCGGGATGCCTACGCGGCGGCGCTGCAGGCGGCGAACAGCTACCGCACTGAAACGATCTCGTACGCCTCGATGCGCTTCCTCAAGGTCTGGTATTCCCGGATCGATGTCGAGCAGGTCACCAAGCTGTTCGACGCAATGCAGCCCAAATCGGCCGTACAGAGGCGGCGCCGCGACATCGCGAAGGCGCAGAAGCGCACGAGCCTGAAGGCGTTCCTCCGGATGTGTGACCAGGTCGAGGGGCATTACCGGATCCGCCCGGCCAACCCGGTGATCGTACGATTCCCGATCGAACGGCACCCGGAAATTCTCAACGAGTTGCGTCACGCAATCGCCTTGTACCAGGAGACGTTGCCGGGCGATCGGCGCGAAGTGCTGCACCGCTATTACTTCGGCGATTTCGCCCGCAAAGTGGTGGGCGTCGGATCGGTCGGCACCGAGGCTTTCGTGCTGTTGTTGCTCGGCGACCGGGAGGACGAGCCGCTGTTCCTGCAACTGAAAGAGTCCCAGGAATCGGTACTCGCCCCGTACGCCGGGCCGAGTGAATTCAAACACCAGGGCGAGCGGGTGGTACGCGGCCAACAGCTCATTCAGGCCGCCGCTGATCCGTTCCTCGGCTGGACCAGCGGCATCGGCAGCAGTGGAATCGCGGCAAAGGCGTTGGAGTCCGCGCCGAAGGAATACTACGTACGACAGCTGCGGGACATGAAGGGCAGCATGAGCGTCGAGTTGATGGACCGCCACCAACTCAGCTATTACGGCCGATTGTGTGGTTGGGCGCTGGCTCGCGCCCATGCCCGGACCGGCCGGGCCTCGGTGATCGCCGGCTACCTAGGCAGCAGCGACGAGTTCGATCGCGCGATCGCCAGTTTCGCCGTCGACTACGCCGACCAGAATGACCGGGATTACCACCAGCTGCTCGAAGCGATCTCGTCGGCCCGCGTACTCGCCACTGTGGAGGGCTGACCGCTTTACCGGCGTGCATTATCGGCGATTGTGGTCGAAGATGGACCGACAATGCCGCCGAACCGAAATACCGTGCCACCGGATTCGCTCGCGCACCGGGTGCTGTTGGATCATCCGCCCGGCTTTCGGCCGTTCCGGGGTACTGGCCTGTTCGAACGGATCGGCGGCCAGCCGACCGTCGACGAGCTCGTAAATCGCCTCTACGACGGGATTTCCGGCGATCCGCGGCTGCGCCCGTTGTTTCCCCGCGACCTGGCCGAGGGTCGGGCGATGCAGAAGCTGTTCTTCGCCGAATGGCTCGGTGGACCCGGTCGGTACAGCGAACAGGCGTGGACCGGCCTGCGGCATCGCCACGACGACGTGCCGATCACCCCGGCGCTGGCCGACCGGTGGCTCGGGCATTTCCGCCGCGCGTTGGTGGCCACCGTCGGTACGGAGGTGGAGACGATCTTCCAGCCGGCCCGCGCGCTGGCCCAGGCGCTGGTGAACGACCAGACCGACACACAGCAGGTTTCGTGGTGTGGAATCGGTGCCCGGACCGTGAAACGGGCAACCACGAGCGCGCGCCGCGGTGATGTCGCCACCCTCGATGCGACCGTGTCCGAGGCACCGGACCTGCTGCGGCCTACGTATGTCGCGGCGATCATGCAGGCGGCTGCGCTGGCCGGCCGTACCGAGGTCATCCGGTCCTTAGTGGACCGGGGCGTGCGGCCGAACCATCCGCATTACCTACCGCTGAACATCGCCGGGCCGGCGTTCGAGCGGGTGCTGTTCGCGACGCCGCTGTGCGCGGCGCGGCTGAGAAAACGGTCCGAGACGGCGGCGTTGTTGCGGACGGCCGGTGCCCGGGATGACGTATTCACCGCGGCGTTTCTCGGCGACGATTCGGCGCTGACTGCGATGCTCGCGGCCGAGCCGCATCTGGCCGCGCTACCGGATCCGGCGGTCGACGTCCTGGACATCACGCCGGTCGAGCACGCGGTGGCCGGTGGGCAATTGCCGGCGCTACGGCTCATTCTCGATTCGGTCCCGAAGCTGTCCGGTGTCCGGGCGCTGCGAAGTGCCGCCGCGCAGGCAAATGTGGCAATGGTCGAATTGCTGTTGGCGCATGGGGCCGACGCAACCCGCATCGGCGTCGGACGGTGGGTTCTGCATCCCGATCTCGCCCCGCTGCTGGGTGCGAATGGCGCCCGGGTTGATACGTCCTGGATCGGCGCGAGTTGCACCGGAAACCAAGGCCGCAAGGACGATCCGGAATACGTACGAGCATTGCTGCGCCACGGCGCCCGGGCCGACGACCGGCGCACGAGCGGCGGGCAGGGCCGGAATGCGACCGCGTTGCATTACGCAGCCAAAGCTGGTTTTCTGCGTACGATCGAAGTCCTGTTGGAACACGGCGCCGATCCGAATGCGCCCGACGCCCAAGGACGCACACCGGCGGAGTGGTTGGACGAGGCGACAGCAAAAGTTCCCCGGGCCGAGGTCCGGAATATCTTGATGGGCAGGCAACATGCCAGATGAATTCATGGCTTTGTGCGAACGCACGGCAGCCGACGAACGCGTGCTCGGCGTCGTGCTGACCGGTTCAAAAGCGCGGGAGGGGGCCGCGACCGTCCATTCTGATTACGACGTATGCCTTATCGCAGCGGACGGAATGGAATCGGCATTAGCTGGCGAATCCCGCCGCGATTCCACAATGGATGTCGCGGTGGTTCCATTGCGGGAATTCCGACAGCACGCGCTTCCGGGTTCCGGGTCGGAATGGAATCGGTACACCTACGTCTACGCAAAGGTGCTCAAGGACACCCCGGAGGGGCTCATTCGCGATCTCGTCGCCGAAAAAGGAACAATGACCGCGGAAGAGGCGGCCGTACTCGCCCCGGACGTGCTCGACGGTTTTCTGAACAGCCTGTATCGCAGCGCGAAGGACGAACGCGACGGCAATCCGATCGCGGCCCGCCTCGACGCGGCCGAATCGCTGCGCGGCTATCTGACGTACCTGTTCGCGCTGCACCAGCGGATCCGGCCGTTCAACAAATACCTGACCTGGGAATTGCGGAACCATCCGCTCAGCCAGCCGGAATGGTCGGCCGACCATCTGCTGCCACTGCTGGCCGAAGTATTATCAGAGACCGCGACCAGAGCCGCTCGGCAACTGCTGAACGAACTCGAGCCGCACGCCCGGGCCGCCGGGCACGGACCGGTATTCGAAGGATGGGGCGACGACCTCATCCTCATGCGAGGCGAACAGTGACGTTGACCCAAGCATTGAGCCGATTCAACGAAAACCATCCCTGGGACCACAATGCCCATTACCACCGGTGGATCCTGCGCCAGCTGCCGAAACACTGTGACACCGCGCTGGACGTGGGGTGCGGCACCGGCGACCTCGCCCGACTGCTCGCAGCCCGGGCCAAGACCGTACACGGAATTGACGCCGACCCGGCCATTATCGCGCGGGCCCGCGAGCTGACCGAGGCCCCGGTCACGTACACCGTCGCCGACGCCGTGACCGAAATCCCGCTCGGATCCTACGACGTGATCACCTGTGTCGCGGTAATCCATCACCTGCCGTTCACCAAGGCGCTGACGCAATTCCGGAACCATCTGGCACCCGGCGGAACCCTTGTCGTAGTTGGTTGTGCCCGCGAAAAGGGCGCGACCGATTTCCTCATCTCGGCCGCGGCCATTGTGCCGAACATGGCGATCGGATGGATCAAAAATCGCAACGGGCAAGCGGAACGGCCTGTTGCGATGACCGCCCGCGCGAAGCCAGCGACCATGAATCGCGCCGACATTGCCCGCGAAGCCCAGCCGATCGTTCCAGGCGCCAAGCTCCGTCGCCGGCTTTTCTGGCGCTACACCTTGGTGTGGCGCAAGCCGGCGACGTAAGCCAACGCCCTACTAAGCCAGAATGTCGGCGATCTGCTGCATCTGGCCCGTACTGAGCGGTCCTTTGTCGATAGCGCCGGCGTTCTCCTCGACCTGCGCCACCGACTTGAAGCCGGGAATCGGAATGAACGCCTCGCTGCGCGCCCACAACCAGCCCAACGCACCCTGAGCCAGGGTACGGCCATCGCTGGTCAATACATCCCGGATCGCGTCCAGCCGTCGGAGCGATTCGGCCTGCGAACCGGAGCGGAAATCCCAGCCGTGCCGGACATCGTCGGCCGGCAACGTGCTGTCGCTGCTGAATTTCCCAGTCAGCAGGCCCATTCCCAGCGGGCCGCGGACAATGCTGGCCAGGCCGCGCTCCTCGCACAATGCCAACGTATCGGCGTTTCCGCCGAAGATGTTGTACGACTGCTGAATCGCCTTGCAGTGCTTGCTTTCGGCGAAAAACGCGGCCCGCTCCGGATCGTCGGTGCTCCACCCAATGGCCCGAGTTTTGCCCTCGGCGACCAGGTCCTCCATGACCGCCCGCACATCGGCCGCCTGGCCCAGGTCGTAGCCACCGAGATGGAATTGCAGCAGGTCGACGTGGTCGGTCTTCAGCCGACGCAGGCTCTGTTCACAGGCCCACCGGATATAGTCGGGATCGCCGTTTTCGCCTGGCGCCAGGCGGGTTTCCTCTTCGTACGTATAACCGGCCTTGGTCGCGATAACGATATCGTCGCGCACATCGCCGAGCGCATCGGCGATCAGTCGCTCGCTGTGCCCGCAGCCGTACACATCAGCGGTGTCGAAGAACGTCACGCCGAGCTCGTATGCCTTACGCAGCGCGCGGGTGGACTCTTCGTCGTTGACCGCGCCCCAGCCGACCGGGCTGCCCTGGCGCGAGTGCGGGCCACCGATGGCCCAGCAGCCCATGCCAAGCGCGCTCACCGAGGTGCCGCCGGAGCCGAGCGAACGTGGTGCAGTTGCGGTCATCGCAGTGTCCCTTGTGATGTGGGTACGCCGGGCCGCTCCCGGCCGCGGACAGAACGTTGCCACATGATCAGGATGACCGCAGCGCCTGTTGGCCGATACCGGTCACTCGGCCGCGCGTAATTCCACGCAACACTCACCGGCCCGCGGTTCCAGCGCTGCCCGCAGGCCGGGCGCATCGAGGCCGTCGAGTACACCGGCCAGCAGGGCCTGGTTCATTCCGCACACAATGTTGGGCGCCTGGGCGGCCAGCGGATGGAACGGACAATTGCGCAGCCGGAGTCGGGTCGCCGATTCGCGGCTGGGCTCGAAGCCGTGGCGTTGCAACAGATCGCCGGCGACGGTGAGACCCCGTTCGACACCGAGCCGTCCCGGCCGTAGCTCGCGGCGCTCGGCCGCCCCGATCCGCCGTCCCCGCTCCTTGGAGATCCGCACCGCCGCAGCCCGCGGTGACTCTCCGGACCGGGTGTGCACGACCGCGTCCAGCAGCAATTCGGCCAGCAAATCGTGCTCGCGTGGGGGAATCGTGACGTGTATGTCCACATCGGAGGGTTGATAGACCTTGGGCGCACGACCGACCCGCCGCGGCTCGTCCGATCCGTAGCTGGCTTCCAGCACGCCGGCGTCGACCAGCTTGTCGAGATGGAACGCCGCCAATTTGCGGGAAATCCCGACCGATTCGGCCGCTTCGTCCCGGGTCACCGGGCGCCCGGCCGTCCGAATGAACGCATACATCCGCTGCCGCAGGTCGTCGTTGAGTACGGCCACGGCCCGGATCGCCCGATCCGCCGTCACCAGCCCACGGTAACACCAACAAGGATTGCCCTTGGATGAAGTTCGTACTTACCCTTGACCGATCCCCGTAATAAAGCTAAGACTTGTTGGTGAAAAAGGAGGTCGCGATGATCAGCATGGAGCAGCGACCGAAGCGGCCGCCTCGTCCGGCCGCGCACCCGTTCCCAGACAAGGGCAACCCATGACCCACAGTCCAGCTCTGCGCGTCGTTCACGAGCCCGAACAGGGCGTGGATCTGAACGCGGCCGAAAACGCGGCCGCCGAATTCCTGCACGCGTTGGGCATCAGCCTGGATTCGGAGAGCCTGCGGGAAACACCACGGCGGATGGCCCAGGCGTACAACGAACTGTTCACGCCGCGACCGTTCGACCTGACCACGTTCCCGAACGACGAGCATTACGACGAACTCGTCCTGGCCCGGTCGATTCCGGTCCGATCGGTCTGCGAGCACCACCTGCTGCCGTTCGTCGGTGTCGCTCACGTCGGATACCTGCCCGGCGACCGCATTCTCGGACTGTCCAAACTGGCCAGAATCGTCGAGCATTTCGCCTGCCGGCCCCAGGTGCAGGAGCGGATGACCAAGCAAATCGCCGATTGGCTCTGCACGCAGCTGCAACCCCGCGGCGTCGGCGTCGTCATCGAGGCCGAACACACCTGCATGACGCTGCGCGGCGTACAGGCCACGAACAGCCAAACCGTCACCTCGACCCTGTTAGGCAGCCTGCGCGACGACGCCCGCTCCCGGCAGGAATTCTTCGCTCTCACCGGAGTCAATCGCTGATGTGCGTATTCTGAAGCGATGGGCGGGCTGTTCATCCGATCGGTCGTATTAGCCGATGCGCCGGCACCGGATGAGTACCCGTTCAATTTGCCGGTCGTCGTGGGACTTCGCGCGGCCGGCCACATGGAACTGGCGCCCGGCGTGACGTTCCTGATCGGCGACAACGGGTCGGGCAAGTCGACGTTGGTCGAAGCGATCGCGGTCGCGGCTGGATTCAATGCCGAAGGCGGGTCGCGTTCGTTTCGCTTCTCCACCAGGGCGACCGAGTCCTCGCTCGGCGAGCACCTGACGCTGCGCCGGTCCCCCGGCCGGGAACGCACGTCGTATTTTCTGCGGGCAGAATCGTTCTATAACGTCGCCACCGAAATCGAGGAATTGGAGAAAACCAAGGCCGGCTTGCTTAATTCCTACGGCGGAAAGAGCCTGCACGAACGCTCGCACGGCGAATCGTTTCTGGACCTGCTGAATCATCGTTTCGGTCCGCGCGGCCTGTACCTGCTGGACGAGCCGGAAGCGGCTTTATCCGTTCGCGGGCAGTTGGCCGCCTTACGACGTATCCATGATCTTGTGGCGGCGGGTTCGCAGTTCCTGATCGCCACCCATTCACCCATCCTTCTGTCGTTGCCGGATGCGCGAATCATCGCGATCGACGGCCGCGGTCAACTGGAACAGGTCGATTACGACGAGTCCGAGCCGGTCGCGTTGACGCGGAATTTCCTCGACAATCCGGCCCGGAGCCTGCGCTGGCTGCTCAGCGACGACGACTGACACGCCCTCAGCGAAATATATTTCCGCCAGCGATTGCCGTACCTATCCTCGGGAATACCCCAGCCCAGAGGTGCGAACATGGCTCGATACGACGGTATTGCCGACTGGTACGACGCCCACACGTCCGAGCTCGACAGCGCGCAATTCGACGAATTACACGCTCTGCTCGGCCCGGGAAATGGCTACTGTCTCGATCTGGGTTGTGGGACCGGGCGGTTCGCCGGACTGATCAGATCGACCGGACGTATTCCCATCGGGATTGACGTATCAGCGGACCAACTCCGACTGGCCCGCCGGCAATTCGCCACCTTGATACAGGGCGATGCGCGGTCGCTGCCATTCGCTAACAGCACGTTCAACGCCGTGCTGGGCATGTGGATCTCGACCGATATCGATGAATTCGGCACGGCGCTGTGCGAGATCGCCCGCGTCCTCGCGCCCAAAGGCACGTTCGTCTTCCATGGCGTGCACCCGTGTTTCAACGGACCGTGTGTCGAGGCCGGCGACGAGGGCACCCAACTGATCCATCCGACGTACCGAAACGAAGGCCGGCACACGTCGGCGCCCTGGTGGGGTGCCGGCGGAATTCGGGAACGGGTCGGCGGCATGAGCCACCTCCGGCTGGCGACGCTGTTCAACTCGTTCATCGACGCCGGCCTCCGGATCGACAAGGTCGCCGAACTCGACCCCAACCCGATCCCGAACAGCCTCAGCATTCGCGCCGTCAAGACCGGCTGACGCATAAGCGAGGCAGCTCACAACGCTGATCCGGAGACGTCGACTCCGGATTGGCGTACAGTCGTGGACTGAACCGGAGACCATTGCTCCGCTACGTACTTCTGGGGGTTTCGCTCCATGGCAAATCACGCTGTGGCTCAGCCGGCGGGTTCCGCACCGCAGACCAGCGTGGGACTCGCCGTCCCGGATAACCCGCACCACGCGAAACGGTGGTGGATCCTGATCGTGCTGGGCCTCGCCCAGATCATGGTCGTACTCGACACCACGGTGGTCACGATCGCTTTGCCGACCGCGCAACGAGCGCTCGGCTTCTCCGACAACGACCGACAATGGGTGATCACCGGCTACGCATTGGCGTTCGGCAGCCTGCTCCTGATCGGCGGTCGCCTGGCCGACCTGGTCGGTCACAAGTGGACATTCATCGTCGGACTGATCGGTTTCGGCGCGGCGTCGGCAGTCGGCGGTGCGGCCAACGGCTTCAGCATGCTGGTTGCGGCCCGCGCCGTCCAAGGTGGATTCGGCGCGCTGCTCGCTCCGGCCGGCCTGGCCCTGATGACCAATACGTTCACCGAGGGCAAGGAACGAGCCAAGGCATTCGGTATTTACGGTGCGATCGCCGGCGCCGGTGCCGGCGTGGGCCTGCTGCTGGGTGGCGTGCTGACCGAGTACGCCTCATGGCGGTGGACGCTCTATGTCAACCTGGCCTTCGCGGCGGTCGCGTTGGTGGGTGCGTTCACGCTGCTGCACCACCGTCCGTCCGAGGATCGGCAACGGCTGGATCTGCCCGGCACGGTTACGGTCTCGGCCGGTCTGTTTGCGTTGGTATTCGGCTTTTCCCGGGCCGACAGCAACGGCTGGGGCAGTACGTCCACGATCGTGTTGCTTATCGCCGCCGCGGTGCTGTTGACCGCGTTCGTCCTTATCCAGCGGCGAATCCGCAATCCGCTGATGCCGTTGCACGTACTGTTGGACCGCAATCGCGGTGCGGCCTTCCTGTCGATTTTCCTGGTGTCGGTGGGAATGTTCGCAGTATTCCTGTTCCTCACCTATTACCTGCAGGTCACAAAGGGCTATAGCGCGGTGCGCACCGGCGTGGCCTATCTGCCGATGGTCGGCGTGATCGTCGTGTCGGCGGCGGTCGTCTCGACCCTGCTGGCCACCCGGGTCAGCCCGCGCATCACGGTGCCGATCGGGTTGTTGCTCGGCGCGTTGGGGCTTGCGCTGATGACCCAGATCGGCCCGAACAGTGGGTACGTGCTGCACATTCTGGTGCCGACGGTGATTCTGGCGCTGGGTATGGGGATCACGTTCGCCTCGGCTCCGAGTAACTCCACGTTGGGCGTCGATGCCGAACACGCCGGTGTCGCGTCGGCGCTGTTCAACGTGATGCAGCAGGTCGGTGGTTCGGTCGGTACGGCGCTGCTCAACACGCTCGCCGCCAGCGCCGCCGCGGGTTTCGTACGTTCGCACGCCACAACGCCGGGTGTGGCGGGACTGGCCGCGATTCACAGCTACACGGTCGCCTTCTGGTGGGCCGCGGGCATTACCGCCGGCGCTGCCGTACTCTGTGCGATCGTATTTCGTTCGGGCGTACCTCAGGTTGATCCGGAGAACCGCCCGGTCGGCGTAATGTAAGTCCAACTAGCAGCGGAGACGGGAGGCGTGCAATGAGCCCACGCGAGCAGACCGCGCCTCCCCGCCCGCTGCGCAAAGACGCCGCCCGCAACCGCGAGGCCCTGATCGTCGCCGCCCGTACCGTATTCGCGCAGCGCGGATTCGCTGCCACGCTGGACGATGTGGCGCACGAGGCCGGCCTCGGAGTCGGCACCGCGTACCGGCATTTCGCGAACAAACACGAGCTGGCGACCGCGGTCGCCCAGCAGTCGGTCGATCGGTTGATCGATCAGCTGCAAAAGCTGAACGCTATGGAAGATCCATGGCAGGCCATCGTCGGTTTCTTCGAGTACGCGGTGGAAATGCAGCGTCAGGACCGGGGTGTGCGCGAGACGCTGACCGGTACGTACGTCGCGGACGAATTCCAATCGCAACTGAACGCGGTCCTGGAGTTGCTGGAGCAACTTGTCCGGCGGGCTGAGGACGCCGGCGTGGTCCGTGCTGACATTACCGCGACCGATATCGGCATTCTGCTGATGATGATCTGCTCGATCGGCGAATTCGCCGAGGATGCGCATCCCGATCTGCTGCGACGCTATCTGACGATGACGCTGGAGGGCCTGAAACCGGGCGGCGCGCCGCTGCCGGCGCTGCCGCTGGAGAACCAACAGCTATTCGCCACAATCACCAAACACAAGAACCAAACCCGTTAACGGCCGAGTTCCCGCAGCGCACGTTCGAGGTTCTCCACGTATTCCGGCACGGATCCACGGTCATCGCTATCCCGGGCGACCATGAACATCCACAGTGCACGGCGCAGCATGATCAACGAGAGCAACGATGCGTTGCGGGCGACGAACTCTGTACCGTCCGGATAGGATGCCAGGAGTTTCTCGAGCGGAACACGATCGGCCGAGATCGCCATCCAGTAGGCGATATCGGAGGCCGGATGACCGCCGGCGCATTCCTGCATGTCGATGATTCCGGTCACCCGATCGTCGTCGATCAGAATGTGGTCGAGGCTGAAATCGCCGTGGATAAGCCGCGGATCGGCGTACGAATACAGCTCCTCTCCGGCCTGCAGTGCATCCAGCCCGGCATCGATCAGCCGGCTGTCCAGCTGCCAATGCGCGGCCGCTGCCCGTACATCAGCAGCCTGCGGAATGAGGTCCAGCATGATCGAGGCGAACGTAATGGGCCAGCCGCGGCCGTCCGGTTGCAGATAGCCGAATCCGTCGGTACGAATGCCATGTAGCGCGCCGAGGAGTCGACCCAGCTCGCCGATGGCACGTTCGGGCCACATACCCCTGTCGAGGAGTACGTCCAGTGGTGTGCCGGGCAACTTGTGCTCGATACAAAACGTGATCTGCTGGCCGTCATCGAGCGCAACCCGTTCCACGTGCAGCACCTGCGGGGTCGGCAATCCCGCATCCCGCGCCTGGTCTAGGGCCCAGCGTTCGGCGGCAAATCCCGGATCATCCTGATGCGAAATTCGTACGATGACTGGAACGCCTGCCGAGGTGACAGTGTCGTAAACCTCGTTCACTTCACCGACAATCAGCCGGCGTGCCTTGGTCAGACCACTTCCGGTCGCTTTACGAACCTGCTGCTCGATAACGGGCGCGGGAGTACGCATTGCGGCATGCTGGGCCTGCAGCCATTCCTCTCGCTCACTAGTCATCGATGATCTCGGCCAGCAGGCTTGCCTCGTACTGCAATTGCCGGGCAACATCGGGACGAGTGTTGGCCATCGAGTCGGCCGCGGATTGACGTTCGGCGATTTCTCGCCGCACGATCTCGATTAGCTGTGGTTCAGTGAGAATTCGGCGTTCGGCCTCGGATTGCCCTACGCCGAGGGCGATTGCTTCCAACGCTCCGGTGCTGCTTCCGTCCTCCAGCGGTACCGCCTCGGCGTTGCTGATCGCGGCCAAGGCCGTCCGGTACACCGAAACGGCCGCCCGATCGCGGCGCTTCATCGCGGCGACCAGGGCTGACTGGAGGACGGCTGGCACGGAAGACATGCCTCCAGTACAGCGGAGCCGCGCCGATCAGGCCACTGCGTTTGTCAGCGCCGCCGCGTCGGGCCAGGTCATGCGCCATTTACGCGGCGCGCCGTTCAAACGATCGGCAATGCCGCCCGGTGGTGATACCGACTCGGTTCCACTGTGGATTCCGCCGAGCGCTTTGTAAAACCGCTGCGCCGATGTGTTCTGCTCCAGGACCCACAGGAACAACGAGCGCGCGTTGGCCTGCCCGACGACCGCGGCACCAGCCCGGCGCATCAATTCCCGGCCAATTCCGGTGCGTTGCCGATCGGGGATGACGTGCAGATTGTCGATCAGACTGCCCCATTCTTCGTCGGCGTCGAAGACGACGTGCACGAACCCGGCCAACCCGTCGCCATCCTCAGCCACGATCGTTGCCGAATGTTGCGGTGTGGCCAACCGCGATGACCAGACGACACGTCGGTCGGCTACCACGTCGCCGTCCAGGAACGTGTCGGAGTAGGCGCCGCGGTAGTGCCGCCGCCAACTTCCGGCGTGCAGCATCGCAATGCCGTCGGCATCCTCCGGTCCGGCCGCCCGGAACCGCAGCGCCGTCATGACCACCGTCCATAGAGCACGTTCAAAAATCCTCCACCCCGAAGGCAATACGAGGACGATCATCTCCGCGCGCCCTATTACGCGCAAGCCCGTTGTTCTGCCAACTGACTCGCCGGCGCCTGTGTCTCTGCTCCAACGTATGGAGCAGAGACACACAGGACTCAAAGCCCGGCCTACTCCAGCCCATCACTACGGCCGATTCCGGTACGGCTTGTCACGCCTGCCAGGTCGAAAGCCCGTCCGCGCCGGCTCGCTGCAAGCTTCGGCCCGCTCGGCTTACAGGCCGTCAGCTTCGATGAGTCGACTGGTACCCGGAGTTGCCCGCCCGATCTGGTACCTCATCGCCGGGAGCCAGCGAGCCAGCAGCATAATGCCGATAATATCGAGGGCCGCCAGCGCTACCAGCGGCATCCAAGTGACGACCGGTCCGTGTGCCAG
>JBEDUI010000255.1:0-17137 GCA_040414495.1 Mycobacteriales bacterium
CACCCCCTAGGCGTGTCGCGGGCTCGCTTTCGGCAGACCCTAGAGTCAGGTGCATGCTACGTACCCGCCGACCGTTGCTGGCGTTGATCGCGCTCATCGCCCTGCTGGTCATCGGCTATGTGGTGAGGGAGGCCGACAGCGGTTCCGGGCACGGATCGAGTTCGAGCCCGCAGTCGGTCGCGATGGCCTCGTTGCCGGTGCAGGCGCAGCAGACGATCCGCGCGATCCAGCACGGCGGCCCGTTCCCGTACCCGGAAGATGGCACGGTGTTCCGCAACAACCAGCACCTGCTGCCCAGCGAAGGGAGCGGCTACTACCACGAATACACGGTGCCGACGCCGGGCGAATCGACCCGGGGCGCCCGCCGGATCGTCGCCGGCAAGAACCACGAGTACTACTACACGGCCGATCATTACGCGAGCTTCCGCCGCGTTTCGCTCGATCAGTAGCGACGGAAGCCGGCCTCGGCGCAGGCATCCTCCAGGTCGCCGGCCCCGAACGCTTCCACCGGGCCGATCGCGCCCGTCGACCGTATTCCTTTTGCAGCGGCCCGATCCGCGGCCCAGGCCAGCATTGCCGCGGTAAACGAATACGGGTCGGCGCCGATCAGGTGGATCGTGGCCACCGTCCGGCCGCGCGCGTCGCGTGCCACGGCCACGACATCCGAACGGATCGGCGGACCGGCGCCGGGTTGACCCCGGCTCTGCTGGATCCGGTGCGCCCGCTTGTCGAGGATGTCCCGTACGAAACGCTGGCGGCGCATCGGCCCCGCGAGGGCGGATGCGTAATGCACGATCGGGGTAGCCCGGCCGAACCAGCCCAGGAAGACACCGACCTCGGTCAGCGGCGCCAGTTGCGCCTGATTTAGCCGTGGCAACGCGAAATGCTCGGATGAGCCGATGGAAAAGGCGGGTTGACTCCGGCCGTCCAATTCGAACAGGCGGTGTGGGCGGCGGTCCGCTCGGTCACGATCCGCCCATTGTGGAAGGCGTATCCGTCTTCGAGCAGCACACCTGCTACCGAAGCCCGGGTGCCCGCGCTGGTGGCGTGCCGGATGTTCCCGCGTACGAAATAGCCGATCTGCACCTGGGACGCGGCCCGTCCGGCGGCCTCCAGCGCGAGCGCTCCGGCCAGATTTCCCGGCAGGTAGTCGTAGCCGAACGCGGTCAACAGCGTCGCTTTGTTCCGTTCCGCCCGCGGGCCGAATTCCTCGAAAACCTGGCGGATAAACGGCGGTTCGCCACTGGAATCCAGGTAGATCGCTCCGGCGTCGATGGCGGCATCAACGGCGGGCCGGCCGATTTTCAGGAACGGTCCCGCGGTCGATACGAGTACGTCGCCGGCCTCGATGAGCGACCGCAGTCCGGACGTGGCCGTCTCCAGCTTTGCCCCTTGTGCTGAGAGCCGTTCGGCTAGCGCGTCCAGTCGCTCCGGATTGCGGCCGGCCAGGACCGGACGCGCCCCGCGCGCGACCATGGCCCGCGCCGTCAGCCCGCCCATGTAGCCCGTCGCCCCGTACAGCACGATCCGGCCCGACATAGCGCCAACGTAGCCTGCCCGACCCGGTCGGTACCGAGGTTTGGCCGAGCCAGTAGCGAGCAGGAGTGGGGAGACGCGGTTTGGGGGTCGGTATGACAAACAGGATCGATGAGGATCGGTTTCCGGAATGGCGTCCGTTCGCGGATGCGGTACGGGAACGCCGACCCGATACGGGGACGTGGTGCGAAGCGTGGACGGTCCGCGACATCGTGGCCCATCAGGCCGGGAACGCGGAGGAACTGGCGCGGGTACTCGGCGCGCATCTGGCCGGCGAGCCGGTCGGGACACGCAGCTTCGAGGAGCGCGAGGCGCCGCTGCGGGCACTGGGTGACGCCGACCTGTGGAACGCGTTGACGGAGCGGATGGAACGGCTGAGCGAGGTCGCCGAAGCCGGCGATTCGGTTCCCGCCGATACCGACGTGTCGTGGACCGGGCGGACGATGAAGGTCCCGTGGTTCGCCGAGCACATGCGCGAGGAGCCGGTGCTGCACGGCTGGGACATCACCGGAGACGATCCCGCCGCGCAAACACGGTTGGGGGAGTCGTGGATGACCGACCACAGCGTGTACGCGGTCGGCGTGCCGTTGCTTGCCCGCGGCGTTCGGGAACTCGGATTGGGGCCGGATGAGCGGATCGAGGCCCGACTCCGGGTCGAGGGCAACCCCGATATCGCCCTGACCGCCGCCGGTGACCGCACCGCGATCGCGTTGGTCGACCCGGACGGCGAGGCGACATTGGAGACTGACGCTGCCGCCCGGGTTCTGCTGCTGTGGGGTCGTCGGCCGGCCGACCCGTCGCGGATTTGTAGCCGGGTGGGTTCGCTGGCACTCGGCCGGGTACGGAATTTGCTCAGCGGTTACTGAGCACGCTGTCAGCGCGGTCCAGTGCTCCGGACTGGCAGGATGCCGGGGCGTTGAGCGGATTGCACTGCGCCACCAACGGACCGGGCAGTGCCGCGAAATAGTCGGTGCCCCAACGCTGGGCCATGCCTGGCACCGGGTAGTCGGTGCTGACGAATTGCGCGCCGCTGGCGAATGCGTCGTCCCGCCGGGTCGTGTCGCCGCTTTGTGCCTGTACCTGCGGCGTATCGGCGCGGCTACGTACCAGCATGCCTTCCTTCACCAGGCTCTGGATCTGATCCTTGAGCGTGGTCGGATTATCCCGAATGACAAATGCGGCGTCGTCGGCGTCCAACGCATTCTGCGTATTGGTGAAGAACAGCCGGCCCTCGAGATTCGGATTGTCGGCCACGTAGGCGTCGCGGTCATTGTCCATGCCAAACAGCACCTTGCCGCGCGCTTTCGCCAACGTCGGCCAATTGTCCTGCAGCACAGATTGATGCAGGGTCAGACCGGGCTTTCGTACGTCGTCCGGTGTGATGATCTGCTCACGCGGAAATACCGAGAGCGCCTCGTTTTCAGCCTCGATCATCGCGTCTTTTGTCCACGGCAGCAGTGGTTGCGTTGTGTACGGCGGGAATGTCGGGCCGGCGCCGTCGTCGAATTGCAGCAGGATGGTGATCGGAATTGCGCCGTGGTGCCGCTGCGTCCAACTGCGGATCTGGCTCAGGCAGGCGACGAACGTCAGGCAGTTCGTACGGTAGTCGACGTCTTCTTCGTGCAGGACCTTGATGCCGGGTTGGTTCATCACCGACGGAAACCATGGCCCGGCCCCGGTCAGCCGGCGTAGCAAGGGATTGGCGAACCGTCCGCCGTCGGGATCGCGTACCAGATCCAACTCGACCTGCCGGACTTTCTGCAGGCTCAATTGCTGCTGAACCGGAATATGCGTGTATTGCTCGCCGCCGTGGCCGGTATTCGGCCGGATGGCGTCACGTACATCTTTTTCCTGCTCGGTATTTTCGACGTGATAGCTGTTGTGCGTGCCGACGGTTTGAATCTGGTTGATTCGTACGTTGGCGTCGGGGTCGTGGTGACTGGCCGGTGTGGCGGCGCCAGCGGCCGTACCGTTGGTGAGGGTAAAAGCGAGGGTGGCGGCGGTAAGGAGCGCGGCGGACAGCATTCGATAACGAGTGACCAACGTCGGCTCCCTGGGACGGCCCCGATCCGGACAGCTGTGGCGGAACCTTTGTAAACCATTTCCCAACACGGTGTCTACGGCCATTGGGAATGTCGCGATGAAATTCAGGCGAATTCAGCAGCCGGCGTTTCGGCGGCCACGTGAATTTACGAGGCCGATCGCGGGTCGGGAATGTCAACCTGGTGCCGCAGGAGTGTGGCGCCTCGCCGGGACCGGTAGGCGTCGGGATCCGGGGCGGACGGCGTGGCGCAGACGAATAGCGTGTGCCCGCCGATTGCGCATGCCTGAGCGGTGAGGTCACCCGTTGCGATGCGGTCGGTGACCGCGCCGTCGTGAACCCGAAGCAGTTGTCGGCCGACCGGGTCAGCTACCCAGAGGCCATCCTGTGCGTCTATTGCAATTCCGTCCGGCCAGGTCTGCACCTGGCCGAATACCGCCGGCAGGTTTGTCGCGGTGGCCGGTTCGCCGAAGCTGCACCAGGTCCGCCGGTTGGTCAAGGTCCCGTCATTGGTGATGTCGAAGGCGCTTACCCGCTGCCCGGCGCTTTCGGCCACGAGCAAGGTCTGTCGGCCGGTGATCGCCTGACCATTGGGGAGTAGCAGTTGGTCGGCGGCAGTGTGGACCGTTCCGTCAGGATCGACGCGCAGTAGCGCCCCGGTCGTGAGGCCGAATACGCCAACGAACGCGCGTCCAGCTTGGTCGATACTCAGCTCATTACAGGTGGCCGGTCCCGTTCGCAGGCCATGCGCGATTTCCTGGAAACCGTGCCGCTCGTGGCGCAGGAGCAAGCCGTCCTGGGTCAGCACGACGAGCCGGTCGTCGGGTGCGAAGGCCAGGCCGACCGGAATTCCCGGAACGTCGAGCGCCTGACATTCGACGCCATCCGCGGCAAAGGTCAGAATGCGTTGCTCATAGAGGTCGGCGGCCCATAGCGAGTCGGCGTGCCAGCGCGGCACCTCAAGGAGCGAATATCCACTGGCGATCTGCTGAAGGGTCATTGCTGAATTCTGCCGCTACGACATCCGCGATGTGTGGTTTCGCGCAACCGCTCTGCTCGAGATCATTTAGTGCGGGCTGCGAGTATCTCCGCTCTTTCGCGCAGCGCGGTGGTGACGTTTTCCGCTGGTGAGCGTTTGTAGTGCCGCCGCCACTTGTTTTCCGTCGGGCAATGTGCCTGGGTCGAGCATTGCCTGCAAGGTCAGACCGGCAATCAACGCGTGCACGGTCGATCCGATACTGCGCGCGGTCTCCGGATCGACCTCGTCCGGCGATGTGTCCAGAACCATCGCAGCCAGGCTGGTTCGCGCGTCGCGGGTGCCTTCGCGCAGGCTGTCATGAATGCTTTGGGTGAATTGCGACTGGGCGTAGGTCTGGACGGCCGCAATGAGTACCTGTGGCTGTTCGGCGGTCGCTGTCAACAGGGTGTCGATGCATACGGCCAACCGTTCGATGGGATCGGCTGATCCGGCCGCGGCCACCGCATTGTCGACTGCCCGGCCCCATTCGCCCTGCGCCTCGATCGCTGCCGCGCTCATGAGCGCGTCTTTCGAGCCGTAGTGGTAGCCGATCGAAGCCAAATGGGCACCGGAGGCGGCAACGATGTCGCGGGCGGTCGTGGCGTAATAGCCCTTCTCGACCAAGCACTTCTTTGCCCCGGCTAGTAAATCCTCACGCTGGCTCATGCCGTCGACGATACCGAACTGATCGGACGTACGTCTTGTACAAACGTCTTGTACGTACGTACGATCACGCAATGTGGAACGCGAGATCACGTTCGGAGCCGGTGTCGCCGTGGTGCGGTGTGGTCCTGCTGCTGATGCCGGCGTTGTTGATCGCCATCGACGTGTCGGTGTTGTTCGTCGCCGGTCCCGCCATCGCCGCGGCGATGCATCCGACGTCCGCGCAGTGGCTGTGGGCCATGGACATCTACGGTTTCGTGCTCGCGAGCCTGCTGATCACCATGGGCGGGCTGGGCGATCGGATCGGGCGCCGTCGCCTGTTGCTGGCCGGGTCCGCCCTCTTTGGTGCCGGCTCGGTCGCCGCCGCCTATGCCCCGAGTGCTGGCTGGTTGATCGGTTCGCGGGCCGTCATGGCGGTCGGCGGCGCGACCCTCGCGCCCTCAACGCTCTCGCTGATCGGAGGCATGTTCGTTGCTGAACAGCAACGCGCTCGCGCGGTCGCCGCGTGGTCCATTGCTTTTGCCGGTGGCGCCATCGCCGGGCCGATTGTCGGTGGCGCACTGCTCGCCCGCTTTTGGTGGGGAGCCGTTTTCTTGATCAATGTGCCGGTGGTGGTGCTGTTGCTCGTTATCGGTCCGTTTGTCATTGCGGAGCAAAAGAGCCCTAGCGTCGTTCGATTTGACGTGATAGGCGCCGTCCTGTCGCTGCCGGCTGTCCTGGGCCTGGTCTACGCGCTGACCCGCAGCACCGGCGGTCGGAATGGCGGCGCACTCACGATCGCCGCGGCTGGCGTTGGAATTGCGGCCACAGCGCTATTCATACGACGACAGCACATTGCCGCGAATCCGCTTGTAGAGCTGTCGCTGTTCAAGGTTCGCGGCTTCGGAAGCGCGGTTGGCGCTAATACGATCGTCGCGATGGTGACCGCTGGCGTCGGACTTCTTGCTTTTCCGTTCATGCAACTCGTCCATGGCCTGACGCCGCTGCAATCAGCGCTCTGCGCCTTACCGACGATCGGCGGTGCCTGCACAGGCCCAATTCTCGCCAGCGCATTAGTTCCCCGATACCGTCCGGATCAGCTGCTGATCGCGGGCCTGTTCATTGCCGCCGGCGGCCTGGCCATCATCAGTACCGTCCATCTCGATACTCCGCTCTGGGTGTTCATTGGCGGATACATCGTGTTGACGTTCGGTACCGGAATCAGCGCGACCATGGGCAATTCGGTCGTTCTGGCCAGTGCTCCGCCCCAGCAGGCCGGCGCTGCCTCGGGTATATCCGAGACGAGCAGTCAACTCGGCGCGGCGCTGGGCATCGCACTGCTCGGCACGCTCGCCAGTCTGACTTATCGATCGGCATATTCCTCCACAACCACTCACCGCGACCCGGCCTGGAAGAATTCGGCGGACGTCATTGGCCTCGCCGGTACTCGGCACCCCACAATGACCGACGCGACGCTGGGTTCAATTCGTCATGCGTACACGAGCGCTATCACAACCGCGGCACTTGTCAGCGCGCTGGTCACCGGCCTGATTGCGCTTTACCTGAGTATTGTTCTCGCGACCCGAAAGTCGATGTCGCGACAAGCATAAAAGCGCGGTCATTGACGTCAGGCTGGCTTTTTTCGTGTTGGCCGCGTAAATGGACCAGTTCCATATATTGTTTGGACATCGGCATTTCACTCGACTTGTTCTATTGCCGATGGCCGGGAGACCTGGAGCTATCCTGGGGCATTCGCGCTGACCGGCCGCGAGAGGGGGCGCCATGATCCACTATGAGGGTCAATGGGCCGTCGTAACCGGAGCGTCGTCTGGTTTCGGGCGCGGGCTCGCTGCCCAACTGGCGAATCGTGGCATGTCGCTCGTACTCGCCGGACGCGACAAAGCCCGGTTGGACGAGACCGCGCGCCAGATCCATGATGCTGCGCCGGTCACGGTCGAGACTGTCGTCGCGGACCTTTCGACCCGGGCCGGCGTATCCACTCTGCTCGATCAGGTGGGCGAGCGCCCGATTGAGGTGCTGATCAATAATGCCGGGTTTGGCAGCTACGGACCATTTGCGGAGGCCGACCCCGATCGCGAGGCCGACGAGGTAGCGGTCGATGTCAGCGCGGTGGTCACGCTGGCTCGCGCGTTCCTGCCCGGAATGCTTGCCCGGCGCAGCGGCGGGATTCTCAATGTCGCGTCCACGATCGCGTTCCAGCCTGCGCCGTACCAGGCGGTGTACGGGGCGAGTAAGGCGTTCGTGCTGTCGTTCAGTCAGGCCTTGTGGGCCGAGGCTCGTCCGGCTGGCGTAGCCGTCACCGCGCTGTGTCCCGGGCCGACCCGCACCGGTTTCGTCAACGAACTCGGCGCCGACGCTGGCACTACGGCGATTTACAGCCGGCTCGGCGAGTCCGAGCCGGTCATCGAGGCGGGGTTGCGAGCGTTGGACCGAGGCCGGGCGGTGGTCATTCCGGGCCTACGGAACAAGCTGATCGTCGCTAGCGGCCGATTCACGCCGCGCGAGTCACTCACCCGGATCACCGCCCGCCTGCTGCGCCCGGCGAGCACGGCCGCCGGTCAGAGAGCCAAGTTCCCGGCGAGACGGTAATTCCTGCTCTGCCGAAATGAGTGTGGATTTGATCCCAAATTCGCGAGCACATCCGATCGCGAGCGGTGCTGATTCGCCAACAGTTCAACTCGGCCCGAGAATTTCATGATCGTGATGCCTTTCGTATCGTCATTGTTGACGTACGCCATCACGATCATGAAATTCGGCGCGGCGCCCGCGGGCTCGGGCGAAAAGCCGAGGGCTCAGGGAAAACGACCGGCGGCTCGGCGAAAAGCCGAGGGCTTAGTCGAAGAGACTGACGGCTCGGGCGAAACGGCCAAGGGCTCAGCCCAAGAAAGCCGGGGGATTAGCGAATTCCGACCAGAACCCGGTCGTCGCCGGACTGCCAGACCGTGCCTGTTTCAGCGAACCCGGCCGCCCGCAACAGTTCCAGGTGATCGGCCAACGTCACGCCGGGGTCTTCGGTGTGCTCGTAATTACGGGCGGCCCGCTCAGCCAATAGCGCGGCCAGGTCCGGCTCGGCCGCGATGGCCTGCCACCACGCGTCCCAGTCCTCACCGCCGGCGCCGACGCGAGCGGCCCGCCGGTCCCGAACCGACCTCGCCAGGGCGCGCAGCTGGCTCTCCGGCCGGTCGAACAGGTGGTCGCCGTTGACCAGGACGCCGCCAGGACGCAGCAATTCGCCGGCGTCGGCGTACGTCCGGGCCAACTCGTCGCGGGTGAGCCAGTGCAGCGCGGTGGTGCTGACGATGGCATCGACCGGGCGCTCCAGCGCCAACGCTTCCAGCCAGCCGGGGATCCGCAGATCACGATCGAGCAGACGCAGCCCGGGCCGGTCGCCGTAGACGGCCTGGGCCAGGCCGAGCAGTAGCGGATCGCCGTCGATGCCGATGACGGTCGCGCCGGGCAGCCGATCCAGCAACCGAATCGCCAGCGAGCCGGGTCCGCAACCGAGGTCCAGAATCAGCGGATCCGCCCGTACAACCGATTCCTCGACGACGTCGGCGATGACCGCGAACCGTTCCTCGCGGTCGGCCATGTAGGTCTCCTGCTGTCGGTCCCAACGCTCGACCCACCGGCGTGCCACAGTTTCTGTCGACATGCGATTCCATCCCGTCACTGTCATGATGGCGTTTGACGGTGACGACGCTAAGCGAAGGTGCGTGACTGGTCAAGTGAACTTCAACAGTCACACGGACGTGGTGGTGGCGGTCGCGGTGGCGTTGGTCAATGTCGCCACGTCCGGTCAGGCCCAGGGTCGGGAGTACGCGGCGCCCGAGGGAGCAGCGCTGCACGAGGCGGTCAATACCGTGCTAAGCGGGGGTCGCCGACGGCTCGGCACCATGGATGCCGCCGGCGCGCGCGGGTTGGCTGATACGGCGACGATCCTGCGCGGCGTCTTCGAGTCGGTCGAGCGCGGCGACATCGACACCGCCGCCGGCATCATCAACGATCTGCTCGCTGACACGAGCGCCCGGCCGTACCTGCTGCGCCACGACAACGAGCCGTGGCACCTGCATTTCCACGGCAGCAAAGGCGATCCGGCGCAGGATTGGGCCGCCGGCTGCGCTACCGCGCTGGCCGTGGTGGTGGGCGGTGAATACGTCGACCGGCTCGGTGTCTGCTCGGCCGAGCGCTGCGACCGGGTTTACGTCGACACCTCGCGCAACGGCACCCGGCGGTTTTGCTCGACCAGTTGCCAGAACCGGGTCAAGGCGGCGGCGTTCCGTCGTAATCGTGCCGCGTCCGGTCCCGCCCTTGGCTAAGACCAGATGGACCAGATAGCCTCGCGGAGGCAAATTGGTCCACGATGCCGAGTACGTAGGGAGTCCCGATGGCGCGTATCAAGTTGGCCTACCTCGGCGGCGGATCGACCCGCGGTGCGGGAACGATGGCGTCGTTCATCCACAACGGCGCCGATTTCGCCGGCTCCGAGGTCGTGCTGATCGATCTGGACGCCGACCGGCTCGCGTTGATCAAGCAGCTCTCCGAACGGATGGCGGCCGCCCAGGGCGTGGATATCACTGTTACGGCGACAACTGACCGCGCTGCCGGCCTGACCGACTGCGATGCGGTGCTGGGCAGCTTCCGGCCCGGCGGGTTCGAAGCCCGCGTGATCGATGAGCGAATTCCCTTGCGGCATGGCGTTATCGGGCAGGAGACCCAGGGTCCGGGCGGGTTTTTCATGGCGTTGCGGTCGATCGCGGTGATGAAAGATGTGGCCGCCGACCTGGAACGCGTCGCGCCGAAAGCGCGGCTGTTCAACTACACGAACCCAGTCAACATCGTGGCCCAGGCGATGACCACGCATACGTCAATACCGACGGTTTCCTTGTGTGAAGGGCCGATCATTTTTCCGCAGTGGGTGGCCCGCGCCGCCGGCCTCGACCCGGACAAGGTCGAATCGGTGATGGTTGGGCTGAACCACAATTCCTGGAGCGTCGAGCACACATACGAGGGCCAGGACCTGATCCCACTTTTGCAGGCGGCCGATGCCGAACGCCGCGACGATCCCTCAGTCGACGAGGATGCCCGCCGCGTACTGCATCTGGCCGCGACCATGGAATCAATTCCGGCTGACTATTTCAAGTATTATTATTACACCGAAGAAATCCTGGATCGCCTGCAGCGCAAGCCAACCACGCGGGCGCAGGACATTCTGGCCGAGGTGCCGGATTACTGGAAGCATTACCGCGAGCAGGCCGAATCGGCCTCGCCGCATCTGGATCCGGCCCGTTCCCGGGGCGGAATTCACGAGCTGGAATTGGCCATCGACGTGATGGACGCGTATTACAACAACAAGGACGAGGTGCTGCCGGTCAACGTGCCGAATTCCGCCGGCTCGGTGCCCGGTTTTCCCGAGGATCTGGTCGTGGAGACCATTGGCCGGGTGAATGCCGACTGGATCACGCCGATGCCGACCAAGCCGTTACCGCGGCAGGTGCGGGGGCTGGTCGAGGCGCTGGCCGAATACCAAATGCTGGCGGCCGAGGCGGCGTGGGAAGGGACGTACCGGGACGGGATCCGGGCTCTGGCCGCTAATCCGCTGGTGGCCTCATTGCCCCGGGCCGAGGCGATTTACGGCGAAATGGCGGCCGCGCTGGCCGATCATTTACCGGATCGCCTGTTGCCGCGATGACGGTTGTTCTCGGGGTCGACGGCGGCAACACCAAGACGATCGCGTTGGTGGCTTCCTTATCGGGAGCGGTTCTGGGTGTCGGGCGCGCCGGTTGTGGCGATATTTACGGCGCACCGGCCGTCGAGTCGGCGATCGGCGAGATCCGTAGTGCCGTACGGATTGCGTTCGAACAGGCGGGGGTCGGACCGGATGACATTGATTTCGGTGTATTCAGTCTGGCCGGTGCGGACTGGCCCGAGGATTTCGCGCTGTACCGGGAACGGCTCGATGCTTTGGCGCCGGCTGGTTTTTTGGTTGTGAACGATGGGTTGGGGCCGCTGCGCCTCGGTTCGCTGTCCGGGGTCGGGGTCGCGCTGGTGTGCGGGACTGGGCCGGCCGCCGGCGCGCGCGGTCGCGATGGTCGCGAATGGGCGGCCAGTTGGTGGATTCAGGACGCGACCGGCGCGGTAGGAGTTGGCCAGGCCGCGTTGCGATCGGTATATCTGGAACGGCTTAGCGCCGGACCGGCAACCAAGTTGACCCCGGAATTGCTCCGTATTTTCGATTTTCCCGACGTCGACACGATGCTGCACAATCTGACCCGCCGCGAGCACCGATCGTACGATATTGGTAAAGCGGCTCGAGTTGTTTCGGAATTGGCGCAGGCGGGGGATAGCATCGCGCAGCGGTTGGTCGCCGAGCATGCGGAGCCGTTTGTGGAATTGGCGCGGGTGTCGGCGGCTCAGGTCGGTTTGCTGGAATGCTCCGAGTCATTTCCGGTGGTCCTGTCCGGATCGGTGTTTGCGCACGCCGGATCGCCTATGGCGCAGGCTGTTTCGGCTGGGCTGTGTGCAAGGTTGCCGCAGTCGCGTCCGGTGACGACCGAGCTGCCGCCGTGCGCCGGTGCCGCGTTGGAGGCGCTGGCCCGGGTACGTTCCGACGGTATGGTTGCGCCAATTCCGTCGTCCACAATGGACCGGATGCGGGAAACCCTGCCGGACGGGACATTCTTCGAAACATAATTGCATGGTGCTGTTGCCAGCCTGACGGGGACGGCCGGCGGCATGCCGGCCCGGCGCCGTGTTGGCTCAGGGCCGTGTTGGTTCAGCGGTGTTGGTCCGGCGGTGTGTTGGCCCCCGCACCCCAACTGCAGTGAGCGGGACGGCATGGCTGATTTCGCGGCCGGTAACGACTCTGGTGTCACGCTCGCTGCAGTGCGGTGTGCAGGGGCCGGACTCGGCGCCGGTCCTGCGCCCTGCCGCGCTACCGTTACTGTGCCGCGCCAGGCGCTGTGCGGCCTGGCGCGGTGTCGCGCCACCCTTTGTGATCGTGATGGCTTTCGTACCGCTGATCATGACGTACGCCATCACGATCTTGGAATTGAGGTGGACGGGCGGGCCTGGCTGGGATCAAACACCCGGTAGCGAGCCGATTTCCTTGATCGTGAGTGGATTTGATACCGATTCCGGTACCAAATCTACTCATGATCATGAGGGCTGTTGCTCCGCTGAGACGGATTTCGTGATCGTGATGGCTTTCGTATCGATATTCGCGACGTACGCCATCACGATCTTGGAATCGAAGGCCGGGGGCGCCCCGGTGTTTATGGAGGGGACAGCGGGATCGAGTATGGCAGTTGCAAAAGTAGCGCAACCGCGGCCGAAATTAATCGCGGAACAGGGTGGCGTGAAAACGATAGGCATCGCCGCGGAACGTCGACCGCCCCAGCAGAATCGGCACACCAGCGGGGTCGGAGCACACCTCCGTACCCACCAATACCGGCTCGCCGACCGAAACTCCCAACGCCTGCGCCACCGGCTCATCGGCCCCGCAAGCCTGAACGCTGAAATCGCTGCGGGCGGGCCGAATCCCACGCGCTTCCAATTCTGAATACAGCGACCGGTCGGTTAAATCGGCCGACTCCAGGCCGGGCACCCGGGCCAGTGCGATCAGGCTGTGATCCAGGCAAACCGCGACGTCGGCCAGGCGGCGGACTCGATCCAGAACCAACACCGGACTGGTCGGCGGTAACCGCAATTGCTCGGCCTCATCGAGCGTGGCCGCCAAAACCTGCTGTGCCACCACCGACGTCCGCGGCTCAATACCCCGCCGGCGCGCCATTTCAGTGAAGCTCAACAACGTATGCGGCGGCTCACCCAACGGCGGCCCGGCGATGTACCAGCCGGACTGCGGCGCCGGCGTAATCAGGCCGGCGGACGCCAGCGCGGTGAGCGCGTGCCGGACCGTGCCCCTACTGACCGCCAACTGCTCAGCCAGCGCCCGTTCGCCCGGCAGCCGCCCGGACGCGGCGTACCGACCGTGCTCGATCCAGCCGCGCAGTCGATCGGTCACCGCCTGCGCGACACCACCCGGCCGAGCCGTCCCGGAACCGGAACCAGAACCAGAACCGGAGGCGGAAGCGGAAACCACGTCCCGGAGACTAACAGGACCAGCGGGCCCAGACTGGTCCTACAGGTCGGACGGAACCCAACGCGGCGCCCGTTTCTCCCCGAACGCCGCGATGCCTTCCTGCCCCTCCGAGCTGGCGAACTGCCGGGCCGACACCGTAACCAGCGAAGGCAGATCGTCCATCGTCAACGGCCGGCGCAGCAGTTCCTTGATCGTGGCGAGCGCGCCCGGCCCGCCCTGGGCCAACAGAGATGCATAACGCGCCACCTCGGCGTCGACGTCGGCCACCGCGCTATTCACCAGCCCGATCTCGGCCGCCCGTCGCCCGTCGAACACCTCTCCGGTCAAGAAGAGCTCGCGCGCCACCGAGGGGCTCAGCCGGGACAGTACGGTCGCCGCGATCGAGGCCGGTACGAGGCCACGCCGTACCTCGCTGAACGCGAACGTCGCGTCGGCCGCCGCGACCACGATGTCGCACGCGGCCAACAGCCCGATACCGCCAGCCCGCGCCGGTCCGCCCACCCTGGCCAGCACCGGCCGGGGCGACTCCCACACCGCCCGCAGTACGTCCGGGAACACGTTCACCGGCATCGCGGCTGGATCGGCGCCGACCGATTCGGTCAGGTTCATGCCCGAGCAGAACACCGGGCCGGCGTGGCTGAGCACGATCACCCGGACCGCCGGGTCGGCCGCGGCCTCGGCCAGCAGGGTGACGACTCGCCGCATCATCGCCGTGGACAGCGCGTTACGGTTGGACGGAGAGTCCAGAGTGATCGTGGCGACCCCGGCCGAGACGCCGTAGTCCACCTGTTGCTCGGTCATCCCGCTCCTCCCAACCACCTCGACATCGCTGCGTTCGCAGCGCATTGAAACACTTGGAGCCATGTCAGTAGCCGATTCGCGGCGCGGCGCCGCGTGAGCCCAGCGTTGCCCGACGGCGAACCGGTCTCCCGGGACGGTTCGCTGCCCGCGCGCGCCCTGAACAACATGCGCCGGGCGCCGTTCGGTATCTACCTGCACGTGCCGTTCTGCGCGACCCGCTGCGGCTACTGCGACTTCAATACGTACACCGCCGAGGACCTGCCCGGCGTGTCGCGATTGTCCTATGTCGACACCGCGCTGGCCGAACTACGGCTGGCCAGCGACGTGCTCGGTCCGGCCGCACCGCCGGTGCAGACGATCTTCGTCGGCGGCGGTACGCCCAGCCTGCTGCCGGCCGACCACCTCGGCCTGGTGGTCCGGGAAGTCGCCGACCGGTTCGGTCTGGCGCCGGACGCGGAGATCACGACCGAAGCCAACCCGGAGTCGGTGACCCGGGCCTATTTCGTACTGCTCCGGGAGGCCGGGTTCACCCGGATCAGCCTAGGCATGCAGTCGGCGGTCGAACCGGTACTGAAGGTGCTCGACCGCCAGCACACGCCGGGCCGGGCCATCGACGCGGTGGCCGAGGCGCGCAGCGCCGGCTTCGATCACGTCAACCTTGACCTGATCTACGGCGCACCGGGCGAGTCCGAAGCGGACTGGCAGGAATCCCTGGACGCGGCCGTCACCGCCGGACCGGACCACATCTCGGCGTACTCGCTCATCGTCGAGCCCGGCACCCGGATGGCCCGCCAGGTCGCCCGCGGCCAACTGTCCATACCGGACGATGACGTACTCGCTGACCGGTACACGCAGGCCGAGCAGACGCTCTCGGCCGCCGGATTCCGTTGGTACGAGGTATCGAACTGGTCCCGGTCGCCGGCCGGCCGGTGCCGGCACAACCTGCTCTACTGGACCAGCGGCAACTGGTGGGGCGTTGGTCCGGGCGCGCACAGTCACATCGGCGGTGTGCGGTGGTGGAACGTCAAACACCCGGCCGCGTACGCGAAACGGCTGTACCAGGGGGAGACGCCAGCCCAGGCCCGCGAGGTGCTGGACCGGGCCCAGCAGCGGACCGAACGGGTACTGCTGCGAATCCGGCTCGCCGACGGGTTGCCGCTGGAGGACATCCCCGCCGCGCGCCGCCCCGAGGCCGACCGGATGCGTACGTACGGCCTGCTGGAACGTCAGGCGTACGACGACGGCCGAGCCGTGCTCACGTTGCGGGGCCGGCTGCTGGCCGACGCAGTGGTCCGGGACCTCGTGGAATAGGGACGTACATGACGTCTGTCATGTACGGAACAGGACGGTTCGCACTCCCGCACATAGCGACCTCTCGGCTACGTTGAGCGCATGCTGGGCAGTCTTGATCCGTCGGTCCGGGAACGCCGCGGAATGCGGCTGGGCCTGGTCTATCTGGTCGGCCTCGGATACCCGGTCGCCGATCTCGCCCGCGAGGACCACATCTCCTGGCGGCTGGTGGGCGCCGCGATCGCGCTCGCGCTCTTCGTCGTCCTGTACGTCCGGCTGTTCTACATCGGCGGGCTTTTCCGACAGAGCAAGGCCGCGACCCCACCCGGTCGCCGGTACGTCGCCGCCCTGATCGTGCTGGCGCTGGGCCTCCCGCTGATCTTCGGGAAGGTCTTCATCGGGTTGACGGTCTACGCGGCCGCCGCCGCGGCGGCGGTGCTGCCGCTGAAATACGTCCCGCGCGCAGCCGCTGTCCTCGCCGCGGCGAACCTAGGAATGATGCTGGCCGTACATGCCCCGGCCAGCGGCATCTTCGCCCAGACCCTGGCCAGCCTCATCGCCCCGATGGCGGTCCTGGGTATGCGGCACCTGATCACCACGAACCGGGAGCTGCGCGACGCCCGCGAAGAGAACGCCCGGCTTGCTGTCTCCGAGGAACGGCTACGGTTCGCCCGCGACCTGCACGACCTGCTCGGCCACAGCCTGTCGCTGATCGTGCTCAAGAGCGAGCTTGCTGGCCGGATGATCGAGCGCGACACCGACAAAGCGGCCCGGGAGGTGCACGACATCGAATCCGTGGCCCGCCAGGCCCTGGTCGAGGTTCGCGAGGCGGTCAGTGGCTACCGCCGGTCGTTCGACGAGGAACTGCTCGGCGCCCGGGCCGCGCTACAGGCCGCCGACATCACGGTCGAACTGCCCGAGCCGGGACCACGGCTGCCGGCACCGGTCGAATCGCTGCTCGGGTGGACGGTGCGCGAGGCCACCACCAACGTGCTGCGGCACAGCAAGGCCGGCGCGGTCACGATCCGGCTGGAACGCCGTACGCCCGACGTGCTGCTGACCATCACCGATGACGGCGTCGGTCCCGGGCACCGTCCGGGCGAGCACGTCGACGTCGGTGGCGGACATGGGCTGCGCGGCCTGTCCGAACGGATGGCGGCAGTCGGCGGCTCGGTCGAAGCTGGCCGCGCCGATCCGGCCGGTGGGTTCCGGCTGGCGGCCCGGGTACCGCTCGACGCGCCGGCGTACGCGACCGCGCCCCGTCCGGAACTGCCGGAGCGGTCCGCGCCCACCACATCCGCCCGATGATCCGACGTACGCGCGGCGAGGACACCAGATGATCCGCATCCTGCTGGCGGAGGACCAGGCCATGGTCCGCGGCGCGATCGCCGCGCTGTTGGAGCTGGAGGACGACCTCGAAGTAGTAGCTCAGGTCGGTCGCGGCGATGAGGTCGTGACCGCGGCGCTCGAGGCGCGGCCGGACGTCGCGCTGCTCGACATCGAGATGCCGGGCCTGGATGGGCTGGAGGCGGCCGGCGCGCTGCACGAGGCGTTGCCGGCGTGCACGACGCTGATCCTCACCACGTTCGGTCGGCCCGGATTCCTACGCCGGGCGTTGCAGGCCGGCGCGGCCGGGTTCCTGGTCAAGGACGGGCCGGCCGGTGAGCTGGCCGCCGCGATCCGGCGGGCG
>JBEDUI010000256.1:0-2061 GCA_040414495.1 Mycobacteriales bacterium
GGATCGGGAAGCGGATCAACTCCGAGCGGATCGAGGAAGCGCTCGGCACCGACCCTGACACGATCTCGACCGGCTGCCCCTACTGCCTGGTCATGCTCGGCGACGCGATCAGCGCGAAGAAGAGCTCCGGCGAGGCCAAGGACACGCTGGAGGTCGTGGACGTGGCCCAGCTGCTGGCCCGATCGATCGCCCAGCCCGAGCCCGCAGCCCCAGGCGGATCGCCAACCTCGGACTAACGTCGCAGCGCGTTTCGCTAGCCCCTGTCCGGTTCTAGTTGCGGTATTTGATAATTACGCCCCTGTACCGACCATTCGAGAGGGATGGGCCGACACCCCAGACCGACTGGGTACCAGGGATCGATGCCATTGAATAAATGTCGGGGGCTCCGCCAGGCGTGCTCGGTACCGGGTACTTGGTCCACGTGCCGGCGCTGTAGTGGTCGAGGGCCGACGTGCCGTCCTGCATGTAGACGTACAGCCAGAGTCCTTGATTGCCGTCTCGAACAATGCGGTAGATCGAATCTGCGGGAATCTCGATGCGCTTCCAGCCAGCGGCAGCGCCAGTCCAGTGCAACAGAAACGGCGCATGAAGCAAATTGCCGAGTATCCAGAAGTCGTTTGGTCCCGCGGCGACAACAGGTCCGAGCGTGAACCGGTGCGCCGAGGGGATCGTCAGCGAATTCAATGAAGCAACAATTCTCCAGGAACGTCCGTTCCAGTGCATCGCCACATAGCGGTTGCCAGTGTGGCAACCGCACTGTTTCCCGTACCGGCCGAGCGCCCAGATGTCATTGGCAGACACAGCATCTACCGCGCCGAAAGTCCGTATGGCGGTCGGCAGACGCGAGCGGTGCCAAGTGTGATGGGAGTAGTGGATCGCATAGATGCCGGCAAACTTCCAAACGTCGTTCGGCCCGAAGACGAGCGGCCCGCCGTTCATGCCGAACGAGTGCAACGGATCGGTGATCGCGGGCAGCACGGTCTTGGTCCATTTGGTCCCGTTGTACCGGAGCACGGTGTCGGGACCGCCATTCCCCACGAAGATCCAGACGTTCTTTCGCGAGCTAGCTCTCAATGTCGCCCAGCCATCGACGTTCTTGAGCACGGCTGCTGGCGGCCGGATCCTGCTCCAGGTGTGCCCATTCCAACGCTCAAGGATTAGGTTCGGGACGAAAAACCCATCACCTTCGACGCACGGACGGCAGACGTCGCCCACGGCCCAGGCGTCGCCCGGACCTGTAGCGACGATCTTGTTAAGGATTACGTCATGACGATCGCTGGCGACAATCTTGACGGCGCGCCAGCCGGGTCCTGATGCAGCATGCGCGTCGGCCTGGGTCGGCGCCGCAACGGCCGCAAGCAGAGCTACCACACCAACCGCACAGGCCTGGTTCCGACGGCTTCTTACCAATGATGTCATGTTAGGTGTTCCACGCCTTTTAGGGGGTTTGGCTTAGCACCATAGAGCACGGTCCGGCTGACAAGCAATAAGCAGCGTGGCGACCGCGCTTTATCGAACGGCGCTTTATTGCTGGTAACCGACGGTTGAGAGTTGCCGTAGTCGGTGATCGCGCATACCTGGTGACCCGCTCCAACGGTGCCGCCACGCGGCTAAATCCGAACTTCGAACGGACTAGGTGACCTCGAATGGCACAATTCGGGCAGCGAATTGACTGCGATCAGTCGGGAGTCAGTCGGTTAGGCCGCGGCCGGGGCTGGACGAGTGGTCGGGAGCCAGATACGGACGCGAGTGCCGTGGCCCTCCCAGGACTCAAGGGTGGCCTGGCCGCCGTGCGCGGTCGCGATGGCCTGGACGATTGACAGGCCGAGCCCGCTGCCGCCGCCCGCCGTGTAGTCGTCATCGCCAGGGTCTGAAGTGCCGTCGGCCTGTTCGGCCGCGCGGTGGAACCGGTCGAACGCCTGCCCGGCGTCAGTAGCGGACATGCCGGGACCGGAATCGGCGACCTCGATCAGCACGCCTCCCTGGATCGCGCCGAGCCGTACCGCCACCTGCGCCGAAGGCGGCGTGTGCGCGCGGACGTTGCCGAGCAGATTGGCCAGC
>JBEDUI010000257.1:0-6023 GCA_040414495.1 Mycobacteriales bacterium
CCTCGACCTTGAGCGAGCACGGCGGGCTCATCCAGTTCAGCGGTTTGTACGCCCGGTCGTCGGCGTGTACGGCCACCGAGCCGTCGGCCTTGATCAGCAGCAACCGGACGGCCATGGGCAGATGCGCGGTGAGCCGGCCGATGTAGTCCACCTGGCAGCGGGCAATGACGAGTCGCACCCGGCGAGGCTACGCGATCGCCCCGGTGTCCAGCCGCAGACCCGCCCACCGGCCGCTGTGGCCGGCGGGCGGGACAAATCACCCGGTCGTCGAGATGCTCACACTGTGGATCGTGAGCGGTTGGGTCGGGTCGCTGGCCTGCAGGCGCAGGTCGGCCGACTCGTTCTGCAGTTCGTTAAAGGCGGCATCCGAAACGTGCACGGTCGAGGTGACCCACTGGTTCGTGCCCGGGCCGGTCACGGTCGACCCATTCTCGTAGGGCCCACCGGCGCCGTCGTACTGCACCTGGAAGCCCTGCCCTGGAGCGGCCCAGTAGTTCACGGTGATCGTGACATTAGCCGAGCGGGCCACCTGGCTACCCGGATCCAGCTGCAGGTACGCATTGGCGCAGCCGCAGCCGGCATTGCTTTCGGCGGCCGTCCAGGTCGCTACCGCCGGTTGTCCGTCCACAGTGACCGAACGCAAGTTGCCGTCCGCGCCCTGGTTCGTCGCCCCGACCAGCAGCGTCATCAGGCCGTTGGATGGCCCGCCGGCGGTAGCACTCACCGTCGTCGCGCCTGAGCCGGCGTCCGGGCAATTGGCCGGTACCGGGCTACCCTTCGGCGCGGCGCCGGCCACCACGTCCCATTCCCGCATATCGGCCGAGGCCAACTGCAACGGCGCGCATATGCCGCCACTGACGGCCTTCTGCGGCAGCACCGCCCCGTTGGTTTTGTCGACCAGGTGATACGGACCGGTTTTCAGCCCTAGTCCACGGGTCTGGACCGTCACGGAACCGGAATAGTCGTAGAACTGGTTGACCTCGGCGATCATAATTGCCGCCGATTTCCGGTCCGGCGCGACCGTCGGCACGGTTTCGATCAAGTGCGAGGCAGTGACCTTGGCGTACGGCTGTGCGTATTTCCCGAGTTGATCCGGACTGGTCAGCAGGTGCCCACCGTTCGCCGCATACTGCTGCAGATAGGTGTCGGTGCCGTTCATGGGCAGTACGGCCTGGAATTGCGAGAGATCCACGATGTGATGCTCGACTTCCTCGTCGGTCACCACGGTGAATCCGGTCTGGGCATCGCTCCAGTCGGCCGCGATCTCGTTCTCCACCGCGCTGTCGTCGATCGCGTTCGGATCGCCGTGGGCGCTGGCGAACGACACGTAGAGTGCGACCGGCTGCCGCGGGTACGAGCCGTTCAAATCCTTCAGATACGGCAGCCAGCGGGTGTAGATCGGATAACCGATCTTGTCCTTGTCGGTACCGTCGTGGATGAAGAAATCCTCACCGGCCGCGTTGGGCTCGCCGAATCCATAATGGACAAGCCACTGTCCGGCCTCTGCCTGCAGGCCCGAGGCGCGGGCCGTCCACTCCTGCATCAGCGACACGCCGTAGCTCTGGGCCAGGCTTCCGAACAGCAGGCCCAGGCCGGTCGAGTCGGCCGCGTCCTCGATGATCGTGACGTGGTACGTCCGAGCCAGTCGGAAAAAGATATCGGGCAGGTTGGCGTAATCGCGGGCATTGCCCAGATGGCCGCCGTAGTAATAGAACAGCGGGCCGCTGGATAGCTTGCGGACCGCCCCGGTCAGCCGGCCGTAGGTATCCTCCACGCTCCACACCCGGAATTCCTGGAACGCCGGGAAGACCGCGTCGCCCGGCTGGGCCGACGGCACGTCATCCCACGACACGTATGACGTGTGGAATTTCGCGTTGAATTTCGCCAGCGTCCCGTACTCCCCCGGCAGCCACCGATGGAATTCCGCGACATCGGCCGGAGCGTACCCACCGTAACCAGCCGGGTCGTGCCACTGCGCGTCCAGGCTGCCGTAATCCAGGATCGAGCCGCCGTACGCCACGGCCCCCTTGATATGTGCCACGGTGCTGGTGACGTAATCGAAGTAGTCCTGTTGCTCGGAAAGATCCCACCATGCCGGCGAACTGCCCTGTGCGCCAGTATTAGTGACCTCACGGCTGGTGATCCACTGAGCCGGATTCCCGCCCCAGACCGACTGCCAGAAGATCGGTACCAGCTTGATGCCGGCAGCCGCGGCATGGGCCAGCTCGGCGTCCAGGATCGAGAAGTCAAAGCTGCCGCGGGTCGGTTCGAGGGTATTCCACGCCAGATTGACCTCGACCGTATTCATGCCGTCAGATTTCAGGGCGGCGAAAGCGTCGGTCGACCAGGGCGCGCCACTGGGGTCGGTGAACTGCATCTGGGTCGACCAGATCGCTGCCGCTGGTGTGGCGGCGGACGCGACTGTCGTGGTGGTGCCGAGAACCGCCAGGCCGATACTGCATGCGATGGCGACCAACCGTTTTCGGGCCCGCCTGGACCGGAAAAGAGACATCAGACCACCTTTGCTGAGGGTGCGAACGGTGGAATATGCGTCAGGGCGTTTGGGTCGGTCGTTGCGTAACGCCCTGGGTGCCGGCGACCGCGCCGCCGGCGACACCTTCAACGAGATAACGCTGCAGGAGTATGAACAGCACCAGAATCGGCGCCGCGACGATGACGGTGCCGGCGGCGATCAGCGGCCAGTTCTGGGTGTTCTCACCGAAGAACCCGTACAGACCACGGGTCACCGGCCACAGTGACTGGTCCGAGAGCATGACCAGCGGCAGGATCAGATTGTTCCAGGCACCGATAAAGCCGAACACGCCGAACGTCGCCAGCGCCGGTTTCATCTGCGGGATGATAATCCGGAACATGAACCGGACGTAGCCACAGCCATCGATCGACGCCGCTTCGTCCAGTTCCCTAGGGATTCCCTTGATATAGCCAACGAAGAAAAAGAACCCCGCGCCGGCCAGGCTGGTGAGGATCAAATAGCCGAGCCGGTGGTTGTACAGATGCAGGATCTTCGCCTCGATGAACAATGGGATCAGGCCGCCGGGCAGGAATCCGGAGAATACGAAGAACGCGTACAGCGCATTCGAGTATCGGAAATAGCCGCGTGAGATCGGGAAGGCCAGGAACACACCCAGCACCAACGTGATCGCGTCCGGCACCAGGGCGTACAGCAGGCTGTTTCCCATCTCCCGGGCGAAATCACCCTGCTTCCAGGCCTGGCTGAAGTTCTGCCCGGACCAACTGGAGGGAATTCCGGTCGGGTTGGCCAGGAACGTGGTGTACGGCTTGAACGCCTGCATCGCGATATAGAGGATCGGTAACGCGAAGAGGCCGATCGAAATGACCAGACAAAGCCCGTGTACGCCGATCCTCGAGGTCAGCTTCGATCGCTGGCGTGCGCCGCCGGATCGACCGCTGCGGCCGGGGAGCGCGCCCGGTGGGGCGCTGCTGATCTGTGTGGTCGTCATAGCGTTACCTCTCGGCGCCGCAGGAAGAACAGCAGACCGCCGCCGATGATCAACGTGAGGAAGAATTGCAGAACCGCCAGCATCGAGCCGTAACCAAGTTGGCTGTTCTGCCCGAATGCCGAATTGAACATGTACAGCCCCAGCGTCTTGGTGCCGAAGTTGCCGTCGGTGAGGACCAACACCAGGGCGTATTCCCCGAGCGACCCCATCGCGGTGAGGAAGAAATTGACCGTCGTCGCCGAGGCCAACAGTGGCCAGGTGACATGCCAGAACGCGCGCAACCGGCCGGCTCCGTCCAATGAGGCCGCCTCATATACCTCACGCGGAATCTGACGTAGGCCGGCGATGTAGATCAGCATCGTGTAGCCGGTGAACATCCACACGTTGATCGCGATCACCAACGGCAACGCGGCCGAATTCGAACCGAGAAACGCGTGCGTGCCACCGAAAAGCGAATGGACGATCTTCTCAACCGGCCCGCTGTACGGGTCCAGCAGCAGCGAGAAGATCGCCCCGACCACGGCCACCGAAAAGACCTGTGGCATGAAGATCAATGCCCGGTAGAGCGTGAACGCCCGGCCGCGTCGGTTCAGCAGCAATGCCAACAGCAACCCGATGATGTTCTGCCCGAAGGTCACGCCAATCACGTAGATCACCGTGACCTTCAGGCTGCTGCCGACATCGGGAAGCAGGTTGGTGAAGGCGGCGTGGTAATTGCAGACACCGCAGACGTTCAGCGGTGTGCCGGGCACGCCCGAATACTGGGTGAAGGAATAAAAGATGGTCGCCACGGACGGATAGAGCCCGAAGATAAGCCACCCGGCGCCGGGGATCGCGATCGAGGCCCACGGGATGAACCGCCGGGTTCGCGACGTACCGAACGGGCACGTAGCCACGATTCCTCCCCTACTTCGCGGCTTTGCTGTACGCCTTAGCCGATGCGGTGAGGGCCGATTGCGGGTCCTGCTTGCCGATCGGCTTCACCTTGGTCAAGTCGGGCCCGCCAGAAATATCCGGCGCGCCGGTCGGCGTCCACGGTTTCAGCAGATCCGGAAAAGCCGTGTCCATGTGCGCGGTCAACCATGCGCTCCAGTCTTGCGACTCGCTGGCGGTGACACCCGGCTGGGTGGAGATCGAGCCGGTCGCGTTCAACCATTCCTGGTAGTTCGCCTTTTGTGAGAACAGGTCCAGCCATTCCAGCGCCAGCTTCTTGTGCTTGGCCCACACCGGAACCGTCCAGGTCAGGTCGGGCGCAAGAATTTCCCGGTTGGCCGATGGATCGTTGGTGCCGGGCAGGGTGAAGTTGCCGACCTTGAGCTTGGGGTTGGCCTTCGAGACCGTCGCGTAGTCGTACGAACCGTCGATGAGGAACGGGAAGTCGTCGGCCTTGGCCGCCCAGATACCCGGTGCGGTGTATTCGGTGACGCCGCCGGCGGCCGGCTCGATGTATTGCATTACCTGCTCGTACTCGGTGGTCGCCTTCTTGTAGACCGGATCGTCCCAGTTCTGCTTTCCGGTCCAGAACGCCTTGGCCCGCTCGGTGCCGACCTGGGTCGCGTCAGTGGACTTACTGCCCTGCATCACCATCTGGTCGACAATGCCCGTCCAGGTGGTCAGCTGCAGATTGTCCTTGCCAGCAACGAAAATTGGCGTAATGCCGTGCGACTTGAAGGTCTTGAGGTCCTGCATGAACTCGTCGAACGTCGTGGGCACCTTCATGTGATACTTATCGAGCAGATCCTTCTTGTACCAGAGGTTTCCGTTGTGTGAGTACTCCGCGGCCATGATGCCGTAGATACCGTTCTGATAACCGATCGCATTCTTCTGCGCGTTCACGTCGTACTTCTTCATGAACGGCTCTTTACTGAGGTCGGTCAGTTGGTGCGAGGTGATCAGCGCCGCCGTGCCGGACGCCTTGAGCTTGGTGTAGCCGGGCGGGAAACTGGCCTGGGTCGGGGCGAACTGAGCCAGCACGTCCACCGACTTGGCCGCCAGCATGCTGTTGGTAAGCGTTGTCCAGGCATTGTTGGCGGTCGGCGCATTTTGCAGTTTCACCGTCACGCCGGGATGTTTCTTCTCGAACAGCGCGTCGATTTTCTTGGTGACGTCGATGGCGCCGGGATTAGTCCATTCCTCGATTACCAAAGTTCCTTTTGTGGACCCCGCTCCAGAGGAACTGGAAGCGGACCCACCGACCGTGCACGCCGCAGCTGGAATCAACAGCGCGAGACCGGTTCCGGCAAACAACAATGGGCGGAAAACTCTGCGCGCGGACCTCATGAGACCTCTCTTCCTTCCGTGGCACAGGCGCGCGCGAGCGCCGCACGGCCACGGAAATGCACCGAACCGGTCGTGTCTGGGACGTCCTTCAGCCTCATTGCCAGGGACGTGAAACCAGAATGCTCCGGCCCAAGCGACGTGGGATGGGCCAAAAAGAAAGCGGGCTTACTATATTAAGTGCGATGTTAATATGTCAATGGATCGCTAGGTCGCATCTGTTGAATCCTCGGCCCACTGCGCGGCGCCCAGACGACCGACACG
>JBEDUI010000258.1:0-64153 GCA_040414495.1 Mycobacteriales bacterium
GCAGACACGGTTACGGCTCTCACCTGCTGAAGCACACGCCCGGGTCCGCACGGCCCATGAACTGGTCGGGTCGGTCAGCATCTCCGGTGAAATCATCGAACCGGAATTGCCGGCTACCGCCGCAGCGGCCTCCGAAGGTGCCCTCTCGACCGAGCATGTCCGGACGATCGCCCAAGCCATGCAGAAACTCCCGCCAGCCGTCGGCGTACGGGAGCGATCCGAGGCCGAAGAATTCCTCGCCGAACAATCCCGGGAAATGGACCCCAGCCGTATTCGCGTATTAGCGCGACGACTGCACGCCGTACTCGACCCCGACGGCACCCGCGATGAAGACAAGCCAGACCGCCGCGAACTCGTATTCCGCCGCGATGTTGGTGGCATGGACTATGTCCGTGGCCGCCTCGATGCCGAAGGCTCCGCCACCGTCCAAGCCGCCCTCGGTGCACTCGCCCAACCCCAACCCGCCAAAGACGGCCAGCCCGACACCCGATCCGGTATCCGGCGCATGGCGGACGCCCTCGTCCAATTGTGCGATCGGACGCTGGCCGATGGTGGGTTGCCCGCGGTTGGTGGCGAGAAACCACAAGTCACGGTGACGATCGCGTTGGATGACCTACGCGGCAAGCAATCCGACGACACGTCATTGCGGCGCCCGGGCACCGGAACACTCGGCACCGGCGCTCCGATCACCGCCGAAGCCGCCCGCCGCATCGCCTGCGACGCAGCCATCATCCCGATCCTGCTCGGATCCCACAGCGAACCACTGGATATCGGCCGCGCCACCCGAACAATTCCCACCGGAATTCGCCGCGCCGTCGTCGCCCGCGACATCGGCTGCATACACCCCGGCTGCACCGCCCCCGCCGCCTGGTGCCAAACACATCACGTCAAACACTGGTCCGACGGCGGACCGACCTCATTACAGAATTTGGTGCTGTTGTGCCACAAGCATCACTGGATCGTCCACCACGAACACTGGCACATCACCTTCCTCAAAGGCATCCCGCACCTCATCCCACCACCATTGGTCGACCCGCAGCAACAACCGAGACGCAACACCACGCACGACCAACCCGGCCTCCCCAGCGGATAACCGGCGCCGAAGAGGAGCGAGCGCCGGCCCGGCGCCGCGCAGGCAAAGTGCCGAATTTCGGGTGTCCGGCGCTGAGGAGCGTGTGCTGGTCCGAGTTTGGCGTACCCGGCGCCGAAGAGGGGCAAGCGCCGGCCCGGCGCCGCGAAAGCGAAGTGCCGAATCTGGCTTGCCGACGCCGAGGAGGTGTGTGCCCGGTTGCGTGCTTGCCGGCGGCTCGATCCGGTTTGCCAGCGCCGGCGCGGGGCTGCGCACTGCCGAATTCCGCCTGTCCGCAGGTGAACTCAGCCGACGGTCACTGAACTCGGCCGGGCTCGATCTGGGCCGGCGCACTGGCGCGGACCAGACCGAGATCCAGGACCGATAGTCGCAGATAGTCCTCTGTGGACACCAGGTGCGCGGTCTGCGCACCGCCCTTAACGCCGTAGTCTCGATTCTCGGAGAAGGGTCAGCGCATACCGGGTCACCTGAGACCGGTCAAGATCGATGGTCAGGAATGGCTCGGCACCTGGGCCTTGATGGTGGCGTTCAGCCGGTTCCAGACGTTGATCTGGGCGATGTGCAGGATCAGCGAGGACAGCGCCTGCTGGTCGAAATGCTTGGCCGCCTCGTCATAAATCGCGTCCGGCACCGGATCTGACTTGTCGGCTAGCCGGGTAACGTACTCGGTGAGCTCCAACGCGGCCCGCTCAGCGTCGGTGTAGAAAGGCGCTTCGCGCCAGGCTCCCACGCCCCAAATACGCTGATCGCTTTCGCCTTCCTTTTGCAGTTCGGCCGAGTGCATCTGGACGCAGACGCTGCAGCCGTTGATCTGGCTGGCCCGTAGGTGGACCAGCGCGATCGTGGTCGCCGGCAGGCTGCTCTGATTGGCAGCCTTGGCAAACGCCTGCAACGCGTCGTACGCACCCGGAACCGTCATTATCGGGTGGGCCATCCGTGCCTTCATGATTGTCTCCTCGTCACATCACGCGGATTTATAGTCCTATTGATATGACCGATCCCAAAGCGAAAATGTGACGCCCGCACGGGAATGCGTCATGGCCGGGTGAATACAGCGTGGACGGTGACGGTGTTCTTCATCGACATCACTCCCGCCCAATTCCAGTCGACACCGAAATCGCGTCGGTTGATGTGGACATCGGCGTCAAGCCAAACCTCGCCATCACCCGGCACCGATACCGTGGCAGCGAAGCTCACCGGGCGGGTATGACCGCGGACCGTCAGCTCCCCCGCAACGAGCACCCCGGCATCGGCCGGCCGGATATCGTGCGTACTGAAAGTGATGTCCGGATTGTTCGCGCAGTCGAAAAAGTCAGCCGACCGCAAATGCATATCACGGCGTTCGTTGCCCGTATCGATGGAGTCCGCGACCACCGTGAAGACGCCGTTGACCAAACCATCGGGCGCGACGGTGCCATTTCCCCGTACCTCGTGAAATACGCCGCGCACCGGAATGAAGCCGAGGATCCCGGTCTTCAACCGGACGCTTGACGCTCGCGGGTCCATGATCCACTCGCCGGTCAGGACCCCATCCTGCAGGAGAGCCGGTACGGTCGATTGTCCCGAGGGTTGCTGCATGATTGTTCCCGTCTGATTGAGGCTGACTGTCACATCGAACGGCTGTCCCATCGAACAGAAGAGCGCCGTCACTGGTAAGACACCGCCCTGCGGAGGAACGTGACCGATGACCGAGACCGACGTGCTGGTGGCGGATTTCGAGCAGAATCGGCCCCGGCTACGCGCCGTGGCCTACCAGATGCTCGGCTCTCTGGCCGAGGCCGACGACGCCGTGCAGGAGACCTGGCTACGGGTGAGCCGGGCGGGCGCCAGCGGCGTTGAGAACTTCGGCGCGTGGGTCACGACGATCGTCTCCCGGGTGTGCCTGAACGTACTGCGGGCCCGGCGATCCCGGCGTGAGGACCCGATGGGCGTACACGTACCGGACCCGATCATCAGCCGCGTCGACGGCATAACCCCGGAGGATGAGGCGCTGCTGGCCGATTCGGTCGGGCTGGCGATGCAGGTTGTGCTGGACACGCTGTCGCCGGCCGAGCGGCTCGCCTTCGTGCTGCACGACATGTTCAGCGTGTCCTTCGACGAGATCGGCCCGATCGTCGGACGTTCCACGGCGACCACGCGGCAACTGGCCAGTCGGGCCCGGCGCCGGGTGCAATCCGCCGAGATCCCCGTCCCCGACCCCGATACGGCCCGGCAGCGCGAGGCGGTCAACGCGTTCTTCGCCGCGGCCCGCCAGGGTGATCTCGAGGCGTTGGTCGCGGTGCTCGCACCGGATGTGGTGCTGCGTGGCGACGGCGGACGGGCCCGGGCCGAGGGCACGGCCGTGGTTCGCGGCGCACGGGCGGTCGGCAGTCAGGCGATCCTGTTCAAGCAGCCCGACGTAGTCCTGCGGCCGGTGCTGGTGAACGGCCTGGCCGGCGTGGTGGTGAACGTGTCGGGCGCGCCGTTCGCGGTCATGGGCTTCACGGTCGCCGACGGCGCGATCGTGCAAATCCACATCCTGGCCGACCCGGACCGGATTTCCCGGCTCGACCTGACGATGCTCGATTAGACCGTCCCCAGCGGAATAATCCACTGAGGACAGTCATATTCTGGTTCGTGAATTACGAGCCGGGAACGGTCGGCGGCGCGGTGATCGTCGCCGGCTCGTTCCATTTCGTGTAATTCAGCTGACCGGCGCTCGCGTTGGTGAGGCGGATCGGGTACGGATGGGTCGCGTCATCGACGATGTCGAGGACGCCGCCGGAAGCGCTTTTCAGCACGACGACCTTCTGTCCGTTCACCGTGTCCGTACCGGTCTTCGTCACCGCCCCGCTGGGCGTGAGCACCGTGGTGACCAGCGCGCTCATCACGTACGTTTGCGCGACCTTCTGGGCGTTGGTTTGATCCAGCCGAACGAATTTCATGTTGCTCTGCTTCGTCGCGCCGTACACCTCCTCGGGGCTCAGCACGACGACCTTCTGCGGATCGCTCGCAGTGCCGACGCTGCCCGCGGATTTCCCGTCGCGGGTGAGGTCGAGGTCCAGCTGCTGGCCGTTGATCGTGCCCTGGGCGTGGACCGATGTCGCCGCGCCGGTGACCTTGTGCATGTCCGCGATGATCTGGCTGGCGCTCTTGGCCGACTCGGTCGCCCCGCCCGAGGACTGCGCTCCGCCCGACGACTGCGTCTGGGCTGAGGACTGTGCCGCACTCGACGACTGTGCCGGGCTTGACGACTGGGACGCACCCGATGACTTCGCCGCGCCGCCATCGTTGCCGCTGCTGCTGTTGTCGTCGCTGCCGCCACCGCACCCCGCCAGCAGAACCGCCGCGGTGGACGTCGCCGCAACCAAACCGACCAATCGCATTGTCATGGTCCGAATGATCGCATATAGGTCAGTCGCGCAGCGAAGGGCGGTAACGCTCCAGGAGTTCATCCCGCCCGCGGGCCTTCTGCTCGGCCAGCTCATCGCTGTAGCTGACGGCCCCGAAATGAATGACCCGCCGGGCCGACCGCCGCCACCGCCGATCGTGCGTTTCCATCACCGAGGTCAACAAGCCGAACGTGTCCCACTGCCGACCACCGCGCAGACACTGATTGTTTGCCGCCGACAGGCCGACCGAGCGCACGATCCGGCGAAAAACATCGTCGTTTCGAACCAGCGTGCAGAATGGCCAGATCCGGTCAGTCAGCCGGACGACGTATTCACGAAGCGGCGGCCACGGTTCATCGGCCTGAAACTTGAATGAATCGCGAACGAACAATTCGTGATTACGCCATATCGCGGGAACCTCGAACTCGTCATCGCCAGCGATCGACCACGTTGCCTGCACCGCGAACAACCCCGGATCCGAGGCCAGCTCGCGGGCCATCGCCGGAATCGTGTCGTCGGAAATGAAGCACACGTCGGCGTCGAGAAAGAGATACGCATCGCAGTCGGGCCGGGCGAGAACCGCGTCGCGCAGGATTTCGCCGTGCGTATTGATCGGGACCTGCCGCGGATAACCGGAAGGTTGAATGGCGATGCCGGGCCGTACCAACCAATCCAGACCAGCCAGATCGCCAGACTCATTATCGAGAACGAGTACGTCAAGGCCGGATCGATCGCGATGGTGGGCGATCAACGAGGCCAGCATCAGTTCCATGTAACGCGTCGTACCGTGATTGACCGCCAGCGCCTGGATATGCATCAACAATTCCTAGCAGCTACGGTCCGTACCTCGCTCATACCGCATCGAGCCGCCACCGGTTACGTTCCGCTAGCGGCCTTGAAATGCCACCCCTGCGGCGTCCTTCAGGACCAACCAGGGTCGATCCAACCGGCGTGTTTTCCGTAAGTCTGAACGGACGATACGGCGGTCGAATAGTATCTGCCTGACGCACGAAGTCCGCCGGTCGCTTTCCGTTAAAAGAACGTTCAAATACACCCGCTTTTGGCGTCATGTGTGGTGCCTAGGTTCTTAGAGGCCTTGTGGAGAGAGGAATCCATGGAGACAGCCCCGGCGGTGCGGGCTCGCGGGATCACCAAATCCTTCGGCGATGTCGTCGCACTCGACTGCATCGATCTGGACGTGGCGCAAGGGCAAATTCACGGCCTGGTCGGTCCGAATGGCGCAGGAAAGACTACATTGCTTGGGCTACTGCTCGGCTTGGCCATAGCCGACAGCGGCCAACTGGAAATCCTGCAAACCCCGGTCGGACGGGCGTTGGCGGCCCCCGACGGGGTCGCCGGTTTCGTGGACGGTCCTGGCCTATACCCGTCCCTGACCGCGAAACAGAACCTCTCCGCATTGGCCGTCCTGCGTGGCGGCGACAAGCGCACAAGCAGAATTGACGACGTACTGAACGAAGTCGGCCTGACCGACGTTGCCAATGACCGCGTCCGCGGATTCTCCCTCGGAATGCGGCAGCGGCTGGGACTGGCCGCGGCGCTGATCACCAATCCCCGGCTGCTGGTGCTGGACGAGCCCTCCAACGGCCTCGACCCGGCCGGAAAGAAACACGTACATGGTGTTCTCACCCGGCTCGCCGCGTCCGGGACCGCAGTCATGCTTTCCAGCCACCGCATGGATGACCTCGAGGCGCTCTGCTCCGAAGTCACCATTCTCTCCACCGGACGAGTCGTATTCTCCGGCCCGCTGACCAAACTGTCGGCCGAGAATGACGAACTCGATTACCGGATCCTGACCTCCGACCCGGAAACCGCCCGGCGTGTTATTGCCGACGCGCCCGGGCTCCGCGTTATCGACGGCTCCGATTCCGTGCGGCCGGGTTCCGAAGCCCTCGTCGTACGTGCCCTCGTACCGGCCCTCGATGAATTGGTGACGCGGCTGGTGCGGGCGGGCGTCGCGGTACGCGAACTCGCCCCGCTGGTGTCGCCCCTTGAAGCCGCATTCCTCGCCCTGACCGAACAAGAGAGCAGCGAGCAGAAGGGCGGCCGATGACCGCGACGATTACCGAGGCCCCGGTCGCCCCCGACCGCCGAATTCCGGTAACCCGTGGCTACCGCTTCGAGCTGGTCAAGCTGCTGTCCCAGTGGCGGATTCGCCTGGTGATCCTGGCCTGCTGGATCGCCCCGGCAATCTTCGTCGCCCTGGTCAGCCAGCAAAGTTCGCTGCCGGCCGACACCACGTTCGGGCGCTGGATGCACGCCACCGGCTGGGCCGGCGCGCTGGTGATTCTTGGTTTTTCCGGTACGTGGGGTCTGCCGCTGGTGACGTCGGTCGTCGCGGGTGATGTGTTCGCGTCCGAGGACCGGCTCGGTACATGGCGCCATTTGCTGGTCGCGGTCCGTTCGCCGCGGCGCATCTTCCTCGCGAAAGCGCTTGCCAGCCTCACCGTCATTCTGCTGCTGGTGATCGGATTGGCCGCGTCCAGCTCGATCGCCGGGATCGCGGTGGTGGGCAACCACAACCTGGTCGGCCTCGATGGCCACCTGCTTTCGCCCGGCGACGCCGCCGTCAAGACCGTGCTGGCCTGGGCTTGCGTGCTCGCCCCGACGCTGGCCCTGGCCGGGATCGGCCTGCTCGGGTCGATTGCCCTGGGCCGGTCTCCGATGGGGCTGCTGCTGCCGACGATCGTCGCGCTGGCGATGCAGTTGGCGCAGATGCTTCCGCTGCCGGTGGCGGTACGGATGGCGCTGCCCGGGTACGCGTTCATCGCCTGGCTCGGGCTATTTACCAGCCCGGCGCAGTTGGGGCCGCTGCTGATCAGCATCGGCATCAGCCTGGCGTGGGCAATCGTCGCGACCACGCTGGCGTACTTCCTTTTCCTGCGGCGCGATTTCACCAACCTGACGTACGACGGCTCGGGCCGCCGCGCCCTCACGGTCGGCGTCGTCCCGCTCGCCGCGGTGCTCGGAATCACGATCGCGGCCATCGCGGTCGCGACCCCCTCCATGGGCTCGGGCATCAACCAGACCAAGGTGCAGCGCTCGCTCGCCACCGCGTTCAACCACCTCTACGTCCTGCAGACCAAGCAGCTGCACCGGCCCACCGTCACCGAGGCGCAGGTCCGGGCTTCGGCGTCGTGCAACAAGGGCGACGGCCTGGAGGACCCCAGCGGTCCGGGCAACGACTGGCGCTGTGTCGTCACCTGGCATCTGCCCGGAGTCTCCATCACCGGGCAGGCGATCTACCAACTCGATGTCAAGGCCGACGGGCGATTCGTCGCCGACGGCGACGGCCCGAAGGACGTCAACGGCTACTACCTGGTGCGGACTCCTACCGGGGACGCACCGAACCCGCTCTGGCAGTTCGACGCCAATGTCGATCTGCTCCCCACCCCACCGAAGGGATGAGTCAATGCAAGTTGCGCGCCGCAGAAGGCGTGTGGAGAAGGCGCACAAACGCTTTCTCGCCCGACTCAACAAACGTCAATTGACGTTTGCCACGGCCGGCGCCGCGAGCCTCGCGCTCGTCGCCGTTGGCTCTGGCGTCGGGCTCGCGTCGACGACCGCGTTCGGCACCCAACACGTCCGCGAGAACACCAAGAACGGCCTGGTCCTCTCGGACGACCAGTACCTCAAGGCGACCGGCACCACCATGGTCGTCAACGACGGCAAGATCATGGCTTCGACGGTCAGCCCCGACGGCAGCCACATGGCCGCGTTGACCACCGATGGGGACGACGCGCTGACCATCGTCGACCTGAAGAACTGGAAGGTTCAGCAGAAGATCGGCAGCGGCTCCGCCAACAACCTGAAGATCTCCGGCAACGACACCGGTCAGGAGGGGCCCACTTACTCCCCCGACGGCAAGTCGCTGTGGATGCCGCGCGCGAACGGCTACACCAAGTTCACGGTGAACGGCGACGGTTCGCTCAGCAACCCGGTCGACGTCGCGATCCCGAAGTCGGGCTCGGCCGAGGCGCTGTCCGCGCAGGCCGTGTTCTCGCCTGACGGCTCGACCGTCTACGCCGCCGTGAATGGCGAGAACCGCGTCGTCGCCATCGACGCGGCGAGCGGGACCATCAAGCAGAGCTGGACGACCGGCACCGCCCCGCGCGACATGGTGATGATCGGCAGCAAGCTGTACGTGAGCAACGAGGGTGGTCGCCCGGCCGTCGCCGGCGACACCACGATGAACTCGTACGGCACTCAGGTCCCGGCCAACGGCGACACCGGTTCGGCCACCACGGGCACTGTCAGCGTCATCGACACGGCCAACCCGAGCGCTACGCCGTCGAGCATCGACGTCGGCCTGCACCCGACGGCCCTGTACGCCAAGGACGGCACGCTGTTCGTCGCCAACACCTTCAGCAACACCGTGTCGATCATCGACACGTCGAAGAACGCTGTCGTCCAGACCATTTCGACCCAGCCGTGGCCGGAGGCCAAGGTCGGTTACGAGCCGGACGGCATTACCGTGACGGCCGATGGTCACCTGTTAGTGACGCTGGGCCGGGCCAACGCGGTCGCCGTGTACAAGTACACCGGCGCGCGCCAGCCGGTTGGCTACGTCGGTCTGCTGCCGACCGGTTACTTCCCGGACGGCATCACGTCCTCGGGTAACGACGTACTGGTGGCCAACACCCGCGGCATCGACGCTCAGCGCCCGACGACTGCAGCCGGGGCGGGCACGCATGACACCACGTCGAGCGTGGAGAAGTTCACCTTGCCCAGCGATGGCGCCATCAAGGCGGCCACCGCGCAGGTCTTCAAGATGAACGGCTGGACGCCCGACTCGGTCAAATACGCCAGCAAGCAGAGCGCCCAGAGCGCGAAGCCGGTGGCGATCCCGTCGCAGATCGGTGCCCCGTCGACGATCAAGCACGTGTTCCTGATCGTCAAGGAGAACCGTACGTACGACCAGGACTACGGCGACATCGCCTCGGGCAACGGCAACCCTGCGTTGGCCCAGTTCGGTGAGAACGTGACGCCGAACCAGCACGCGATGGCCCAGCAGTTCGGCTTGTACGACAACGCGTACGACCCGGCCACCAACTCGGCCGAGGGTCACAACTGGCTGATGCAGTCCGACAACCCGGAGTACACCGAGTCTTCGGCCGGCGAGTACACCCGCAGCTACGACACCGAGAACGATGTCCTGGGCCACCAGAGCTCGGGCTTCATCTGGACCGGTGCCGAAGCAGCTGGCCAGTCGGTCAAGGACTTCGGCGAATTCCAGTCGGTCGAGCAGAAGCCAGCCGGCGCGACGTGGCAGAACTACTACTGCGACGCCAAGAACATGGAGGCGACCGGCGCCGCCACCCAGTACCCGATCAAGACCGGCTCGTCGATCCCGTCGCTGAACAAGGTGTCGGTGCAGGGCTTCCCGCTGTTCGACCTCAGCGTTCCGGACATTTACAAGTACCAGGTCTGGAAGCAGGACTTCGAGAAGAACGGCCCGGCCAACCTGAACATGTTCTGGCTGTCCAACGACCACACCGGTGGCCCAGTCAACCCGGCCGCCGGGGTCGCCGACAACGACCTCGCGCTGGGCAAGATCGTTGACACGATCTCGCACAGCAAGTACTGGAAGGACTCGGCGATCTTTGTGGCCGAGGACGACAGCCAGGCGGGTCTGGACCACGTCGATGGGCACCGGGCGCCGTTCCAGATCATCAGCCCGTACGCCAACCACGGCGTGGTGGACAACCACTACTACTCGCAGATCACGATGATGCGCACCATCGAGCAGATCCTCGGGATCCACCCGATGAACCAGATGGACAGCGCGGCCACGCCGATGACCACGGCGTTCACCAACACGCCCAACTACGCGCCATTCAACGCGGTCCCGAACAAGACCTCGCTGACTCTGGGTCTGACCGGTGGCACGCCGTCCTGCGGTCTGGACAATGTCTCGGCCGCCGACGCCGCGAAGGAGCCCTCGACCACGGTGCCGCAGAGCGAGCAGAAGGTCGCGTCGCAGTGGCAGGAGTGGAGCACCCACCAGCACCTGACCGGGCCGAACGCAGTGCCCGACTACGCCAACCCGGAGCAGATGAACCGCTGGACCTGGTACCAGACCCACGGTTGGAGCACGCCCTACCCGGGTGACAAGAAGATCTACGCTCCCAATCAGGTGCCGGGCGCGTACATCCCGTCGAGCGACACTGACGACGGCACCAACTGATCGCTGATTGATTAGTCACTGATTAAAGGCCCCTGGCCGGCGAAATTCGCCGGCCAGGGGTTTCTCATTTACTTTTTACGGGTGATTTTCCAGATCGAGCCGATCGGGCGTAGGCCAAGGCGTTCCGCTACGTGTTGGGACGAATAGTTGTCCGCGCTGGTGCTGTAGAAAATGTGCGGACAATGCGGTGCGATCAGGTCGGCCCAGACCGCGGTCGTAGCGGCCGCGTAACCGCGCTGGCGAAATTCTGTTGCGGTCCAGGTGCCGGCCTCGGCCGCCGTTTCGGTCCGTACCGGCGTATGACAAATCGATACGACGCGATCCTCGTCCAGGACCATGGCCCACGGCGCACCCGTTCCGCCGTTGATGAGCTCGAGCCATTCATCTGGTTCCCAGTTGTCTGGGCGTTTGCCGTGCAGCGTTTGTGCGTCCGGGCTGTCCGATCGGAGCACCGGGATGTCGCCTGCCGCCGGTATGGGTGGCTCGATGTAATAGCTGGGCCCACTGGTCACGGTGAATTCGCCTGGCCCGAGCAGATCGCGGCATTTACGGAGAATTTCTTGCGGCCTTGATACGGCCTGGTTGCTGATGGCGAGCAGTTGCGCTGCGATGTCGTCGGGTACGTCTTGGCCGATCAGCGCGGTTACGCCCTCGGCCGCAATACCGACCGCGAACTGGACCGCGCCCCGGATCCGGCGTCGATCGTCGAGATCGCAGAGCAAAGCCATCTCGATGTCCAACAGTTCAAGGTCGCTCGGCATGACGCCATGCTCGATCCTGCCAGTCTGTGGCCGCAAGGCATTTCTCGTACCGCGCGGCGCTCACTGCTCTAGCATCACGATGTGCCCAGTACTCCAATTCATCAGGACGTTCGCGGGTATTTGTCGGAGGCCCGACGCCAGGTTCTGCGGACATTGGATGACCTCGACGACTATCAGATCCGGCACCCGATGACGCCCACAGGAACGAACCTGCTCGGCGTCGTCAAGCATCTCATCGGCATCGAGGCCGGCTATCTGGGGATGTGCATCGGTTACCCATTCGCCGAGCCGCTGCCATGGATCACCAACGATCAAACCGATGCGCCGAATCGCGATATGTGGGCCACCGCCGCCGAGTCACGCGATTACCTCACCGAGTTGTATCAACGGGTGTGCAAACACTCGGATCGAGTGCTCGACAGGGTCGGAACCGACGCGGCCGCGACGGTGCCGTGGTGGCCCGAAACATTGCGACTGACAACCTCCGGCGCACTGCTGGCGCGGGTAGTGAAGGACACGGCGATGCACGCGGGGCAGTTGCAGGTTCTTCGAGAATTGATCGACGGCCGGGCCGGTTCCGACCGTGATTCGCTTGGCGATGACCAGTGGTGGCGTGCCTATACGTCGATGCTGGAGGACATCGCTCGTCAATTTCGCCGGTAGCGCGTCATTGTGCTCGGTGGGCGCGGGTTGCGGCCGGCGTGGCGAAATCCGAGTAGCGCGGCACCCAACGCACCAGTCCCCCGGCGGCGCCGATACCGAGACATCCCAGCACGACAGCCGCAACGCCAGGCGCGCTGATCAGAACGACCAACGAGACCAGCAACGGCCCGGCCGCGGTACCACTGTCGCTGAAAAGCCGCCACACCGCGAGGAATCGGGCCCGCTCGTCGCCCGGAGCCGCATCGGCGGCCAGCGTGAAGATCAGTCCGGCCCCCATGCCCTGCCCGAGGCCCGCGACCATCGCGACCAACGCCAGTGACGTAAGGCCGTGCGCCAGCGGGAGCGCCAACATCGCGAGGCCGACCAGCAGAATCGACGGCAGCGCAACGGAAAGCCGTCCGAACCGGTCCATGATCGTTCCCGACGGATAAAACAGCAGAACCTCGACCGCACTGGCGATTCCGAAAATGAGACTCGTCGTTTCGGCGCTGATTCCCACGTGGTACGCCCACAGCGGAAGGACGGCTTGCCGGCCGGCCTGCACAGCCCGTAACAGTAATACGGTCAATCCCAAGGTAAAGAACAATTTCCGGTGATCGTGCAGCACACGCCACGCCGATTTGCCGTGCTTCGGGGAAATCGGCCGATCACTGCCGTCGCTCTCGTGCCCGCGCGGAACCAGGGCCAGCACCAGGGCGGCACATGCTGCCGCTACCGCGGCCAGGTAAAACGCGCCCCGCAGACCGATCAACGCGATCGCCCCGGCGCCGGCGAATGGTCCTATCAGGACACCTAGCCGATGAGATCCGCCCAGCATCGACATTGCGCGGGCCCGCAACTCCACCGGCACGGCCTCGGTCAAATAGGATTGTCGGGCCAGGTAATACGCCGAATTCGACCAACCAATAATCAATAGCGGCGGCCCGAGCACATATAACGAGGGTGCCACCGCACAAATCACCATGCATACCACGCTGATCGCGGCGGCCACCATCATGCAGCGGCGCTCACCCAACCGTTCCGCCAGGCGCGCGGCCGGAATGTTCCCCGTAATTTGCCCGAGTCCCGGCAGCGCGGCCATGAACCCGGCCAGCCCGGCGGATGCGCCGAGATGCAACGCGGTCAGTGCAATGACCGGTGCGATGGCCCCGTTCCCTATTTCGTACACCATCACCGGCGCGAACACGGACGGTGCCATCGACCGCAACGTCACCCTGACGTCCGTGGTGCCCGTGGTCATTACGCCGCCGACACAGGACGATCGGGCGGTAACGGCACGACTATGTTCCTTCCTGGGCCGGGAATCCGAGTTGTGCAGATGCTACTGATCCCGCTCGGGACGGCCAATCGCCATTCCTCGTCGCGCAAACATCATTCTTCAGCGTGCTTTGGCGAAAATTGCCGGTACACGGCGATCGCGGGCTCGGCCGCGTCGTGTCAGTATGGGGCCATGTGTCGAAACATCCGGGTCCTGAACAACTTCGAACCGCCCGCCACCAACGACGAGATCCACGCCGCCGCGCTGCAGTACGTGCGCAAGGTCAGCGGCTCGACCAAGCCGTCCGCCGCCAACGAGGAGGCGTGGAACGAGGCGGTCGAGGAGATCGCGCACATCACGGCGCATCTGCTCGATTCGTTGGTGACGACCGCGCCCAAACGCAACCGCGAGGTCGAAGCGGCCAAGGCCAAGGCCCGCGCCGCCAAGCGGTACGGCGAGCAAGCCGCCAGCTGAGCACTTCCCGTCTGAAGGCGCGCCGAGCAGCTGGACCGTCACCGGACTATGGCGTGTTGCTTAAGTCCTTTGATGATCGCGATGGCATTCGTACGGAAATCGTTGACGTACGCCATCATGATCATAAACGTTGGTCGAGGCTATCTGCGCAAGTGCTCCACCGATCATGATCGTGAGTGGATTTGGTACCGAAATCACGGCCAGCCCGACGTTGAAGTTCGGGCCGGCCGCACAATTCCGCGGCGTCAGGAATCCTGACCGGTGGGCGACTGATCCCGGATTTCCTCGTATTCAACCGAACCGGGCGCCTCGGTCGGCGCATAGATCAGGCGAACAACACCGGTGGGAAAGGCTTCGCTCTTCAGCAGCCGCAAGTGGTAGCTGGGCTCGCCGTCATCGAACAATTTCTTGCCGTGTCGGGCCGCGACCGGATGCACCAGCAGCCGTAATTCGTCAATCAGCCCGGCCGCCAAAAGCTGCCGTACCACCGAAATCGAGCCCGGGATAAGCACGCCCTTGACCGACGGGTCCTCCTTGAGGGCCCGCGCCGCCGCCACGAGGTCACCCTCGAGCAGCTCCACGTTCCGCCAGCCCAGATCCGCCTTCTGCCGCGAGACGACAATTTTCCGCATGTCACCGAGCGACTTCGCCAGCTGCGCATCCTCCTCGCCAGCCGCCTCACGATCGGGCCAGGCGCCAGCGAAACTGTCGTAGGTAACGCGCCCCAGCAGCAACGTGTCAGCGGTGCCGTAATCGTCCATCACCGCCGCGCCCATGGCGCTGTCGAAATACGGGAAGTGCCAGGTCTCGTCTGGCTCGATGACGCCGTCGAGCGAAATGAACAGAGTTGAAATGATCTTCGCCATCGTGCGCTTCCTTCCGTTATGCGCCGAAACGTACAGGCTGTCGGGTCATCGGCGCGTCGTCCTTTGCCAACGCGTCGTTCAGAACCGGGGCAGATCGACAACCCAGGAAGAACTTTCTTCGCGCGTCGAACTTGTGTTCGACATCTTGCGCTAACATAGCCGGCATGCCTGCTGTCCACCCGTCCGAGAGTCCGCGTACCTTGCGCCCGGCGCGGGGGGATGAACGTTCGACGATCCTGGCCTTCCTGCAGTGGCACCGGCAAACCTTGGCGCTCAAATGTACCGGGCTGACGCCGAACGACCTCGCGCTCCGACCGATCCTCATGTCGGAGCTGTCGCTGCTGGGTTTGATGCGGCACGCGGCCGAATCCGAGCGTTTCTGGTTCCGCGGTGTCATGGCCGGCGAAGAGGTGGGACCCCTGTACTCCTTCCCCGACGGCGCATTCGACGTACCGAACGGGGACGCAAACGCGGATATCGTCAACCAAGCAGTGGAAGCCTGGCGGACCGAGATCGCATTCGCCGACCAATTCATCACCACCGCGCCGGACCTCGACGTGACCGGCATCGAATCCGGCGAAGGACCGGTATCCCTGCGCTTTGTGCTGCTGCACATGCTCGAGGAATACGCCCGCCACAACGGCCACGCCGATCTGCTCCGCGAGGAAATCGACGGAACGGTCGGCCTGTGAACCGGCCGTTATTCCATCGTTCGCCGGCCAATGTCCTGAGTGGACTCGTGGTAGCTGCGTAGGTAGATGTCGGGGCGCTCCACGTTGCCTCGGAGCATCTCGCGGACCCAGGCGTCGACGGCATGCGGATCTCTGCGGTGTAACTCATCGAGGTACGCCTGCCGTACCTGCGCGAGCCACAACTTCCCAGCCGGATCCGACTTGTCAAGCAGCAGCGTGGTCAGCTGCCATCCGTAGCCGATCTGCTGGGTGGGACAGTCGTGCAGGTCGAGTCGCCCGGATCGGTGGTCGCGCCGAACCTTCCACCACAGCAGAGCGCCAGCCATGATCGCGGCCGCAAAGTAGCCGACCAGTACGTACGGTCCGAATGCCGCGGCGGTCACGATGCCGGCAACTCCGACGACTGCTACCGGAACGACCAGTGCCACCGGTCGGTGATCTTTCACGTGTCTGCCGCCGAACATGGACCGCTGCTACCCACAATCCCGTTCGCTACGCGGCCGCACCAATACTTTTGCCGGCGGCCCGGTCGGGTAACAGCCATCGATGATCAGACAAGAGCCCGCCGTGACCGAACCGTCCACTCGCGACATGACCCGGATCATGCTGCGGCCCCTGGCAAGCAGCCTGCCGCTTGGCTTTTTCGCGTTCGGTACGGGAACCACACTGCTGACCGCGGTCGAGCTGTCCTGGATACCGCTGGCGCAACAGGCGCTGCTGTTGCAGCTCGCGTTGATCGTCGTCGTTCCCCTGGAACTGCTGGCCGGCATCCTGGCTTTTCTGGCTCGCGACGGCGGCGCCGCCACCGCATTGGCTTTCCTGGCGGCGGTCTGGGCCGGCATCGCGGCGATTTCGCTGCAGGGACCACCGGGCGCACGCAGTCCCGTACTCGCGCTGTTTCTGCTGACCATCGCGCCGATGATGCTGGGATTCGGCGCGGCGGCACTACGGGGCAAGCCAGCGTTCGCGGTTCTGATTCTGCTGGGTTTCGCCCGATTCACGGTGACCGGGCTTTATCAGGCCATCGGCGGACACGGACTCGAACTGACCGCCGGCTGGCTCGGCGTGCCGCTCGCTGTGGTGGCGATGTACGGCGGTTTCGCGTTGCTGTTGGAGGACACCTCGGGGCGGGCCGTGCTGCCGATCGGTCGCACCGGGGCGGCGCGGCTGCCGGGCGGCGCCCTGGGTGAGCATCTCGACCGCACCACTGAGGAGGCCGGTGTCCGTTCCCAGCTCTAAGGGCCTTACTTGGACTTGCCGGGCTCTGCCATCCGGCAGTGCGCCGCTGCCTTCAGGCTGTCGGGCAGAACCTTGTTCATCATTTCCTGGGCCTTGGTTTTCACCGACCCGGCCACAACCCTTGGTTCGCCCTTCATGAGCGCCTCGAAGCCCTGCCTCGCAACCTGTTCCGGATAGTCCTTTTCGGACTGTCCACCCGGGTGTCGTCCATTTCGGCCGGTGGAAGAAATTGGTTTCGGTGACCAGCCGACGCTATTGCGGCCCAGGCCGTGGATTATCCCGCTGGTTTGATCCGGCCCATAGCGGGCAACCACGCGCCAACTGAGCCATGCGAAATTCGGAAGGGGACTCGCCAATGAGAGCTGTGACATGGCATGGCAAACGCGATGTTCGGGTGAGCGACGTATCCGATCCCGCGATAATCGACCCAACTGACGCCATCATTCGCATAACGTCCACCGGAATCTGCGGGTCGGATCTGCATCTGTACGAAGTGCTCGGCGCGTTCATCGATCCAGGCGACATTTTGGGCCACGAACCGATGGGCGTGGTGCAGGAAGTGGGCCGCGACGTCGCCCGCCTGTCGGTGGGCGATCGCGTGGTTGTGCCGTTCAACGTTTCCTGCGGCACGTGCTGGATGTGCCGCAACGGCCTGCATTCGCAATGCGAGACAACGCAGGTTCGCGAACAGGGCAATGGCGCCGCCCTGTTCGGCTACACCAAGCTGTACGGCCAGGTCCCCGGCGGTCAGGCCGAATATCTGCGCGTTCCGTTCGCCGATCAATTGCCGATCACGGTGCCGGACGGACCGCCGGATGACAGGTTCGTGTATCTCTCGGACGTATTGCCAACGTCGTGGCAGGCGGTCGAGTATGCAGCAATTCCCCCCGGCGGCAGTGTTGCCGTACTGGGCCTGGGACCGATCGGCGATATGAGCTGTCGGATCGCACAACATCGCGGGGCCGGCCACGTCATCGGCGTCGACCTCGTCGACGAACGCCTTGCGCGGTCGGCGGATCGGGGCGTGCAGACCGTGGATCTTCGCAACCACAGCGACGATCTGGCCGAATTGGTCCGGGATTCCACCGGCGGGCGCGGACCGGATGCCGTAATCGACGCGGTGGGAATGGAGGCGCACGGCTCGCCGATGGGATCGTTGGCCCAGCGCATGACGTCTCTGCTGCCCGACGCTCTGGCCCAAGGCATGATGCAGCGGGCCGGAATCGATCGGCTGAACGCCTTGTACACGGCGATCGATCTGGTCCGTCGCGGTGGCACGATCTCGCTCTCTGGCGTGTACGGCGGCATGATCGATCCATTGCCGATGATGACGCTTTTCGACAAGCAGATTCAGCTGCGGATGGGCCAGGCCAATGTGCACCGATGGGTCAAGGACGTGCTGCCGCTGCTGACCGATAACGACCCGCTGGGAGTCGACGAGTTCGCCACCCACCGGCAACCGCTGGGCGAAGCTCCGAAGGCGTACGAGACCTTTCAGAAAAAGCGCGACGGCGCGGTCAAAATACTGCTCCAGCCGTAGGCTTGCCCGGCCTTCACAAAGCGCGCATCTGGCGCGAATAAATCAGCCGGAATTAATTAGTCGCGATGAGCGGCATTACGACGCAGTCAACGATTTCAGCCGCTTCCGCGGCGGTGACCGGCTGGTTGTTGAGAATCATCCGGTACGTGAGCATGGCCGGCAGCGCTTCGGCATATACGCCGCGTACGGCCTCGGGGCGGACTTCGCCGCGCTCGACCCCACGGCGGAGCAATTCGACGAAAGCCGCGTGCTTGGGACGGTAAACCTTCTGCTCGACCGCGGCCGCTAGCTCAGGATCACGGGTGGCCTCACACGCCATCGCGCGAATCATCTCCGCGCCTTCATCGGACACCTGACAGATCCTGGTCGCCAACCTGACCAGCAGGTCACGGGTCGGCGCCTCAGTATCGGTAAGCAACTCACCGACGATTTCGTCGGGCCCACCGAAGCGAGCGATGAACGCATCAAGCACGAGGTCCTGTTTGGTGGGCCACCGGCGATAAATGCTGGCCTTGCCGGTTTTCGCCCGGGCGGCAACGGATTCGATCGTAAACGCGGCATAGCCGACCTCAGCCAGCTCAGCCAGAACCGCGCAGTGGATCGCGTCCTCAAGTGCCGCGCCGCGCCTGCGCTGAGGCGCAACCGAAGCTTCCGAGATCACCGTCACCGTCTATCAGACCTTCCATTGAGAGCTGCGCCACATCGCTTAGTGCACGCTTGCGTTCCTTAATCGACGTACGTAACGTCTCCAGCGTAGGAGACGTTCGCGTTCCCTAACACTATGACTTCAGTCGCGGTACAAGCGGTACAACACTAGACATCACGGAGATACCTGTGACAGACACGGTACGAGGCACAGTCGCCTCGGCTCCACCGCGCCAAACCGCGCGGCGTAGCACCCATCCGGCGCTACTGCTGTTCCTGATCGCGGGCGCCCAGCTCATGGTCGTGCTGGACGCGACGATCGTGAACATCGCGCTGCCCTCGATGGGGCGCTACTTCGACAAGAGCCAAACCGACATGACGTGGGCGATCAACGCCTACACGCTCGCGTTCGGCGGTCTGCTGTTGCTCGGTGGACGAGCGGCCGACATCCTGGGCCGAAGGCAGATGTTCATCGCCGGATTAGCTCTCTTCTCCTTCGGCAGCCTGCTCGGCGGACTGGCGACGAGCTACGAAATGCTGTTGATCGGCCGCGTCATTCAAGGTGTCGGAGGCGCGATCGCCGCGCCGACCGCGCTGTCGCTGATCACCACGCTGTTCAAGGAAGGGCCGGAACGAAATCGCGCATTTGCCGTCTATGCCGGCGTTTCCGGCGGTGGCGCGGCGATCGGCCTGCTGCTGGGCGGCATCCTCACCGAGTACCTCGACTGGCGGTGGGTGCTGTTCGTCAACGTCCCGATCGGCGTGGTCCTGATGGTCGGCGGGTTCCTGTACATACACGCGTCCGAGCGGCTCTCCGGTCGCTTCGACATCGTCGGATCGGTGCTGTCGGTGGCCGGCATGGTCGCCCTCGTGTACGGGTTCATCAACGCGGCCAACCACAGTTGGAGCCAGGGCGTGACGGTCGCCTCGCTGTTCGGCGGCGTAGTCCTGCTGGCTGCCTTCGCGCTGTACGAGTCGCGCTCGAAGATCGCGATCATGCCGATGCGGATCTTCGCCAACCGGTCACGGGCCGGCTCGTACGTGATCATGCTGATTCTCGGCGCCGCGATGTTCGGCATGTTCTATTTCATGACGTTCTTCGTCCAGGGCGTGATGGGCTTCAGTTCGCTGAAGACAGGCGTGTCCTATCTGCCGTTCAGCGCCGTCATCATCATCGGCTCCGGAATTGTCAGCCAGGTCCTGCCCCGCACCGGGCCGAAACCGCTGCTGATGCTGGGTTCTGCGTTCATCACGATCGGACTGTTCTGGTTCGCCCAGGTCAACACGAACACCTCGTATTGGTCGGGCGTGTTCCCGCCAATGATCGTGATGGCCACTGGCATGTCGATGGTGTTCGTGCCGCTGACCGTCGTCGCGGTCACCAAGGTCACGAATACCGACACGGGCCTGGCGTCGGCGCTGCTCAACGTCGGCCAGCAGGTCGGCGGCTCGATCGGCCTGGCCGTGCTCGCCACCGCCTTCGCGAGTGCCTCGCGCAGTGAGGGCAAGTCGCAATTCACCAAGCTGGCCGGTGCGTCGCAACGGCATTTCCAGGAACTGCTGGCCAGTTCGCAGAGCGGTAAGCCGGCATCCCCCGCGGCGCTGGCCGATCACCCTGCGGTGCAGGCCTTCCGTACCGTGCAGGCGCACGGTGCCAGCCACGGGTTCACGGTGGCCGCGATATTCGGCATCGTTGCTGTGGTCGCGTCGGTCGTGATGATCACCGTTAAGAAGCGCGACATGCAGCAGGTAACCGAAATCGCCGTCAGCGCCTGATCCCCTGCAGCTTTTCGCCTGATTGCCCAGGCCCGCCAATCCTCGGCGGGCCTGGGCTCTTTCGGTGCGTGACGGCCGGGCGTCGTTCTGGTCCACTGTGGTCAGTCGGCGGCGGTTCGTTCCAGTTCGGACAGTGCCCCGGCCGCCGATTCGAACCTCGTGATCGCCGCCTCGTCGCCGTAATTCCTGGCGACGAACGTCAGATAATCCACCTTGCTGCACACGGTCGCGGCCAGATAGCCGCGCCGCCAGGCAAGCGTTGCCGTCGATTCACCGGTCAATGCCTGCCATGTCGCCGCGTACCGCTCGTACCCGCGACTGCCAGGCGGCCCGGGCGTAATCAGATCGAGTTGAGGTATTCCGTACGCGGCGCCGCCCCAATCGATCAGCCTGCTGCCACCCTCATTGACGACCACGTTGTTGCGATGCACATCGCCATGTAGCAAGGTCCGCGGGTGCTCGGTGAGTACCTCGACGATCATCCGGTGCGACGCCCACGACTGCACCGCCTCGATTATCGGTTGCAGCGACGGGCGGGCCAGCTGCCGGAGTCGGGGCACCGCGCATCTGGCTTTCCACCAAGCGGCGTCGCGCACCGGGATCGCGTCCAGCGGCTCGGAATTCAGGTAATGCGCATGTATTGCCGCCAATGATTCCACCACGTTGTCCGGGAGCGCGGTCTCTTCCGGCGCGGGTTCCCCGGTGTAGAACGGAATGGCGATCCAGTCGCCACGGGAATCCCGGCCGGATCCGAGCAATTGCGGAATTGCCGTCGCCCCTCGTACGCGGCCAGCCGCACGTAGTGCCACGACCTCCGCGCGCGACGTCCACTTCAGCAATACCGTCGCCTCACGGCCATTCATCACAACCCGCAGCTTTTCCTTGGCCGCCGTAAGCTGCCCGCGCAGAACCGGTTCCCGGGCCACGACGTCGAAACACGATTCGGGCGAGGGCACATCTCGGTATTCGCACACGTGACGCTCCTACGGGCGTGCGGACATCAAGCGGGCCGGCACAAAATACGGCGCTGAAAGAATTACTCCAACCAGTCGGTCATGAAACGCGGGCTGGCGTGAATGTGCACGGCCTCGTAACCGCCGGGCCCGGTCACAAACTTATGAGGTGTTTCGGCTGGCGCCACAAGCACCTGGCCGGCATGAGCGACCAATTCCTCGGAGCCGATGGTAAAGGTGGCGCTGCCGCGTTTGATGATGAATGTCTCCGCGTACGGGTGTTTGTGCAGCCGCGGCCCTTCACCGGATTGGGCCCTGGACTCGAGGATGATCGAGATACCGGCGGCGCCAGGGAGATTCTGGAAGTTCTCGGTCCAGTCGTCGCCGTCGTTCCGCCCGTCACCGCGACTGACTACGAGTTCGTGTGCGCTTGTCATGTGCACGATCCTCTCACCCCGGAGCCGCGGGCCAAGGCGCTAGCCAGGGATCGAGCGTCGTTCAACAGTACGGTACGCGGCCACCCTGCCGGGACTGCGTACCAGCGTGCGGGAAATTGAGCGTATGGCCGCCGCGGGTGGCTTTCGCGGCGAGGTAATTCGAATTCGCCGCGGACAGGTGCATCCGGGTTGGCACGCATTCGGTCACGGTGATCCCGAGTTCGGCGAGCTGCACCGCCTTGTCCGGATTGTTGGTCAGCAGGGCCACCCGGGAGCGACCCAGTTGCATTCTGGAACTCCCCCGTTTCAGTCCTGAGAATGGCGCGGCGCCCCCGCAGCGATGCCGCCAACAGGACGACGGCGCCGGGCAGACCCGCGACACCGCGATGATCGGCATGGTCGAGCGCACCGCCGATGGCAGCACCAGCAACGCGAGCACGGTCAACCCGACCTGCACCTGCCACCCTCCAGCCGGTCCGAATCATTCGCATCCTTGCTGAGCCGGCATCCGACCGGAACGGCTTGCCGGAATGGCCAGCAGGTCCTGGTGGTGGACGGCTACGCCGGGCGATTCGTCGAGCCGGCGCTTGATGTACGAGGCGGCCGGCCCGGCCAGTTCGGGTCGCTGCTCGCAGGCCGCGTCCACCCAGCCGATGAGCCATTCCGTGGTCAATGCCGATTCGGCCGGGCCGAGATGCCAGGGGCTGTCACGGACCAGGACGTTCCAGCCGCGCCGGGTGAATGCCTCGCGCGCCGCCGCGATCGCGTCCGGGCCGAGCAGTTGCCGGCCGCCGACCGTCCGCCGCTGATGGTCGTTGAACGCCTCGGCGATCGGCTGGTCGAGCGGATCGGCCGGGGTGAGATCGACCCGTCCGACGACGGTGAGCGTGATCAGGACCGGGCAGCCGGCCTCGGCGCAGCTCGCGACGAGGCGCTCAAGTTCGTCGGCGGTCATGATGTCGAGCAGGGCCGAGGCCGTGATCAGGTCCGCGCCGGCCAGCTCACCCGGATCGAGCCGCGTGATGTCCCGCTGCCGGGTCACGACGGTGACACCGGGTACGTCGGCCGCGGCGAGCAGTTCGGCGTCCCGGTCGTAGAGGATCCAGTGCTGCGGCCCGGTCAGTCGCGGGGCGAGCCACCGGCCCATCGACCCGGTTCCGCAGCCGAGGTCGTGAATGACCGAGCAGGGCGCCGGGATGTGGTCCACCAATTCGGCCGAGCGCGCGGCGGCGTCGGCCGGCTCCCGTAACCGCAGCCACTGCGGGCTGACCCTCACGCGGCCACCTCGCTCAGTACGTCGGAGATCCGGCGCGCGGTCGCCGACCAGTCCGGCAAGGTCGCGCGACGTTCGCGGGCAGCGCGGCGCAAACGCTGCCGTAGCGCCGAATCGGCGAGCCAGCGACGCAACGCCCCGGCCAGAGCCGCCGAGTCACCGGCCGGCACCAACAGGCCGGGCCGGGTTCCGCAGCCGAGCGCCTCGGATATGCCGCCGACGGAGGTCGCGATAACCGGCAACCCGCGCGCCAACCCCTCGGCAACGACCATGCCGTACGTCTCGGCGTGCGAGGCCAGCACGAGCACGTCGGCCCGGGCGTACGCGCGATCCAGTTCCGCGCCGGCGAGCGGTCCGGTGAACCGCACCCGGTCGCTGATCCCGCCCATGAGCGCCTGCCGGTCGAGGCGCCCCGCGAATTCCCGGTCGAGTGGGCCGACGAACGTACAGCGCCACGGCCGGTCGGTGATGGTGGCCAATGAGGTGAGCAGTACGTCATGGCCTTTGTGTGGCGCCACCGTCGCTACGCACAGCAGTTTCCCGCCGGTCTGCGTTCCCGGCGCGAGTGCGGCCGGCTCGACACCGGGTTCGGCTACGTGGACCCGCGCCGGCCGCAGTCGGTAAAGATCGAGCAATCGAGTCCGGGTCCATGTGCTGGTCGTGATCAGCGCTGCCGCCGCGGCAAATACGTCCCGTTCCGCACTCGAATCCAGCGGCATGTGTACGAGTACGACCTCCCGTACCCGAGCCGCCTCGGGTACGAGAATCTCCGGCACCGTCGAGGCGATCAGGCCGTCGAGCAGTACGAGCGCGCCATCGGGGACGGCGGCGATCACGCTCGCGAGTGCCGTACGCGCCGCCATATCCGGCGCGGGCCACGAGCCGTATACCGCGGTAATACGCACCGACCAACCGATCGCCGTAAGCCCGTGGCAGATCTGGCGGTCGTACACATTGCCGCCGCTTGGCCGCTGCGGATCGTCGAAACCGTCCGGCACGATCACGTACACATGCCTCACAGCGTGAGCTCGTAACTGGCCCACGCGACGTGCGATTCGTGCAGCGTGACGGTAATTCCGGCCAAGCCCTGATCACCGACCCGTTCGGCCAACCGCTCGGCGACGACCTGGGCCAGCGCCTCGGTGGAGGTGTTGATGCCGGCGAACGCGGGTTCCTCGTCGAGGTTGCGATAGGTCAGCTGACCCAATACGTCGTGCAATTCCTCGGTCGCCCAGCCGATGTCGACGACGATGTTGTCCGCGTCGAGCGTCGCCCGCCGGAACGTCGCGTCGACCACGTACGTGGCGCCGTGCAGGCGCTGCGCGGGTCCGAACACCTCGCCCCGGAAGCTGTGGGCGATCATCATGTGATCGCGGACGGTCACGCTGAACAATGCCATTCACCCTTCCCCGTAGGTCACCGTGTGGCAGAGCGCGGGCAGGCTTCCGTCGACCAGCCGCGGCATGATCTCGGGCAGTTCGTCGAATTGGGATTGGCCCGTGATCAGTACGTCAAAAGCCGGATCGCGCAACAATTCCAGCGCGAGCGCCAGCCGGTCGGCGGTGCTGCGATGTGCCCGCCGGGCCGGGGCGATCCGGCCGACCTGACTGGCCCGGATAGCCAGCCGAGCCGAATGGAAAGCGCCGCCGAGCGATATCCGTACGTCGTTGTCGCCGTACCAACTCAGTTCGATGACCGTGCCCTCCGCCGCGAGCAGGTCGAGCGAGGTCTGCAGGCCGGCCGACGTCGCACTGGCGTGGAAAACCAGGTCGCAGCTTTCAGCCGGCAGGCCGAAATCGACGCCGAGCTTGGCCGCGACCTCGGCCCGGGATTCCTCAATGTCGACCAGGCTGACCCGAATACCGGGAATGCCGGCGAGCAGGCGCGCGACGCAGCACCCGACCATGCCGGCCCCGACGACCGCGATCCGGTCACCGACCAGCGGCGCCGCATCCCACAGCGCATTGACGGCAGTCTCCACCGCGCCGGCCAGAACCGCCCGCCCAGCCGGCACATCATCCGGTACGACCGTCACCGCATGGGCCGGCACGACGTACGCGGTCTGATGCGGATACAGACAGAACACCGTACGGCCCAGCAGCCGCGGCGGACCGTAGTCGACAACGCCGACATTGAGGTAGCCGTATTTCACCGGTCCGGGGAAATCGCCCTCCTGGAACGGGGCGCGCATCGCGGTGAACTGGCTGGATGGGACGCCGCCGCGGAAGACCAGAGTCTCGGTACCGCGGCTGATTCCGGATCGCACCGTTCGTACGACCACATCGTCTGTACCCGGCGCACCCAGCGATACCGGGCGGATTTCGCCCACGCCCGGTTCGCGTACCCAGAATGCGCGCGCGTCTGTCCTCATTGGACCTGACCGATTGCGCTGCGGGTCAACCGGCGTTCGAGGTGTACGGCGAGCGTTCCGGCATCGGTGAACAACTCGGCGTCCATGCCGGCCTGCCGAGCCGCCAGCACGTTGACCGGTTGGTCGTCGGTGAAAAAGCATTCGGTCGGTGCGACGTTGAATCGGCGCGCGCTTTCCCGATATATCTGGAGGTCCGGCTTGGTCCGGCCTTCTTCGGCCGAGCAGATGACGACGTCGAACAACTCGGTCAGACCCAGATATCGCAGGTCGGAGGCGAGGGCGTCGTGCGCATTCGACAGCAATCCAACCGGTACGAGTTGACGCGTGCGGCGGATCACCGCAACCACGTCGGAATCCACCGATCCCTTATCCGCCTGCCACAGGTCAACGGCAAGCGCCGCCGCCGAATAGGGATATTGCCGGGCGATTTCGCGTCGGGTCGCCGAACACCAGTCAGTGAAACTGACCTCGCCGTGCAAACTGGCCCGGTATTCCGGTATCGAGAACGCCACGGCTCGCAGTGCGCCGGCCGGTAACTCGCACGCGGCCTCGGCCTCCAGCGCGTGGCGCGGCTCCCACTGCCTGACAACGCCGTCCATATCGAACAGACACGCTCGGGTAGTGGGTGTCATCGCTTCTCCCACCTCGTCAGTTGGGGCAACCGGTTTACGCGTTGTCAAGATAGGCACACGCGCAGCACCGTCGATCGGTTCATTCCCCGGTCGATCCGACTCGAATTCTGTCCGGAAACGGCCACACGCCGGCGCTTAGCGAACGACGTTCGCAATCAGTTTCTGAACCTGGGGCACGGTTCCTCCGTACGTACGGAAGTGGCCCGGCCAGGAAGGCGACGATGAAACAGGACGAGCGGACGCCATTCGAACTGGCGTTGCAGCGCGCCCGCGTGTCGGCGTACTCCCCAGGCGAATTCGTCGGGCAGGAGAGCTTCATGCGCGCCGGCGAGATTCTGACCCTGGCCCGGCGGGCCGGTATCGCGCCCGGGACCCGCGTTGTGGATCTGTGTTGCGGTGTCGCCGGACCCGGACGGCTCATCACTGCAGAACTCGGGTGTACGTATCTCGGGGTCGATATGAGCTCCAGCGCCATCGACATCGCGCGGGAGCGGGCCGGCGATGTGCCTTGTCGCTTCGAGGTTTCGCGCATTCCCCCGGTCCCGCCCGGCCCGTTCGACGTAGCGCTTCTGCTCGAGACGATGCTCGCCTTTCCCGACAAGGAGCCGCTGCTGCAGGGCATTTCCCGGGCGCTCGCGCCGGGCGGCCGGTTCGCTTTCACGCTCGAAGCGGGGCCGCCGCTCACCGCCGCCGAGCGGGTGCGTATGCCCGATGCCGACAGCGTCTGGCTCACCCCGCTGCCGGAGATGCTTTCGGGATTGAACCGGGCCGGGTTGATCGTCCAGTGGCAGAACGACGTCAGCCGGTCGCACCGGGCCGTCGCGGAAGCGTTGATCGCCGCATTCTCGGCCGACGCTACCGATATCGCTGCCGGGATCGGTACCCGCGCGCTCGAAGAGTTGCTGGCCGCGCATCGGCTCTGGAGGGACTGGCTTCGAACGGGGCGCATCCGCAAAATCGCCGTCGTAGCGGAGAAGCCTAGGGTCTGTCCTGTAGATCTTGGTGGATGCGGGCGGTGATCCAGGCGGAGGAGGAGCCGGTAGCGGATCCTACCGGCGACGACGACAACGCTGTCAGTCGTCGTCTGGGCGCGAATCCGCGCCGCCAAAGATTCACAGGACGGACCCCACGCAACTGAACCGTTGTACGTACCGACACGAAGGCGGGCAGATGGTCCGAACCGGCCCGGTGATCGCTCTGATCGCCCAACTGGTGTTGCTCACGCTGCTCTCGGGGACAGTTGGGCTGAGCGCCGCCAGTTGGCTGGTCGGGGTCGCGTACGGCCTGGTTGTGAACGGTCTGCTGGTCGCCGCGTTGACCCGCTCGGGAGCCCGGTCGCTGGGCCCGGCCAACGCGGTCACGCTATGCCGCGCGGTTCTGGTCGGCGGAGTGTCCGCGCTGGTCACCGATTCCTTTATCCGCGGCGCGTCGGTGCCGACCATCGTGGTGCTGGCGGCCGTCGCGCTTTATCTCGACAGCGTTGATGGGCGGGTCGCGCGGCGGACCGGTACGACCTCGCCGGTCGGTGCCGTCTTCGACCAGGAGATCGATGCGTTCCTGATTCTCGTCCTCAGCGTTTACGTCGCCAATTCGATCGGCCTGTGGGTGCTCGCGATCGGCGTCGCGCGGTACGCCTATATGGCGGCCGGTTGGGTGCTGCCATGGCTGCGCGAACCGCTGCCACCGCGGTATTGGGGCAAGGTCGTCGCGGCGATCCAGGGCATCGTCCTGGCCGCAGCGGTCGCGGACTTCCTGCCCAACTCGGCGACTGTTGTTGTTTTGGCCGTGGCGCTGGCGCTGTTGGCCGAATCGTTCGGGCGCAGCGTGTGGTGGTTGTGGCGCGAACACCGTTCGCCATCGGGGGCGACTCCGGTCGTCGCAAGTGGACATAGCGCGATCCCGATGTGGCTACGCACCGGCGCCGCCTGGGCACTCACACTGCTCGCATTCCTGGTCGTCTGGTTCGCCCTGGTGGCGCCGAATCAGCTTTACCGGCTTTCGCCGGCGGCGTTTATCCGCATTCCGGTCGAGGGCCTCATCCTGGTGGCGATCTGCCTCTATCTGCCGGCGCGGGGACGGCAGATCGTCGGCGTGCTGACCGGTGTCGTACTTGGCGTGCTGACCATAGTGAAGCTGCTCGACATGGGCTTTTACGTCGCGCTCGACCGACCGTTCAGCCCAGTGACCGATTGGGGCAACGTCAAACCAGCGCTCGGGGTGCTGCGCGATTCGGTCGGAAACACCAAGGCCGACGCCGCCGAAGCGTTCGCGATGCTTCTCGTCCTCACCGTGCTGGTACTGCTGCCATTGGCGTTGCTGCGCCTGATCCGCCTCACCACCAGGCATCGCGCCGGCTCGTCGCGCGCCATCGCGGCCCTGTCCTTGGTCTGGATTCTGTGCATTGCGTTCGGCGTACAACTCGGTGGTGGCGGACCGTTCGCGTCGCGCGCCGCGGCCGCTCTGGCGTACAACCACATCAGCGCGGTGCGCGCGGATCTGAAGGACCAGCGGGCGTTCCAATCGGCACTCACAGCGCCCGATCCGATGGCGAAGATCCCCAGCGCGGATCTGCTGACCAAGCTGCGGGGCAAGGACGTCCTACTGGTATTCATCGAAAGCTACGGCGAGGTCGCGGTGCGCGGCTCGTCGTATTCGCCGTCGATCGATGCGGTGCTCAGAACCGGGAACAAACAATTGAATGCCGCCGGCTTCTCCGCCCGCAGCGCGTTTTTGACCTCACCAACGTTCGGCGGCATCAGTTGGCTCGCGCATTCCACCGTGCAGTCCGGGCTGTGGATCAACAACCAGCAACGCTACAACCAACTCGTCAAGAGCCAGCGATTCACGCTGAGCGATGCGTTCAAGAACGCCGGCTGGCGGACGGTCAGCGACGTACCGGCCGACAACCTTCGGTGGCCGGAGGGCAAATCCTTCTATCACTACGACAAGCTCTACAACAGCCTGAACGTCGGGTACCGCGGCCCGAAATTCAGTTACGCCCCCGTACCGGATCAATACACGTACGCGGCATTGCAGCGAAACGAATTGACGCCCGGCCACAAGCCGATCATGGCCGAAATCGACACGGTGTCCTCGCACGCGCCGTGGACCCCGTTGCCGCACACGGTCCCTGCCAGCCAGATCGGGGACGGCTCGATCTATAACGGCATGCCACAGCAGGGCCAGTCGCCGAGCGTGGTCTGGCGGGATTCGCAGCAGGTCAAGGACGTGTACGGCCAGTCGATCCGGTATTCGCTGCGGAGCCTCTTTTCGTTCGTGCGGAACTCCCACGACAAGAACCTGGTGGTCATCGCGCTTGGCGACCACCAGCCCGGCACGACAGCCAGTGGTACGAACGCCAGCCACCAGGTGCCGATTTCGATCATCGCGCACGATCCGAAGGTGCTGGAGGAAATTTCCTCGTGGAATTGGCAGAGCGGAATGCTGCCCGATCCAGACGCGCCGGTTTGGCCGATGGACAGCTTCCGTAACCGGTTCCTGACCGCGTACAACCGGTAGATCCAGCTCGTTCCCCATCCGACCGCGCCTTGCATGCGGGGCGTGCACAGCGGCATGCTGTCTGTCAGCCGGCATCGAGTCTGGTGACGTATCGGAGGAACGTATGTTCGGTCGACGGCACAAAGGCACGGATCTCTTCGCGTCCGACACCGCCGCCAGGCAGGCCGCCGCCGGCGGCTCGGCGGCGGAGATGGCCAGGCTCGGCGTTCTGCTGAAGGCACATGGTCGTCAGGACGAGGCCGCCGAGTGGTTCCGCGACGCGGCCGATGCCGGAAACGTCGACGGCATGGCCAATCTGGCTATCTACCTGATGTCACAGGGGCGGAATGCCGAAGCCGCCGAGTGGTTCCGTCGTACCGGTGCCCCGCTGGGCGAGACCATGGCCGATCGACTACTGCGAACCGCGGAGTTCGACAGTCGACAAGTTCAATGACAGTGCCGCACAGCGCTCCGTTATGTCCACAGCGGACAGTCGACTCTGTACTTTTCCCTGCCGATCGGACTTCGAATCGCAAGACCGCTAGGCTCATCCAGGCGAAACCGCTTGCGTGACAAGGAGATCCGATGCCCCACCTGCTGCACCTCGACTCCTCAGCCGGCGGTGACGCGTCACGTTCGCGGGCCATCACCGCGGCATTTGCCACGGCGTGGAGGTCGCGGGGCGCCGACTACACCGTCACCTACCGCGACCTGCATCGCGATCCGCTGCCACACCTGGTCGATGCCGAGTTGCACTTCACGCCGCGGCTGCGCCGTCCCGACGCCGATCCCCCGGCCGATGCGGAGACACTGCAACAGCAGCTGATCGCCGAACTGTGCGACGCCGACGTATTGCTGGTCGGTGCGCCGATGTACAACTATTCGCTGCCCTCGACGCTGAAGGCGTGGGTCGATTACATCCACGTGCTGGGCGTGACGACCACCTTCGACGAGCCGGCCCAGCCAATGGCGGGTCGGCCGGCCGTGGTGGTGTCGAGCCGGGGCGGTTTTTACGGCGATGGGTCGCCGACGCCGGACTGGGACCACGCTGTCCCGGTCCTCCACATCGTGCTCGGTTCAGCGCTCGGCATGGACGTGACCGTGCTCCTTTCCAGCCGTACCCTGTCGGATCGGTTGGAACCGCTGCGGCCGATGGCCGACTGGGCCGCCAAGGATCTCACTCGGGCCATCGAGAACGCGATTGCGCTGGCAAAGGAGCTCGGCTGACCGGTCGCGCGGCACGAACTACGCGGACTTCACCAGATACACCTCGAGCGGGCTCGGGTCCGGATACGGCGCCGAATTGACCGGCACGCTGGAACCTTCGTAGCGCAGCAGGTATTTCTGCGTCGACGAACCCGAGGATCCGGCGTCGCCGCGCAACTCGACGACCATATTCGGGAAGCTGGACCGGACCGCGGTCAACTCGGCCGGTGCGCTCGGCGGCGTCGCCGCTTCGGTGAATGGCTGCAGGGTCTTGGGGTCGATGATCCAGGTCCCCGAGTAGCTCGTATCCGCGGCCGGCTTATAGGAATACGCCATCTGCAAATTCCCGTCGGGTAGCGCCGAGACGGCCGAGATTCCCGGCTGGGGCGGGATGGTGCCGATGCCTTCGGCGTAATACCGGCCGGTCCAGCCGCTCACCTGAACGATCTTCCATCTGTTCTTCGACGTGGGACGCGCGATATATACCTGCGTGTTCAGCTTCGCGTCCAGCTTGTAATAACTGATAAGCACCCGCTTGTCAGCGTCGAAGCCGATGGCCGGAACGCCATTCAGTAATCCGTGATACACCGGAATCGGATCGACGACCACGCCCTTGGTCGACTGCACAATCGGCAGGCTCAGCGGATCACCGTCAATTGTCTCCCAATGCACCATGTCCTTGCTGCGGGCATAACACAGGTCGTGGTTGGTGGCGGCATCGCCGGTGGCGCGCCATACCCACACCATGTGGAAATAGCCGTCCGGTCCCAATGTGGGACTCGATGGGTACGAGTTTCCGACGCCCTGACCGTCGAATAATGGCTGGTCCAGCAGCCGGCTCCAGGTCTTGGTTGATTCGTCGTAGATGTTGTAGTACGTCGCTCCGGCACCGCTCACGCCGTCGCGGAAGTTGTAGATGAGCGCACCGTCGCTGTTGTGCAGAAAAACCGGGTAGGTTTCCGACTGTTCGGTGTCCGGGTCCACCATGGATTTGATTTGGGTGAGGCTGGTGACATCACCGGCGACCGAGGTCCGGAAATAAATAAGCGGCACATTGTGCATGTTGCCGGCCACGTGCAATTGGCCGTCCCGGTCGAGCGCGCACCCAACCGCGTTATGGCCGTCGGTTCCGACGTAGGTGTCCAGCGGTTGGCGAACCCAGGTATCGCTGTTGGTCGAACGTTGGGCGACGGTCATTTGCTGGTTGGCGGCGTAGTACGCGACGTATTGCGTGGTACCACTGGTCAGCAGGGCCTGTCCGATCGCGACCCGGGACTGGGTCTGGTCGATCAGGCTGGAATTGACCACGCTCCACTGTGTACCGGGCAGTTGATAGGGCGGTCCCTGTACCGGCGTACATACCAACGGCACAGCTGCGGGCGGTGGTGGCGGGGCTGAGAGTTCGGTCGTGCTGCTTGCGTCGATGCCGTGCACCTGGAACGGGCCGTCGGCATTCCCCGCCTGCGAATACAGCCCGAAGAAACCGCCGGCAAGCTGCGTGTCGAACGGGTCGAGGTCGACCGATTCGGAGACGAGCACGGTGCTGCCGTCGAGGATCGTCACGTCGAATGCGCCGTACCGCGAGGCAGTCGCCCGCAACGTATAGGGCTTGCCCGGCTCAATATCAATCACCTTGAACACCGGCAAGAAACGTTGCGAGGAGTTGACGATGTTGAACAGCGCCCAGATGGAGGGGTTGCCGTAGGAGAGGGTCAGTGCGTACGCGCTCTGATTGCCGTTGCCCAGGTCGTGGATATTGAACGCTACGCCGTTGTGCACCCCGCCGGGCGCGTTCACGCTTACCGTCGCCTCGACCGTGAATTCCTTGCCGAGCTCGAACGCGGTCTGGGCGATCTGCATCTGCGCGGTATTTCCGGTCGGCTCCAGAGTTTGCGAGACCAGCGACCAACTGCCACGCAGTTTGACCCATCCCTCGCCCACAACGGTGCTATCCGGGCGTTTGAAGGCATCCGAATAGGTAAGTTTCTTGGCCGCTGATTTGGCGGCCCCGGCCGTTCCTGGCAACAGAATGCCCGTGCCCGCCGCCACGGCTGAGCCGATGAGCGTTGCCTGAACCAGGAACCTCCGACGCGAAACACCGCGAGCCATATTGATCATCACCGATCCCCTTGTGCGGCGGACATGCCATGGGCTGGTTGTGGTCGGTGCGTCAAAATCTCGCGGGGCTATTTCCCGAGCGGCCTTGGTGACGCAGCAGCCACATTCACACGTTGATGCTCCGGAAACATTAAGCGCTGCCCGCCGTATTGGCAATCGCCGACAATGTCATTTCCGATTCCGGCCCGCGGTCCGCGCTACCCAAGACGGAGCGATCATTGGTCAGCTACTACGCGCAGATGCCCGGGCGCGGAAGCCCGGGTGCGGATTTCAATGGGAAGGATTTTGTGCTCGACATCGTGCTTATCCCCCTGGCCGCTGATGCGAGCATGCAGGAGCCGCATCGCATCCTGCCCCATTTGTTGTGACGGCAGGACACCGGCCACGGCCGTCAGGGGAAGAATGTCGAACGGACCGGCGTCGTCCATGCCGGCCAGATCAACCGAGCCCGGAACGCTCATGCCCATAGCGACCAGATCCTCGGCCACTTGGGCCAATACATAACCATTGCTGCACAAGAGAATGGTCGGCGGTCTGGACATCTTGAGCAGCGCCTCGACCGTTCCCGAATGCGCGGAATGTTTCACGTACGGACGCAGCACCGTGAGTTCGGGGCGCACCGGTATGCCGTTGTCGTTGAGCGCGTGAATATGGCCGGTGAGCCGATCCCGGACGCTGGTGCACTCGGTTTCATTCCACAGCGTGGCGATCCGTTCGTGGCCAAGCTGGATCAATTGTTTTGTGACGTCGTATCCCACGGCCAGGTTGTCGGCGATGACAGCGTCGGTCGGTACGTCCGGCCGATACCGGTCGACCGTGACAATAGGCACCTGAGCTCGGCGGGCCTCGGCCAAACCGCTCGGATTGGCCGAGCCTTCGACCGGATACAGCACGATGCCGCTCGCGTTGGCCTCGATCGCGCTGCGCAGAGCGGCGTCCTCTTGCTCTGGCACACCGGCGCTGTATCGCAGGAACATGCGATAGCCGAGTTCGGCGCATGCGTCCTCGACGCCCGCGAGGATTCGGGTTTCGTGGCGACCGTGTCCATGCAGAATGCACGCGATGGTATTGGCTGAGCTGGTCGTGGGGCCGGGGCCAGGGGCCGACGGCCTTGGCTCGGCGACGAAAGTACCCCGGGCGCGCCGGCGGACCAGAACGCCGTCGGCCACCAGGTCGTTGAGAACCCGCACCGCGGTTGTGCTGCTTACGCCAAACTGTTCGCAGAGCTTGCGCTCGGTAATGAACGGCGCGTCCGGCGTGTACTCGCCGCGCCCGATGGCCTCCAGCAGCGCCTGCCGCACCTGTTGGTGCAACGGAACGCCTGGTTGGTGCTTGTTTTTCATCGCCGCCTTCCCGAGCACAACGGTCCAGACATCGACCCTCCTCGCCGCTGACATGCTCTTGACACATTGATGTATTAATTCTAGCCTCTTCGCAATCAGAGACATGCGAAACAGTACGGGCACCGGCGGAATGTACGAGCCGGTGGTCTGTGTACCGGCGGTCGTCATGACAATGTCGGCCGCAACCGTTACGAATTCCGGCACGCAGAGTCGACAAAGAAACCGCGCGGAGCAGAGTGCGGGCTGGGCAGAAACCCATCGCCACCGTCAGATCAGTTGGACGGTGGGTCATGCGGCGAGAGGACCGAATGCGGATGGCGCAGCAATCCGTCGATGGTGCGATGGCAAGGAAAGCGCTTTCTGAGCGCAGGCCGCGTCGTCGTACCCGGTTCCCTTGGTACGTCTACCTCGTCCTGCTACCGACGTTCGCCGTACTCGGCGTGTTCGCCTATTACCCAGCCATCAGCGGGATCTTCCACTCTTTCTATGACTGGAGGCCAGGGTTCTCCTCGTCGTTCGTCGGTCTGGCCAACTACCGGACAATGCTGTCGGACGATTTGTGGTGGAAGTCGTTCCGAAACCTGGGAATCATCTTCGCCGTCAGCGTCACCGTGATGTGGGCTCTGCCGATGCTCGCGGCCGAATTGGTCATCACCTTGCGCAGCCAGCGAGCACAATTCGTATTTCGCACACTGCTGATCACCCCGATGGCCTTTCCCAGCGTTGTGACCGTTCTCGTGTGGTCGTTCATGTACGACCCAAACAACGGCGTCATCAACCGGTTCCTCAAGGCGATCGGGCTCGGCTCGCTGCAACACAACTGGGTCGGTGAGCCGAATACGGCGCTGCCGGCGCTATTGGCGATCGGATTTCCGTGGATCGCGTCGCTACCGTTCCTGATCTTCCTCTCCCAATTGCAGAACATCCCGGCCGAGATCTTCGAGGCGGCCGCGCTCGATGGTGCCGGGCGGCTGCGCCGGTTCTGGTCGGTCGACCTGCCATTGTTGACCCGCCAGATCCGACTGCTGTTCTTTCTGGCGACAATCAGCGTTCTGCAGTACGGGTTTGCCGCATATTTGGTGACCCAGGGTGGGCCGGATGATGCGACGCAAGTGCCGGTACTGCGGATGTTGGGAGTCGCGTTCCAGGGCCAGGAGTGGGGTTATGCCGCGACACTGTCGACGGTCTTGTTCGTCATCACGCTGGCGTTCTCCGCCGCGGCGGTGCTGGTGCGACGGAAGGACACGGGCAATGTCGCATCCCTCTGAGGCGGACGTCCTGGTGCCGGAGCGGGCCGCTCCCCCGCCGCGTCCTTCGTCGGCATATCCACGGCGGCGTAAGGCAAAACCGGGCCAGCTCGCGGTTGGCGCGGTCCTCTCGGTGCTGGTCTTCCTCAGCCTGTTTCCGTTCCTGTTCATGTTTGTCGCGTCGTTCAAAACGAACCAGCAATTCTACGACTCCTACTGGATGCCGACCTGGCCGCTGCGGTGGGGAAATTATGCGACGGCATGGCGACAGGTCGAGCCGTACTTCGTGACGACCGTGATTGTCGCCGCGGTGTCGATCGGTGGGATAGTGCTGCTCGCCTCGACGGCGGCATTTGTCTTTGCCCGGTATGAATTCTTCGGTCGGAACGTGCTGTTCGGTCTGATCGCGTGTTTGCTGATGGTGCCCGGCATCTCCAGCTTGATCCCGCTTTTCGTGCTGGCGCGGGAATTCGGGATCCTCAACACCCGGATAGTGTTGGTGATCCCGCAGGTGGCCGGCGGCACGGTGCTCGCCACGATCCTCATCAAAACGTACGTCGAGGGCATCCCCCAGGAGCTTTTCGACGCGGCTCGGGTCGACGGCGCCGGCGGAATGCGAATGTTCGGCAACGTGATGCTGCCGTTGTCACTGCCGGTCATCGGGACGGTCGCGCTGGTGACGGTGATCGGCGTGTGGAACGAGTTCTTCTGGCCGTTGCTGACCATCACCGACAACAATCTGCGCACTATTTCGGTTGGCCTGTCGTTCTTCCAGGGCCAGAACGCGACGCAATGGGGACCGCTGTTCGCCGGCTACACGCTCGCCTCGATACCACTGCTCCTGCTTTTCACATTCCTGTCGAAGTACTTCCTCGCCGGCATCCAGGGCGGCGTGCCCGGCGGAACCAAGTAGCGGAAAGGGCTCGCGATGACACTGCTCAAGCCTTGCCGTATAGGCCTCGCGGCGATGCTCGGCGCCGCACTCGCTTTGACCGCCTGCTCCTCCTCGGGCGGCGGTTCGGCGAACGGCGTTACCACAATCACGCTCGAAGGCCCCAACCAGTGGACCAGCTCCGGTTCGTCGTTCGGACCCGCGTGGGACAAGCTGATCGCCAAATTCGAGCAGGCCAACCCCAAAATCAAAATCAAGACCGTTGTCCTGCCACTGAGCCAGTTCAACCAGACCGAGTCCACCCAGCTGGCGGCGGGGACGGCGCCGGAATTGGTGTTCAATCAGGCGTCGTACAAGCCCTACATGGTCTACCACCTCGAAGCGGACTTGAAGAAGCCCAACCCATATGTGCCCGGAAACAAGCAGTGGATCAATCAGTTCGATCCCGAGCACTACAGCCTGGAAAAATCGATCGACCCGGCCGGGCACGTCGATTGGATGCCATTCAACCTGTTCGAGGCCGGCGTCTTTTACAACAAAGACGCATTCAGCAAGGCAGGCGTGCAGGCACCGATCAGCACGTTCGCCGACCTGATGACCGCCTGCGGCAAACTGCAGGCCGCGGGCTACACCCCCTTCGCCATGGACGATTCCCTCATCGGCACCAGCTGGACGTTCAACACGATCGCGTACATGATGCTGGCGAAGTATTACGGCCAGATGAACGCCTATGACGCCGCGGGAAAGTCCGGCAGCAATCCCCAGCTGACGAGCAAGGACTGGGCCAAGGCGATCCTCAGCAAACAGGTCACCTCGAAGACACCTGAGGTCACTGAGTCCCTCAAGCTACTCAAACAGTTTTACGACAAGTGCGTGACCAAGAACTGGTCCGGTATCACCGGAACCTCCGGCGCGATGGCCAACATCAAGGACTTCGCCTCCGGCACAGCAGCGATGGCCTGGGGCACCGACTACGCGCCCGCGGCGCTGACCGGGGTGAAGTTCTCCTTTGCCAGCATGCCATTCCCCACCATCACCACGGCATCGAGTCCACTGGCGACCAACACTCCGGCGCAGTTCGGGATCAGCACGGGCGGGACCAGCTACATGATTCCGGCCAAGACCAATGGCGACAAGCTGAAGGCAGCCATCAAATTCCTCCAATGGATGAGCGTGGGAAAGAACATCCAGCAGTGGTTGAACGAGACCGGTGCCATACCGGCGGTGACCGACGCCCGTATTCCCACGGAAATGCAGGGCTTCGCCAAGGGAGCATGGAGCCAGGCACCGAAGGTCGGTGGCATCCCGCAGGGTCCGCCCGGGGTGACGAACGTCAGCCTCTACGACGGCTATCTCCTCGGGTCAAAGAACATGAGCGCCGAACAGTCTCACCTCGAGGACATGTGGACCAAAGCAGAGGTGCAGGCCGTACAGGACAACAGTTGGACCAACGAGCCCTGGGCCAAGAACGCCAAGTAGGCGTTCCTGGCAGCCGGCGTCATCGAGGGGGGACACGGCACCCGCGAAATAAATGACATAATGAGTCGATCGTCAAGAAATGGGCTGGAAATTCTATCTATAGCAATCGAGCCCGCCGTAAGATTATGTGCGGTCCGGCTGGAGTGGTCTTCCCGTTCAGCGAACATGTGATCATCGCACACTTACGGTCCAGACCGTAAGCAGACATGGTGATCGGAGCTCGGACAACGCCCGGCGAGGTTTAGTCCTTGACAGGCGTAACGACGCCGTGCAAACGTCTGCACGCAATGCGGGCGGCACACCTGCGCGACCTTGGGACGTGATGTTGCGGCTGGGGCCGTAACGAGGTGTCGTTCGTATCGTGTCCAAAGCTCATCTGGAGTCGGCGTGGAAGACCGCAGTAGCACCAATTCGCCGGAGCCGGCCGCCCGCAGCAGCCGTTCGACCTTGTCCACCGCGATCGCCTTGGGCAGCCGGCGGGGCGGGTCGAGCCATCCGCCGCAAGACAGCCGGCCCTGGAGTCGCTCCGATGTGGACGCACAGATGCGAAGCCGGGCCGATTCCGCGCTGGCCGCGACCGAGATCGCGGTCGACTACTACCGCGTGGGCTACCGCCTGACATTTCCGCTTCCGGTCGACACGCGCCCGGTCGATTTCCCGCGACCAATACCCGGCATACGGCAGTACCCGTGGTTGATCTGGTTGGGCTGGGAATTGGAGGAACGCTGGCACACCCTGCACAGCGCTCAGCAGCTGGGCGACCAGGCGGCGGGGGCCCTGCTGTGGCCTGAGCTGGCCGGGCTGGACGGCTGGAGCACCTTCGATGCCGACGAGGGCCGGGCCGGACTCATCACCGCGACACTTGCCGGCGCGCTGGCCGAATTCCTGTCCCACAATGCCGGATCGGAACCGGCCGCGTATGCGGCGGCACTCGGCGCGGCCCGGCGGTTGTTGACCACGAGCATCGGCCCGTGGCACCGGGACGAGCCGGCCGCCGAGTCATTGCACAACATCAGGATGATCACCCTGCTGCGGGGCGCGCAGCTGGCCGAGGTGCTTGACGACGATCTGGCCGACGAGCTCCGGTCTGCCGCGGTACAGGCATTTCGCAGCTGGTTGGCGGCTCGCGAGCGGGGACATTCCGAGGGCGTCGGCTACGACGGTTATCTGCTGTATCACGCCTGCGCGTGGTTGGAATCAAGCGCCGCCGGGCCGGAATTGCGCGATGCCGCGCGGGCCGAATTGCTGGCCACGGCGCGCTCCTGGGCCGAATTGACGTTGCCGGGCCGGCCCGATCTGGCCGCGCCCCTGGGCGACACCGAGCCGGAAATGACGTTCTGGGCGGCGGTAATCGTTCGCATCGCGCAGTGGTACGACGACGGTGAGATGGCGGCGTGGATCCGACGATTCCCGTTGCACCGCCTACCCGCGGCCGCGTTGCCGATCGCCAGGACGCTGGCGGCGCACCCGAGCGGACCGATGCCGCCCGCTGGCACGCGAACGCACCACGCCGCGTTGAGCACCCGCAGCGCCGGCTGGGAATCAGATGCCGTGGCCGTGGCCATGTCGGCCGCCCGGACGCAGATGGGACACCTGCACCACGATGGCGGGCATATCGTTCTGGGCTGGGATTCCCGATTTTGGATCAGTGATCCCGGATACCAGCAATATCGCCACGGCGCGGAACGGGATTTCACGCTCGGCCCGCAGGCGCACAATGCACCGGTCATCGACGGCCGGCCACAGACGGCCCGGCGCAGCCGCGTTCTCGCTGCCTGCGACGGGCACCTCGCGATTGACCTGACCGATTGCTACGAGGGTCTGCCGGCGACAGCACGCATTCAGCGTGATGTGTGGCTGCGGGATGACCAGGTCGCGATTCGTGATCTGGTGCAGGGAATCGCGTCCGATGCGGTGGTGCACACCCACTGGCTCGGGGGCAACGGACTGGCCTGGGCCGTGCATTCGGGCTGGGCTCGGCTCTGCGACCTGCACCGAGCTGTATGGCTCGGCACGTCGCTCGGCCCGCTGAGCGCGCACGACCTCGTCCGGCATGAGGGCAGCACCGGCGGTTTGACCCTGATATCGACGGCGACCGGTCCACACACGCGGTGGTGGTATATGCAGCTCGATCGCAGTGCAGGTTGGCAGCCGCCATTGATCGAGCAGCGCGAACGCGAGGCGCTGTGAGTTCCACATCCACTGCTCCGGATCGCCTTACGGCCCCCACCCGAAAGCGCCTGTCCTGGATCGGCCGGGCGAAGCGGGACCGCTGGCTGCTGCTCTTTGGTGCGCCGGGCATGCTCGCGATTCTGCTGTTCAGCTACATCCCGCTATTGGGCAACGTCATCGCATTCAAGAACTACCAGCCGTTCCTGGGGATCCGCGACTCGCCGTGGAGCGGCCTGGACAATTTCGACATCATTTTGGGCGGTGATCCAGCGTTCCTCAATGCGCTGGAGAACACGCTGATCATCACCGCCCTCCAGGTGATTTTTGTCTTTCCGGCGCCCATCTGCCTCGCGCTCATGCTCAACAGCCTGTTGAGTGAACGGCTGAAGCGGCTGGTGCAGAACATTCTCTATCTCCCCCACTTCATGTCGTGGGTCATCGTGGTCGCGATCTTCCAGCAGATGCTCGGCAACGCCGGCCTGCTATCGAACTGGTTGCGCCAACACGGGCACTCCGGCATTCACCTGATCGGCAATTCCGGCCTCTTCAAAGAGCTGCTCACGTCGCAGGTCATCTGGAAGGACACCGGCTGGGGCACGATTCTCTTTCTGGCCGCACTGTCCCATATCGACATTCAGCTCTATGAGGCATCGGGCGTCGACGGCGCGTCTCGCTGGCGGCAGCTCTGGCATGTCACGTTGCCCGGCATCCGGTCCGTCATCGTGCTCATCCTGATTCTGCGGCTGGGCGACATTCTGACGGTGGGATTTGAGCAGATCGTGCTGCAGCAGCAGGCGGTCGGAACGAATGCGAGCGAGGTGCTCGATACGTACGTCTACAACAACGGAATCCTGGCCGGGAACTGGGGCGTATCGGCCGCGGTCGGGCTGGTGAAAGGCCTACTGGGCGTGGCTTTGGTCTTGGCGGCCAACAAACTCGCCCACGTCTTTGGCGAAAGGGGGATCTATCAGTCATGAGCGCTTCGACCTCGGCGGTTCCACGATGGGCCGGTCCGCGCGGTGGCGCACCGCGCCGAAAGCAGAATGGTTTACCGGCGCCGACATTGATATCGCGCGCTGCGAAGGGCGTGCTGTTGGCGGTGTGTTGTCTGATTGTCCTCGGCCCGTTTGTCGCTGTGATCTCCACCAGCCTGGCCGACACCGCGCAGGTGAGCCGGTCCGGCGGCCTCGTATTGTGGCCCAGCCACCCCACGCTCGACGCCTATCGCGCGATTCTGGCCGGCGGTGTGGTAACCCGTTCACTGGTCATCTCGATCTCGATCACGGTCGTCGGTACGGCGTTATCCCTGACCTGCACGGCTCTGCTGGCCTATTCGCTCTCCCGCCCCGGCTCGTTCGCCGGCAAGCCGATGCTGTTGGCCGTTCTGTTCACGTTGCTCTTCACACCGGGAATAATCCCGTCCTATCTGATGGTGAAGGAACTGCACCTGCTGAACTCGTACTGGTCGCTCATCCTGCCGGTGCTGGTCAGTGGTTTCAATGTGATCGTCATGCGGGCATTCTTCATGGAGCTGCCCCGCGAGCTTCTCGACGCCGCCCGGATCGACGGCGCGGGCGAATTGGCGACGCTCTGCCGCGTCGTCCTGCCATTGTCCAAGGCAGTACTGGCTGTCGTCGGGCTGTTTTACGCGGTTGGCTACTGGAACTCGTTCTTTCACGCTCTGCTGTATCTCAATGACAATTCCAAGTGGCCGTTGCAGTTGGTGCTACGGACGTACGTGGTAAACAATTCCACGCTCGGTGTCGATCAGCTCTCGCTCAGCTCGACAACACCGCCACCGCAGCAGTCGCTGCAGATGGCGATCCTGGTCATTTCGCTCGTGCCGATTGCCCTGGTCTATCCGTTCCTGCAGCGTCACTTCACCAAGGGAGTCATGATCGGGGCCGTCAAAGGCTGAACTCCCCAGCTATCCACAGGACTGCCTGTACTGACAGAGATGAGAGGTCCGATGACAGATCACGACAACAGCGGCTCGACCCTTGATCGCCGTCGTTTCCTGACCGGAGCGGCGGGCGTGGCGGTCGCTACGGCCACGCTGGGAGCCTGCGGCGGCGGCGGTGGCAGCAGCGCGGCAAACAAGAAAGCCGTTAAGCCACCGACGTATGTTCCGTACACAGCCTCCAAACCTGACCTGCCGGCCGGTGATCACGGCATCCCAGCGGGCTATTTCCACTACCCGGCCAACCCGCCGTCGTTCATCAAACATCCGTTGGCCAACGGCGGGTCAATCAGCTTCATGTTGCAGGCCGATTCGGTGATGAAGCCGCAGGGTCGCAACAAGTGGTGGCAGGCGCTCAACGAGGCAACGCACACCACCCTCAACGTCAACACGACGCCGTCGGCCGATTACACCCAGAAATTCCAGGTGGCGGTGGCGGGCGGGGATATTCCGGACGTGGTGCAGGTCCAGACCGTCGCGAATATGCCGCAGGTGCTGGAGAAGGAATTCGCCGACCTGTCGGATTTCATTTCCGGCGACAAGGTGAAGGACTATCCGGGCCTGGCCTCGATCCCCACCGCGGCGTGGCAGATCTGTACGGTCAACGGCCGGATCTGGGGTATTCCGCAGGCACGTTCCAATGCCGGCAGCATCGCCAGCACCCGCGGCGATCTGCTGAAGAAGTTTGGCATCGGCAGTAACTCCCCCGAGGTCAAAAGCGGCCAGGACTTCATTGACCTGTGCAAAGCGCTGACCGATTCCAAGCGGGGCAAGTACGCGATTGGCGAGCAGCCCAACAGCTGGATTCTGGCGGCGATGCTGGAGATGATGGGCGCGCCTAACGGCTGGAAGGAGAGCGGGGGCAAGCTCACATCGGTGAATGAGACCGATCAGATGAAGGCCGCGCTCGAGCAGGTGACCAACCTGTGGAAGTCCGGCTGCGTGCACCCGGACTCGTTCACCAACCCAGGCGAGAACTTCACCTGGTGGTCCGGCGGCGTTACCGCGATCTATTTTCAGAACATCGCCGGTTGGCCGAATTACGCGAAAACCTACCCCCAGTGGGACATCGGCGTTGTCACCTTGCCGAAGTGGGATGGCGGTGGCCCGGCGATCAAGCAGCTCAGTGTTTCCGGTTACGGTGCCTATGCCGGTTTGAAGAAAGCCAAGCCGGACCGGGTCAAGGAAATTCTGCGCGTGCTTGACTTCTTCGCGGCGCCGTTCGGCACCAAGGAGTACGTCACGATGAACTATGGCGCCGCCGGCGCCGACTACACCTTGAAAGGGCCCGACCCGGTACCGACGCCGGGCGCGACAAGCGAATACCCACAGGGTCTGCTCTACTGTGGATCCCAGGAGTACGTGAATATCTACGTTCCTGGCAACGAAGCCGCGGTCCGGGCCGAGCATGACTATTTGAGCAAGGTGTTGCCGACGGGCGTGGCGAATCCTACGTGGGGCTTGTACTCCGAAACGCTGGAGACCAAGGGCGCGACCGCCAATACGACGCTGTTGAACGCGCAGTCCGACATCATTCAGGGGCGGCGTAAGCTCAGTGAGTGGGACAGCATCGTCAAGGATTGGCGGCAACAGGCCGGCGACGCGATGCGCGGAGAGTACGAAAAAGCGTTCGCCGACTCGCATTCAGGTCACTGAGGCTTCGGTCCCAGGACGCCGCCAGCATCCTGGGACCGGCCCGACCCGACCCGCTGCGCCCTACGTGTTGTGGCTCGAGGGGTCGGTCCAGTAGTACGTTTCCGGGTCGTAGACAGCGGGACAGGGCAGTTCCCAGTCGTTGACCAGACCCCCTTGAGCCAGGTTCTCGCGAGTCGGCACATTTCGTAGGTCGTTGTTCACGATGACCGGCTGCAGATAGTTCGTGACCACCCCGATGAAGAACGGGCCTTCCTCGATGTGCACCTTGATGATGTCCCAGAAGTGCTGCGTCCGTTTAAGCGCGTCCGGCTCACGCTTGGCCGCGTTGTAGAGTTTCCACATTTTCTCGACCGGTCCGCCCGGGTCAGGCGCCATCCGCGGAGGATGGCGCTTGATCGGCGGCACATCGAGCTCCTTCTTTTCATCGGCGGTGCCGGTCACCGCGTACATCATTCCCTCCAACGGAGCCCAGCGGGCGCTCTCGAGCGGCAGCAGCCAATAGGCCGCTACGAGCAGGCTTCCGTTGCTCACCTCCCAGTTGGTGCGGGACATCAGCTTGCCCGACGTCCACTGGTTGGCGAAGGACGCCGGTGGCACGGGCGTCCGCTGCATGTGCAGGCCGACCTTTTTCATGTCGGCCACGAATTGGTCGTCGTGGGTGTTCCCGGTCTGACTCATATCCGCGGAGTACGGCACCAATATCGTCAGCTTGGATCCGTCCGGGAACTCGACGTAACCGTCGCCGTTACTGTCCTTGAGGCCGAGGTCCGCTAGCAGCGACTTCGCTTTCGCCGGGTCGTGTTTCACGTACGAATCACGCCATTGCTTGTAGAGCGAAGGACCGGAAGGCTTGGTGTTGAATTCGGGTGCCTTGGGCCCGAGCGAGCCCGTCGTCAGATCGCCCGTGCCGAAATAGAGCGTCTTGCGCGCGGTCGTCCGGTCGTAGGCGTGCGAGATCGCCTGCCGGAAACGCTTGTCGCGGAAGAGTTCCCCGTATTTCTTGTCGGTCGCTATGTAGTCGTAGTTGAGGAAGAACATGTCTCCGGTGCCCGAACCGCTCTCCCACAGCAGAATCCGGTAGTTGCCGCTTTCCTTCGAGCGGCTGAGCGTGGCGACATCGGAGAGGTCGATCTGGTTGAACGGCCCGTGACAGTAGTCGATCTTGCCCTGCGAGACCTGGAGCTTGATCACCTGGCTGTTCTGGACACAGTTGATCGAAATCGTATCGATGTACGGGAGTTGGTCACCGTTCGCGTTGACGGCGTAGTAATACGGGTTTCGCTCCAGAACGACGCCCTTGTTGATGTCGAACGACTTGCACTTGTACCCGGAGAGCGTCGGACAGGCCGGATTCCGTATCCACTTCGACTTTTGCTCCCACAACCCGCCGACCGAGTCCCAGTCCTTCGGGACCGAGGAGTTGTATTTGGGGTGGAATTGTTTCAAATAGTGTTTCGGCATCACCGACATGTGGCCGGTGACTCCGGTCGCCAGATAGAGCGGAAGTCCAGGTTGCGGGGAATCGTAGGAGAGCTTGAGCGTCTGCGGATCCACCTTGGTCATCTGACAGGGTTTTCCGGCCGCGGACAGCATGCCCAGCGGTGGGGTCAGCGCATCGTGCCCCGGGAGCACCAGGTCTTCCCACCAGAAGATGGCGTCGTCGACAGTGACCGGGTGGCCGTCCGACCATTTCAGTCCGGTGCGATAGTGCACCGTCCATTCCGTCGCGTCAGCATTCGAGCTCCATTTGTCCACCAGCCCCGGCCCGACGTCCAGGCCGTCATTGAGCCAACGCAATGGGGCCGGACCGTAGAAGAACTCGTAACAGGTCGCGTCGCTGCCCATGCCGGTCGTGCTGAACACCGCCATGTTCAGCGTGCCGCCGTACTTTCCCGGCTCGAGCCAGCGGTGCGGTATGACGTACGGATTATCGGGGAGCCTTTGGGCAACCGGTGGCAGCCCTTTGTTCTTCAGCGACGGCGCCTCTTGATATTTCGTCGGTGCTTTCAGCGGAGTGGTGGCCGAACCTTTCTTGGTGCTGGCGCCGCCGCTATCGGCCGTCGTCTTCTTCTTGTCGCTCGAGCAGGCAGCCAGAGCCATCGACCCCGCCGCAAACGCCGTGCCATACAGAAAACCCCTGCGGGACAGGTGATTCTGGGTTTTCACAGATCGTCCTCCTCGCGCTGTCAGCTACTGACTGTGCTGCTTCCAAACGAGTGAACTGCCCTGTAGCGGAAAGTGGTGTCCGGCACGCTACGTCTACGATATAGGACTGTCAAGGTTGACATTGCCGGCGAAATGCCATCGCCACCTTGGGCATTGAGAAAGATTCGACCGTACGCTGATTACTCCGCGCCGATATCGGTCACAGCGCGCCGAGTCGAGCGCCGGAATCGGACTGGATCCAGTAAGAAACGTATCAGTCGACGACCGGCGCCGATTCTGTTGGTGCCGTGATGCCGGCGAGGGTGAGTTCTTCGGTGAGGTGGCAGGCGGACTGGTGCTGGCCCGCGATCACACGTAGCTGTGGGATTTCAGCCCGACAACGCTCCAGGTCGGCGTATCGGCAGCGGGTGTGGAAGTGGCAGCCCGGCGGTGGGTTGCTGGGGTCGGGAAAGTCATCTGAGAGACGAATTCGTCGGCCGGTGCCGCGCAGGCGCGGGTCGGCGCGCGGCACCGCGGACAGGAGCGCCTCGGTGTAGGGGTGTTGCGGTGAACGATAGATCGCGTCGGTATCGGCCAGTTCCACGATCTTGCCCAGGTACATCACCGCGACGCGGTCACAAATGCTCTCGATGACCGATAGATCGTGTGAGATGAACAGGTACGTCAGGTTCAGTTCGTCCTGCAGATCCCGAAGCAGGTTCAGGATTTGGGCCCGGATGGAGACGTCGAGCGCGGAGACGGCCTCGTCGGCGATGACCAGTTGCGGATCGAGGATCAGCGCGCGGGCGATGTTGATGCGTTGCCGCTCGCCACCAGAAAAGGCGTGCGGAAAGCGGTGCATATATCCCGGCGACAGCCCAACCAGACGCAGCGCCGTGGCGACCCGGTCCTCGAGCTCGGATCCTTTGGCGATCCCGTGGGCTTTCAGCGGATCGCCTACGATCTGCGCGACGGTCATACGTGGGTTGAGGCTGGAGAATGGGTCCTGGAAGATGACCCGGATATGCCGCTGGTATTTGCGTAACGTTTTGCTGTTCAGTGCGGTGAGATCGACGGAGGTTCCGTCGGAATCCCGGTAATAGACGTTGCCGCCCGTGGGTCGGATCTCCCCGACGATGCACTTGCCGAGCGTGGTTTTGCCGCAGCCTGACTCGCCGACGAGCCCGAGAACTTCGCCCGACCTGATGCTCAGGTCGACCCCGCCGACGGCCTGCACGTATCCCGTGGTGCGGGCCAACATGCCGCGTCCGCGCACCGGGAATTGCATCGACAGATTCTGTACGTCCAACAGGGTTTCGGCTGCGTCAACTGTGTGGGTATTGGTCATGGCTGGTCCCTATTGCCGGCGTCGGCGGACGACGATGGCGCCACTCGCTGGTCGGAGTCATATAAGACGCATCGGACCTGACGTCCGCGCTCGAGATTCACTGTGGGTGGATCAGCGACGTCGCATACGCCGGCGACCGCGCGGTCGCAGCGCGGATGGTACGGGCAGCCGCTGGGTCGGTTGAGCGGGTGCGGGACCTGACCCTGGATACTCGTCAGGCGTTGCCGGCTGCCCCGTCCCATCGTGGGGATCGACCTCAGCAACCCTTGTGTGTAAGGGTGTTTGGGGTCGTGGAATATTTCCTCGACGCTCCCCCGCTCGACCACCGTACCCAGGTACATGACGACTACCTCATCGGCGATCTCGGCGACCACGCCCATGTCGTGGGTAATGAACATGATCGCCATTCCCGTTTCGGCCTGCAGCTCGGTGAGGAGGTCGATGATGCGTGCCTGCGTGGTGACATCCAGCGCCGTGGTTGGTTCGTCAGCAATCAGCAGGCTGGGCGAGCAGGACAGCGCGATCGCAATCATCACCCGCTGGCACATGCCGCCGGAGAGCTGAAATGGGTAGGCGTGCATCCGCTGCTCAGGGCGCGGAATGCCGACGCGCTTCAATAACGAAACGCCGCGATCGAACGCTTCCTGCTTGCTCATGGGCATATGCAGCCGGATCGCCTCAGTCAGCTGCGCGGCGACTGTGTACATAGGAGACAGCGAAGCCATTGGTTCCTGGAAGATCATCGAAATGTCGTTGCCGCGAATCTGGCGCAGCTGCTCGCTATGGGGCTCCAGCGCCGTCAGGTCGGCCCGCCCACCATGGCTTTTCCCCGCCCGGTGGCCACGACGCGGACCTCGCTCCGCCACCGGCGAGCGATCCCGCGCCATTGCCGGGTTCCACCAGATATGGCCGGCCACTACCCGACCTGGTGCTTCGACCAGGCCGAGAATCGAACGAGCGGTGATCGATTTGCCGCACCCGCTCTCGCCCACCACACAGACGATCGTGCCTGGCATAACGGTCAGATCCACGCCGTCGACGGCGCGCACCGTACCTTCGTCCAGGAAAAAATGGGTCTTGAGGCCTTCGACCCGCAGCAGTGGATCGGGCTGCGTCATCAGCGAATCCCCTCCAACCATCGTCGACCCCTAGCGCCGGTACGGGTCCGCGGCGTCACGAAGACCATCGCCGAGGAAGTTGAGTGCGAGGACCGCGATAGTGACCGCGACTCCGGGTAACAAAAGCCATGGCGCGGTGGATACAACCCGCACATTCTGGGCATCTTCCAGCAGGACGCCCCAACTGACCACAGGTGGCTGCAGACCCAGACCAAGGAAACTCAGCGATGTCTCGGCCAGGATCATCCCGGGAATCGCCAGCGTCATGTGCGCGATGACGTAGCTGGTCAGCGACGGGAGCATATGCCGGTAGATCAGCCGCGAGTGGGAATTGCCATCCAACGCGGCGGCGGTGACGAAAGCCTCCTCGCGCAGCGACAGAAAACGCCCGCGGGTTACCCGCGCGAGGCTCGTCCAGGCGACGATCCCCAGGATGATGGTGATCGCGAAATAGCGTTTGAGCGGTCCCCAACCACCGGGCAGCGCGGCGGCCAGGCCGAGCCACAGCGGCAGCGTGGGAATTGACATGAAGAATTCGACGAGACGCTGAATGAGCGTGTCGACCTTGCCGCCAAAATAGCCAGACACTCCGCCGAGCGCGAGCCCGAGCACCAACGCGATGGCGACACCGACCAGACCGATCGACATGGATATTCGGGTCGCATAGATCATCCGGGACAGCAGATCTCGACCGTTGCGATCCGCGCCCAGCAGGTACATGGGCTGTTTTTGATCGACCGGGCCGATCAGATGGATGTCGGTGGGGATCAAGCCGAATACCTTGTACTTCGACCCGTGAACGAACAAGCCCACCGGGATCTTCTTCGCGGGGTCCGGCTTGTACTTCAACTGCAACGTCTTAGGATCTTGCGTCGACTTGTACCCGTATACGTAAAGGCCCCAGTCCCAGCCACCGTGGGATCGGTCGACGACGTGCAGACGCTGCGGCGGCGCATAGACATAGTTCGCGTTGAACTTCGATGCGGTGAATGGCGCCAGGAATCCAGCGAAGATCGCAACGAAATAGATCGCCACCGTCACGAACAGTCCGATCACGGCCAGCTTGTGTTTGAAGAACGCCTTACGTATCAGCGTCCATTGTTTGGCCGTGTAGATCTTGTTCGGTGAGCTTGGCTGGGTGGGCTCAAGCGTCAATGAATCTGTTGCCCCGGTGCCCGAGGTCTCGAATGGCGCGGGCTCTGTCATTGCTTCACCGCCGCTCTCAGTGGTATCGCAGCCGCACGCGCGGGTCGATCCAGGCCAACAAGATATCGGAGATCAGCGTGCCGATTACCGTCAACACCGACACGATGAGGATCAGCGATCCGGCCAGATACATATCCTGGCTGGTCAACGAACTCACGATCAGCGGACCGGTCGTGGGCAGCGATAATACCTGGGCGACGATGACTTCCCCGGATACCAGTGTGGGTAGCACCCAGCCGACCGTCGAAATGAACGGATTTATCGCCACCCGTAAGGGATACTTGAGCAACAGCTTCCGTTCCGGTACGCCCCGCGCCCGGGCGGCCACCACGTACGGCTTGCGTAATTCGTCGAGCAGCTGCGCCCGAAGGACCCGGATCAACCCAGCGGTACCGCTGGTCCCCAACACCACCACAGGAACCCAAAGGTGTTCCAGCAGGTTGACGATCTTGCCCAGATTCCACGGCGCGCTCTGCCATTCCGGCGACAACAAACCACCCACGCTCTGCCCGAAATATTTGAACCCTATGTACATCAGCACCAGAGCCAGCAGGAAGTTCGGAATCGCCAAGCCGATGAAACCCAGCGTGGTGAAAATGTAGTCACCCGCCGAGTACTGCTTGACCGCCGAATAGATGGCGATGGGAAACGACACGGCCCAGCTGAACAGAAGCGTCGCCACCGCGAGCACCACAGTCAGCGGCAACCGCTCCCAGATCACCGATGACACCGGCCGGTTCAATGCGAAGGACTGGCCGAAATCCAGATGCAGCAGAATACCTGAGATCCACTTGCCATATTGAACGTAGATTGGCTGGCCCAGCCCGTATCGGGCCTTCAGCGCCGCCAGCTGGGACTGATCCACGTTTCCGCCCTGCTGGGTCATCTGGGTGACCAGCGTGGTGAGGTAATCACCCGGCGGAAGTTGAATGATGACGAAGGCCACCACCGAGATCAGGAACACCGTCGGCACCATGTACGCCAGTCGGCGGGCTGTGTAGGTCAGCACGTCTGCACCCCTTGCCGATTAGTCCTCGACATAGAACTGCTCCGGATCCACCACCGCGGGGTAAGGCGCGGTAAATGCCAGCCACATCTGATCGTTGCCCGGAACATTACGCATCCGATCCTTGACCACAGCGAAGGTGCCGGTCGGCAGGCAGATCCCCATCGACCAGAACTCCTCGCGGGATATGGCCACGATCTTCCGCATGCCCTCGATCTGCCCTGTGAGGTCCACCGTCCCGAACACCTCGTTGTTCCAGATGTCCATCTGTTTCCGCATCGACGGCGGTGGCTTTTCTTTCGGCGTCGCCCCGAGGAACCAGTTCGTCCACAGTGGGGCATAAGACGACCCCGTCGAGGCGAACAGCCAGCGCGGATACTGAATCATGTCGAGATAGCCGAGCTCGCCACTGTCCACTGTGCAGTCGAAGTCGTTCGCGGTAATGCGATTCCCGGCCAAAGTCGAGTCAACGTTATCGATCTGCATCTCGACGCCTACCTTGGCCCAGGTATCTTTGATCAGCTGTAACGCATCGACATACGTCGGATACCTGGTTTGCGTCAATACCGCGACGACGATGGGCTTGCCATCCGGGCCCAACCGCTTCCCGTGCGCGTTCCGCTTCGAGAAGCCCGCCTTATCGAGGTATTTGTTGGCCAGGTCGAGGTCGTACGTCGTGTACTGGGTCGCCATCGTGTGGTCATAGAACGGCGCCTCCGGTCGTGGAGCGGTCTGCCGCGGCTCACCCTGCCGCTCATAAACGACGTTGATGATCTCGCGCCGGTTGATGGCGTACGACAGTCCTATGCGGAAGTCCTTGTTCTGATAGATCTTCCGCTTCACCGGGTTCTTGTGGGTCAGGTTGAAGCAGATACCCATTTGATTGTGCCGGCCATCGGTGACGTCGACGAGTTTGTAGGCGCCGGCTTCTTCCGACAGCGCGAGGACGGGCTTGTTCGTCGGGATGGTGACCTCGGCCCGCATGTACAGATCGATATCGCCGTGCTCAGCCGCCAGCAGCATTGGCTGTTCGTTGTTGAAAAACTGGAAGCTGACCTCGTCGATATAGGGCAATTGGCTGCCGGCCGTATCGACCGCGGGATAGTACGGGTTCCGGCGCCAAGTCTGCACACCGCCGCTGCTCCACGGCTTGATCGGTGTCCACGCGTTGAGGGTTGGCAGGTCCGGATTATTGAGCATGTCCATCTTGTCCAGGAACAGCTCAGTCCAATCCGATACCTTGGCCTTCTTCACCTCGTCGCTGACATTCCGGTTGTAGTCCTTGTGGAACTGCTTCATGTAGTGGCGCGGAAGCGGGCGCAGAGCGGGCTGCCAGGAGGCCAGTTCCTGAAGGAACGTGCCGTGTGGCTGCTCGAAAACGAACTTGAACGTATAGTCGTCCAGCTTCTGCACCACAACGGGTTTGTCTTTGTCCCCGAACCGCTCGTCGATGACCGGGGTCAGCTCCTTGTTCGCATAGAGCGCGTCCCGCCAGAAGCTGATGTCGTCCACTGTGAACGGACTGCCATCGGACCACCTCGTGCCTTTTCGGAGCCGGAAGGTGTATTCGGTGGCATCCGCGTTGACCGTGAAGGACTCGGCAACGTGCGGTATTACCCGCTTCCACTGGCGATCCCAATGGACGAGATGGCCGCCATACGTCACCGTCTCGTACCACCAACTGTTGTCCTGACTCACGTCACCGGTCTGCCACGTCCCGCCGTACTTCCCGATCGCCACGACCGGCTTGATCACGATCGGGTGTTCGGGCAGCCTCTTGCCCAGCGGCGGAAGACTTCCGTCCTTGACCAGTTGCGCGAGGATAGGAGCTTCCTTCGGGTTGGCGCCGTGGGTGTTCGCCACGTTCCGGTTTCCCGGACTCATGGAGAAAAAGCCGCACCCGGCCAGTACCGAAGCGCCAGCGACCGCTTCGCTCAACGCGAGGAAATCCCGGCGTGTTAGTGCTCGGCTCATGATGGCATGCCTTCTGTTCACGAGAATTGGATGCATCGGCTGAGCTCCGGCTTGTCGGCAGCTTCCAACGCCGCCGGTACCGCGGCTGCTCACGCTAGGGCATGTTGCTTAAATCCTCGGCCTGCTGCGCGGCGCCCAGGACCTAAGCAACACCCCCTAGGGCGAAAAGATCAGGTTAGTGCCGAGCGGGGAACCCTCTGCTCGATTTCGGTTGGCTGTTCGCTCGCGGGGGCAACGACATTGGCCGACCTCCTTGAATTGCACTCCGCCCATCATGTGTGCGCCGGTCACCGCACGCCTGTCGAAAGGGGTCGCAGACGACTCCCCCGCATGCTCCGCGTCATCGCGGAACGCATCTCCTGCAACGTGTTCCAAATTACGGAATAGACGTTTCAATTTAGGCAATCGTACTGTGACCGCCCACACGCGTCAACACCTCCGAGCGACGGGCCTGCACCCAGAAGCATGCCTAGCTAGGAGTTTCCGTAATTCAAAATTACTGGCTATTTCGGCCGGACCAGATGATTGACCGCCAACTACGCTGCGGATTACCCTCGCGGACACCAGAGAAGACCACCTTTCGGAAAACGCAAGCGGCGCAACGGTTTTCGCGTCGCCACAACAGCTCCTACTGCTGCAGATATCGACTAATTTCAGAGAGGATCTGGCTTCGGTGAGCGAGTCGACCCCGGCTACTGGTTCAACCGTCATCATCGGCCCCCGCGACAATACGGACCCGATCGCCAATGAACCGCCCGTCCAGTGGGCGATCGAACACCTCACGGAAGCGTTGCGAAACGCGGGTATAACCGTGGCGGGAGAAGGCGCCGGCGACGTCCACATCGTGTTTGCCGGCGATCCGGGCGCTGCGGCCGAGTCATGTGCGCTGCACCGGCCCGAAGGCAGCGACGGTCCAATTCTGGCCACCGGCGCGGACGCGCGGGGACTCAGCTACGCCCTGTTGGAACTCGCTGACCGGATCACCTACGCCAACGATCCCCTTGCGACACTGGCCGCCACGACCGAGCTGACCGAGTCCCCGGCCACGCCGGTACGCAGCATTTCCCGGGTGTTCGTCTCGGAGATCGAGGACACCCCGTGGTTCCACGACCGCGCATTCTGGATCGAATATCTCACCGAACTGGCAACCAACCGAATCAACCGGCTGCAACTGGCTTTCGGCATGGCGTACAACTACCCGCACAATCCGGCTACCGACAATTATTTCTGCTTCGCGTACCCATTCCTGCTCGACGTCCCCGGCTATGACGTCCGGGCCGAAGGCATTCCGGCCAATGAGCGGGATCGCAATCTCGAAACATTGCGTTTCATCAGCAACGAGACCAAGCGGCGCGGAATCCATTTCCAACTTGGACTGTGGAATCACGCGTACGACCAAGGCCCCACTTCCCGGCCGAGCCACCCGATCGTCGGATTGACCCCCGAGACGCACGCCGAATACTGCGCCGTAGCGCTGGCCCAACTCTTGCGCGAGTGCCCGTCCATCGATGGCCTCACTTTCCGGGTGCACTACGAAGGTGGCGTGCCAGAACCCGGCCATGACTTCTGGCGAACCACGATGGCCGGCGTCGCCCGCGCCGGACGCCGAGTCGAGATCGACATGCACGCCAAAGGTGTCGACGAAGGACTATTGGAGGTGGCGCGAGCGACCGGCCAGCCTGTTGTGCTCGGCGCGAAGCACTGGGCCGAGCACCAGGGCCTGCCCTACCAGCAGACCACGATTCGGGACAAAGAAAAGGCCACCGTTGATCCCGGCACCGGAGTGATGGCGATTACCGCGCACCAGCGCCGATTCACCCGGTACGGATACGGCGATTTCCTGCGCGAAGGCCGCGATTTCGACCTGCTGTTTCGGATCTGGCCAGGAACACAACGCGTCCTGCTGTGGGGCGACCCGGAACTGGCCGCCGGCTACGGGAGGCTCGGCACGATCGGCGGCGCGCTCGGCATCGAATTGTGCGAACCCCTGACGTTCAAGGGACGCATGGGCACCGGCCGACCCGGCGCTCGCGACCCGTATCTCGATCCGGCCTTGCGCCTGGGCGGACAGGAATGGCGAAAGTATCGATATACGTACCGATTGTGGGGCCGCCTGCTCTACAACCCCGACGCCGATCCGGAAACGTGGCGGCGATTTCTCCGTGCGCAATACGGCGCCGCGGCCGGTGCGGTCGAACGGTCGCTAGGCGCGGCGAGCCGAGTCCTTCCCCTGACTACCGTGGTGCACGGACTCAGTGGCTCCAACAACGCCTACTGGCCGGAGATCTACACCGATATGCCCATTGTGGACGGACCACACGCGGAATACCTAGGGCGCGACAATGACGGGCCGCCCACGTTCACCGGCGTCAGCTCGTTCGACCCGAGCATGTTCTACCGAATTGACGATTACGCCGATGACGTCATAGCCGGCCGGCGCGATGGGCGGTACGGCGCGGACGTGGTGGCCGATTGGTTCGAGACTCTGGCCGATGACGCCGAGCGGGCTCTGGCGTTGGCGCGGACTCAGGCGGCCGATCCGATGGATCCGGAATTCCGCCGGCTCGAGATCGACGTCAATGTGCAGGCCGGACTGGGCCGCTTTTTTGCTGGCAAATACCGCGCGGGTTTGGCCTACGCGCTATACCAGCGCACCAAGGATCGCGCGTACCTGCAGGAGGCGGTATCGGCGTACGAACGAGGCCGAGCCGCGTGGGCGGGAATCGTCGAAATCACCGAACCCAGTTACCGCGCCGATCTCGCCTTCGGCACTGGGCTCACCGGGCACGGGCACTGGAAGGACCGCCTCCCGGCGATCGACGTGGACCTGGCCGCCATGCGCGCTGTGCTGGACTCGGCACCGGAAACATCGACGCGCGCCGAAATCCGACCGATCCCCAAGGGGGAGCGTCCACCGCTGTCGCACAATCGGCCACCGGCGTTCACGCCGGGCAAAGATCTAACCATCACCGCCTCGATGCCGAATTTCGATGGAACCGCGACGCTGCACTACCGGCATCTCAATCAGGGCGAGGTTTACGAGTCGGTGCCGATGACCGGCGAGGGCGGCGAATTCAGCGCAACGATTCCCGGAACGTACACCGATTCGGATTATCCGCTCAGCTATTACTTTGTGCTGAAGGCGCCCTCCGGCGACGCGTGGATCGCTCCTGGACTCGAGCATTCCCTGGCGGATCAGCCGTACCACGTCATCCGGCAAAACAACCACTAATCCACAAAGGACCCGACCCGCGCGTGGCATGACGTAGGGCACGGCGCTGTGGTTGACTGCCTGGGTGGAGCCGGTCGTGCCCGCAGCGTCGACGCGGGTGGTATGGAGCACGGTGGTGGGCGCCATCGCCGGCGTCCTTTTCGGGGTGCTCGCCACCTGGACCTACGCCCCGCTGATCGGCTTCGATATCGCCGCGCTCGTCTTCCTCCTCTGGACCTGGGCCAGGGTCGGCCGGATGAACGCCACGCAGACCGCGTTGCACGCCACCCAGGAGGACCCGACCCGGCAGATGACCCGACTGATCGTGCTGGCGACCTGCGTCGCGAGCCTCGTCGCGATCGGATTCGCGTTGACCCGGGCGGCATCCGAACGGGGATCGGAGCGGGCTCTGGTCGCTGCGCTCGGCGTAGCTAGCGTCGCAATTTCCTGGTTTGTCGTGCACAGCCTTTTCACGCTGCGCTATGCCGAGCTTTACTACGGCGGCAGCGGTGATCCGAACGAGCCCGGCACCGGCAAGGCCGGGGGCATCGACTTCGGCTTGGACGGCCCGCCGACCTACACGGACTTCGCCTATCTGGCCTTCACCGTCGGCATGACGTACCAACTCTCGGACACGCCACTGACCTCACGGACTATGCGCGCGACCGTACTGCGACATGGGTTGCTGTCGTATTTCTTCGGCGCGTTGATCATCGGTGCGACCGTCAATTTCGTCGTGAGCCTCGCCAGCTGAGGCAAGTCTGAACGACGACGGGGCCCGGCCTCCCAGACCGGGCCCCGCCAACGTCAACGTATTAGGGCGTGTTGCTTAAACCTGGATTTCCTTGCCCTGGGCGGCGGAGGTATAGACGCCTTCCAGGATCTTCATCATCTCCGCGCCCTGCCAGACCGGCGCGATGCTCTCGGCCTCACCCAGGCAGGCGGCCACGAAATTCTCGATCTCGTGGTTGAAGCCGTCGTCGAGATCGAATGTGTCGAATCCGATCTGCGGCGTGATATTCAGAATCGTCTGGTGCTTTTCGGACGCGATCTCGAGCTTGGGCTCGAGGTTTGCCCCGCCCTTGTCCCCGTACACCGACACACCGATCGAGTTTTCCGTCGCATGCAGGGAAAACGACGTGTCCATGATCAACGACGCACCGTTATCGAACCTGATCAAGGCATTGGCCATGTCCTCGACGTCGTTCTTGGTCGGGTCGTAATCGGCCACCTGGTATCGCGGCAGGGTGCTGATGTTGGATCGATTGCCCAGCTTCTCGTACGTGTTGGCGCTGACCGACGTCACGCGTGGCGTACCCATCAGGTACCAGCACAGGTCGATCACGTGCACGCCGATGTCGATCAACGGCCCGCCGCCGGAAATCGCCTTGTTGGCGAACCAGCCGCCCGGATTGCCCATCCGCCTGATGCAGCTGGCCTTGGCGTAGTAGACGTCACCCAGCTCGCCGGCGTCGATGAACGATTTCAGCACCCGGCAGTTCTGCGAGTGCCGCCGCACGAAACCAACCTGCAGGATCCGGTCGTGGGCATTGACCACATCCTCCAGCCGCTGCGCTTCGGCGTAGGTACGGCTCATCGGCTTTTCCACCAGCACGTGCTTGCCCGCTTCGACCGCGGCGATGGCCAGTTCGGCGTGGGTGTTGTTCCACGTGCAAATGCTCACCGCGTCGATATCGGGGTCGGCGAACAGCTCCGCCGGATCGCTGTACGAGCGACTCGCTCCCCACCGCTGCGCCGCGGCGGCGGCCCGGTCGGCGTTGATGTCGCAGGTCGCGAGCAATTCCGCCCGCGGGTTGCCTTGATAGGCCTTGAGATGACAGCCGGCAATGCCGCCGGTACCAACAACGCCGATCTTGACCTGCTGCATGGGTCTCCTTCTTATGTGATCGGTTCTGGGTCAGGCTTCGTCGTAAATGCGCTTGGCGTTGGCGATGCCGCGGCTGGCGCCGATCAGGCAGTCCTCGTGACCCTCGAACTCGATCGAAGCGAAGCCGTCGTAACCGGATTTCTTGATCGACTTCGCGATGCTCCAGATATCCAGGTCGCCGTTGCCGACGATCGCGCCGCGCAGGTACTTGCCGCCCCGGCTACGGAACCAACCCTCGCCCGGATTGCGGTCGGCCGGCCGGATGTAGAAGTCCTTGAAGTGAACGATCATGGCGTAGGGCAGATTGGCCGGGACCGCGACCGTCGAATCCTCATCGACGCACATGAAGTTCCCAATGTCCAATGTGGTCTTGAAGTTCGGCTCGTCGACGGCGTGCACGATCCGGCGTACCCGGTCGCTGCTCTGGACGAAGAAGCCGTGGTTTTCCAAGCTGGTGGTGACGCCCTTGGTCGCGGCGTACTGCGCGATCTCCTTGCTGGCCTTGACAATTTTCGGCAGCGCGGCCTCGAACGCCGGAGTGTCGTCACCCTCGAGCCCGGCATGGCGGACCACGTCATGCCGCATCAACCGGATGCCCAGCTTTTCGGCAAGATCGATATGGGCCTTGACCCGCTCCACCTCGGCCGCGTTCTCGGCCTCGTCACCGAGGAAACTCGCGCCGATGGCCAGATTGGACAGCGTGACCCCGCGCTGCGCCGCGTGTTCGACAACCTTCTCGACGAAGGCCGGATCCGACTCTCCATTGGGGACCGGGCTGTCCGCGCCCGGATACACCGCAGCCAGTTCGAGGTGTTCACCTTCGCTGTCAGCGATCCAGTCGATCACGTCGAAGAGGGTCATCTCTCCTGTGCTGAGCCGCTGATGGAAGGTGTACGAGCTGAATCCGAACTTCATCTGGACATCCTGTTCGTCGATCGGTGGCTACAGCCAGACTGTCAGACAAGGGTGGGACGGACGGTGCCCGTTGACCGTACCCGGCCAGCGGACGGCCCGGATCGTGATGTGACTCGCATTGACCCGACCGCTGTCGCCGCCAGCCGCAGCCATCCACGCTAGGGGCGCGGCTCCTTTGTGGACCGATTAATTCTTCAGCAACAAAGGGATTGCAGGAAAAGTAGCCGGATCATAGTCGTGGAGTTCCCGGGGATCAGGTGCGCACGAAAGCGGGCCGGGCATCCCATGATGGGACACCCGACCCGCTTGATCGAGTCGTCGCCGGTATGCAGATTGACCAGCGCGCCCCGTTTACGACTCGATCTGACGTTGTGGCCGGCCAACGGAGGATCACGCGGGTTGGAATGCGGCCAGCATGGCCTCCAGGGCGGCCTGGTCGGGTCCGACGAACGGCTGCGCGCCGGGTGCCTCCAGCAGCGTGTCGTACGTACGGGAGCAGTCGCCCGTGATCGGCGGCAGGTGAGTGCTCAGGATGGTGGTCGGGTCGAAGGTGCGTAGCGGCGCGAAGCTCTCGGCGAATCGCGCGGGATCCACCGCGTGCACCCAGGGACTGTCCACAGTGGCCCAGAGCAGCTGCGCGGCCCGTAGCTCATCCGGGCCGACCGCCCCGGCGTTATCGGCCGCGGCGAGTTCCGCGGTGGGCAAGGGCGCGCCGAAGCAGTCGGAGCTGAGGCAGATGCCGTTGCTGGTGTCGAAGAATCCGACGGTTGCCGGGTTGTCGAACAGTGGTGGACGGAAGCCGATCAGCTCGCGGTCCCCGATGTCGAGCTTCTGGCCGGCATTGAGCAGGTAGACCCGCTCCAGCGGCAAGGGATGCTCGGTGGACATGATGCCCACGCCGAGGAACGTGGTCACGAGCCGGGCGCGCGGGGCGGCATCGAGCAACTCGAACAGACCGCCGGTGTGGTCGCGGTCGGGGTGGGTGAGCCAGATCCAGGCCACGTCGGCCGGGTCTATGGCGTCGGCCAGGGCGCCGACAAAGTCGCGGTCCGGCAGGCCGAGGCCGGTGTCGACGACGACAGGTTCGGCGGCATGGATGAGGAATGCGTTGACCGGAACGTGGCCGATTCCCGGTACCTCGAGTTGGTCATTGAGGACGGTCACATCGGGACCGGCGCGGTAGGTGTACATGTCTTTCTCCCCGTGATGTCAATCTGATCAGAACGGAACTTGCGTACTGAGTAACCCCTCGGCGGCTGCCCGGCCGCAGAGCGCGCGGCAGAATTCGACGGCGTTCATCGTGAGCTGCGGGCCGCCGGCGCCACGCTCCCATCGGCCGCCGGCCGGACCGGTCAGCCGCAAGGTGTACGACTGACCGTGCCGATCCGCCCATTCCTCGACGACGTCGGCAACCAGGAGGCCGTCGTGCTCGGCGGTCAGCACGTTGGTCACGCCTGTCGCCCGGGTGATGTCGATACGGTGCATCCACGGGTCGCGGGTGAGGATGATGTCGATCAGGTAGCCGACGGTCCAGGGTTCCTCGTGATCACCGACCTGCTGCAGGATGGGCAGCGTGCGGCGCCGGATGAATCCAGGTGTCAGGCGCCGCCCCCGCGCTGCCTTTGGTGCCCGCCGGAGGTACTGCTCGACGATCTGGGCCGGGGTCATGTCGGCCCGTTCCTCGACCTGCAGCGCGGTCAGCGCGTCGATGAACAACCCGTCGCGCGCCCGGGCCAGCCGCACTTGACGGTTCGTCTCCCGGACCGATGCCGCCATCTCGACCATGCCCAGGGCATGCGCCGCCATTGTTCGCACGTCCCATCCGGGGCATTCGGTGGGCTGCTGCCAATTCTCCGGCCGTAACCGCCGTAGTAGTTCGCCGAACCTTCGATACTCGGTTGCTGCCAACCGCATCGCGGCCGGCCGCGCCAACAGCGCGGTGCGCGGCTCGGCCAGGGTGGTCATCTCACCGCGGCTTCCGCAGTGGTGGGCCGGGCAGGCCGACCTCATCGCAGTACATGTCGACCAGCCGGGGCAGCTGCCGCCGCCAGCGGGTGCCGCCCGGATCGTTGGCCAATTGCTGGTCCACGAAGCCGCCGAGAACGGCGGTCCATAAATCCAGATCGGCCTGGCTGCGTATCCCGCGTTCTCGCATGTCCGTCCGCATCCGTTCGTAGACCGCCACCGATGCCGCGTACGCGGCCTCACTAGGGGTGAAGTCCGGAATGGTGCGCTGATTCATCAATTGGTAGCGCGCCAGATCGGCGGCGGCAAAGTCGAAGAAGGTCTGTGCCTGCTGCAGCAGCGCTCCGCGATGATTCCGCGGCGAGGGACCCAGCGCGTCGAATACCGAAGCGAGCTCGTTCCAGGCCTGCGTAAACATCGCGTCATAGATCGCGTTTTTGGAGACGAAATGCGAGTAGAGCGACGGTGAGCGCATCCCGATCTGCTCTGCCACCTCGCGCAGCGTGATCGCAGACAGCCCATCCCGCCGCGCGATTTCCCACGCCGCGTCCAGAATTTCCCGCCGCGTTGCCTCACGCCGTTCGGAACGCCTATCGCGATTAGGCAAAGCGCTCATAGTTAGGAACTATCCGACCCAGGCCCGACGCTGTCAAGGCACGAGCGGCCGCAGCTAATGCATTTCGTCGGCAACCGGCCGTCGCATGCCGCCTCGGCGTATGCGGTCAGCTTCTCGGCGAACAACGACCGCGACCTGATCAGGCCGCTTCCCGAGCCGTCCCGTCGAGCGCGCCCCAACCCTGGCCGGACCCGCGACCGCGCGACTCGCCGATCCGGTGCCTTGGCTGCCCGTGCCCAGCTGTGGCGTGGCCTACAGAGAACCGGATAGCGTCTATCCGTATCGCGTCGTACGATGAAGCGGATAGTTGATATCCACTTCAGGGGGTTCCGATGAGTCAAGGTGCAACGATCGCCCGCACCGGGCCGCACACGGGGCGTAGGGCCGGCGATCACCAACACGATCGACGGTGGTGGATCCTCGTGATCCTCGGTATGGCCCAGCTGATGGTCGTGCTGGACACGACGGTCGTGAATATCGCGCTGCCCTCGGCGCAGCACGCGCTCGCGTTCAGTAACAGCGACCGCCAGTGGGTGATCACGGCGTACGCGCTGAGCTTCGGCAGCCTGCTGCTGCTCGGCGGCCGGCTCGGTGATCTGTTCGGTGTCAAACGGGTGTTCCTGGTCGGTTTGATCGGTTTCGCCGTCGCCTCCGCGGTCGGCGGCGCCGCGACCGGGTTCCCAATGTTGGTCGCCGCGCGGGCGGTGCAGGGCGCGTTCGGCGCGATCCTCGCTCCGGCCACGCTGTCCCTGTTGACCACCACGTTCGCCGATGCCCGCGAGCGGTCGAAGGCGTTCGGCATTTACAGCGCGATTGTCGGTAGCGGCGCCGCGATCGGTCTGCTGCTTGGCGGCGCGCTGACCGAATACCTGTCGTGGCGCTGGTGCATGTACGTCAACCTCATATTCGCGGTGATCGCATTCATCGGTGGCAGCGTGCTGCTGCAACACCGGGCCGCGAAAACCCATGCACCGCTGGATATTCCGGGGGCGGTGTTGGTCTCCAGTGGACTGTTCGGCATTGTGTACGGTTTCTCGCACGCCGATACGGCCGGTTGGTCGAGCTCGGTCACGATCGGTTTTCTCGTTACCGGAGCGGTATTGCTGGCCGGGTTCGTGGTGAGCCAATTTCGGTCGGCCAATCCACTGCTGCCGCTGCGCGTCGTGTTGGATCGCAACCGTGGCGGTGCCTACCTAGCGATTTTCACCGTCGGCGTGGGAATGTTCGGCGTATTCCTGTTCCTGACCTATTACCTGCAACAGACGCTGGGATTCAGCGCCGTGAAATCGGGATTGGCGTTTTTGCCGCTGACCGGCACGGTCATTGTCATGGCGCAGATCGGTACGAATGTGCTGACCCGGCGAATCGGACCGCGCTGGATCGTCGGTCCGGGTCTGACAATCGCGGCGGTCGGCATGTGGATGCTGACCGGTCTGGATCTGGACAGCAGCTACGCGAGCAACGTTCTGCCGGCGCTGTTGGTGTTCGGAGCCGGGCTCGGGCTGGTGTTCTCCGGGGCGATGAGCAACGCGACCGCTCGGGTCGACCGTGCCGATGCCGGCGTGGCGTCGGCGATGGTGAACGTCGGCCAGCAGGTCGGCGGCTCGATCGGTACGGCGCTGCTCAACACGATCGCCGCGACGGCCGCGTCCAACTACGTCGGGTCGCATGCGCCGAGCCCGCAGCTGCCGGCGCTGGCCGCGATGCACAGCTACCACGTCGCGTTCCTCACCTCGGGCGCGATCTTGCTCGGCGGTGGGCTCCTGGCCGGCCTGGCGATGCGGTCCCGGCCGACGAAGCCCGGACGGTAACGTTGTAGGACGTTATGGCTGATCTTGCGAACGGTGCGGGGCGCACCGTACGGAACGAGCCCGCCAGCGGAGCGGACCGCGCCGTACCGAACGAGCCCGCCAGCGGAGCCGGCCGCGCCGTACCGAACGAGCCCGCCAGCGGAGCGGACCGCGCCGCGCGGAGCGAGCCGGCCAGTGGTGCGGGCCGCACCGTTCGCAAGGACGTCGCCCGGAACCGGGCCCGGCTGCTCGATGCGGCCGACAAGTTGGTGGCAGATTCGGGCTTGGATCTTTCGCTCAACGAATTGGCTAAGCGGGCCGGCGTCGGGGTGGGCACGGTCTATCGGCATTTCGCCGACAAGGAGGCCGTGCTCTCGGCATTGTTCGAGCACCGCCTCGACGCTATTGCCGACGTATTTCGGCAAGCACAGGATTTCGACGACCCGATCGAGGGCCTGCGCCACGTCCTTTTCACATTGGGCGAGATGCAGGCCGGCGATCGGGCGCTGTTCCAGGTGATGGCCTCGACGAAATCCCCGGAACAGCGCGCCATGGCGCGCGATCGGTTGCAGCCGTTGGCCCGTGAATTAGTGGAACGGGCGAAGGCGACCGGTCGACTTCGGCCCGAATTCGCGCCAACGGATATTCCGCTGCTGCTGTGGGTCAGCATGAGCGTCAACGACTACAGCGGCGGCGTACGACCGGATTTATGGCGCCGGTACATCGAGCTCGCGCTGGACGGATTTGCCGCGCAGGACCAGCCGCGGCAGCGATTGACGGTCACACCGTTGACACCCCAGGAGATGGAAGACGCGATCGCAGGCTGGAACCGGCCCTAGGGCTTGAATCCTAGGCTTCGCCGACTCGGCCCTCAGCTCGATCTTTCGTCTCGCAGCGGAGTGGGTTGTTATCGTTCGGCCTGAATCCGACCTGGCCCAGCATGCCGGACGGAATATCGCTCACGGACGCGCCGAAACTCCGCCCTCAGCTCCGGCCGGATTGCCAGGCGCGTTCCAGCCAACGCCCGACGAAGATGGTCAGCGGGCACGTCAAATTCGGCCCCCGCGACCGTACAGCTCGTCCAACGACCGCTGCTGCCTGGCATCTGGCCAGCCCCGCGCTTTCCCTCAATGCATGGTTATCCGCTGGGGAGG
>JBEDUI010000259.1:0-4484 GCA_040414495.1 Mycobacteriales bacterium
AAAAGTCGCCCTGATCGTCCATGGCCTCAAGATCGGCCCGCGGCATGGCGCCCCACCGCCGAATTGCTTCTTCGTTCGCTGACGACACTCCCGATCCCCTTTATTCGTCGAGTTTCAACGCGGACAGCAGCCGCGCGCACCGAGGCGGGTCCTCGGTCAGCCCGTGGGCCAGCCCCCACAGCCAATAATCGACGGTACGGAAGAGGACCCAGGTCCGAGCCCGTTCGGCATCGAGTTCGGCCGCACGCACTATGGTGGCGAAATGGGCCTCGACCTCGGCGTCGGTCGCCATCTCGTCGATCCTCATCCACAAGCTCCGCGCAAGGTCGTATTCGATGTCGCCCCGGTAAAGAACGAGATCGACCACCAGCCACGGTTCTCTGGTGCCCTGCAGAATCTGGTCCGGATGCAGGTCACCATCAACGGCAAGGTCGCGGCGCGGGGTCATCAGCGCGGCAGCCGCTTTTTCGGCCGCATGCAAGAGGGTCAGCGGAAACGGCTTGCCCAGCTGGTGCCAGGTTGGCGCGAACCGGGCTCGTTGTTCGGCCACAATCGTCGTGGTCCGCGGCGCATCCCGGGGCGGCGGCACCGCGAGCCGGCGCATCGTCTTTCCTACAACGTGAAGGGATTCTGACACCGGCAGCAGGCTTGCCGGTCGACCCGGTTCCACCCGTTCCAGCAGCATCGCCGCCACCGACACATCGGCCTCGATCAATTGCACCGTGCCGCGACCGTCCCAAAAGCGCAGCGCGGCCACTTCAGCGGCAGTGCCATGATCGGGCGGAAACATCCGCAGCATCAGCGGCTCGTCGCCGCGGCATACCGGAATGATCAACGCGTTGGATCCGTGCTGCGCCGGCCCCTCGATCACCAGATTCCAGCGCTGACACTGGGTTTCGACCGCAGCCGGAAGACCAGTCAGCCAGTCCCGGCCGCCGTGCCACCACCTGGGCATGTCCAGGTACTCCTGGGGCAATTCAATCCGCTCGATCACGACAGCAGCTTACGAATACGGTCAACCGATTAAACATCGTCGCGCCGCGAAAGACGGAATTCCCTGCAGCGCCTGTGACTCGGCTCCACCCATCGGAGCAGAGTCACAGGACGCCAGCGATAGCCAGCGGCCAAGCCAACCGCCGCCGCACCGGGCGTCTACACCACCCGGCGCACCACTCGCAGGAGATATTCCTTGCGGTCGAGCGGATTGTGGTCGGTCCGCGGTCGGGTCGGAATGGCGCCCTGGCTCGGCTGGTAGTGGTCGAACGCGGATTCCAACACGCCCTCGCCGCGGGTCAGCGCCGGCAATTGTTGCTGCAGCTCGTACACCCGGGCCGCCGGAATCGCGCCCTCCACCACACACGTCGAGCCGCTCATCGTCGGCGTTTGCGGTACGGCATCGAGCTTGGTCAGCGCCGGCAGCATGGTTCCGACCGCGTTGGCCGGCATCTCGATGCGGAATCCGTGCATTGGCTCGTACACCGTCGTCCCCGCCTGTTTCAGCGCGGCCATCAGCACCAACGGCGTCAGACACCGGAAATCCCAGCCCGTGCTGGACATGCTCTTGTCGAACCCCTGATGGGCATGGCTTTGCCTTGGCGCATAACCGGTATGCGTCATCGTCACCGCGCAGTCGGTGACCTGCCATCCGTGCAGTCCTTGGTGCAAGGTTTCGTGCACGGATTCCTCGACCGCTTTGAAGAATGCCAGCGGCATGGTGCCCAGGACCGCATTGTCCAGCCCGAATGTGATCCCGCTATCGATCGGGCCCGGCTCGACCCGCAGCCCCACGGTGGCCAGGAACGGATTCGGGTCACCGGTGAATGTCGGCGCCGTATTCTGATGTGGACTGACGTTCTGCGCGCCCATGAATTCGGCGGCGGCGCCGGTGCCGACCGGACGTTCCACACAGATCGTCGTCGTTTCCCGGAAGCTCACGTCCAGACCGAATTCCTCGGCCAACGTCGCCTGGATGACCTCCTTCTGCACCTCACCGTAAAGCGACAGGTAGATTTCCTGTCGGATATCGTCCTGCCGTACGTTGATCAGCGGATCGGCCTCGGCCAACTGCGCCAGTGCCACGCGCAGTGTCCCCTTGGCACTGCGCTCGCGTGGAACGACCACCGTTTCCAGTGTCGGCGGGGCGAAATAGTGCGCGGCCGCGTCGGTGCTGGAAATGCCGATCGCGTCGCCGATCTGGATATCGCCCAGCCCCCAGAGCATTCCGATCGCTCCAGCCGCGACACCCGTTGCCGGCACAGCCGAACCACGATCGAACACCCGGACCGCGGTGACCTTCGCGTCGCTCCCCCGACCGAATTGCAGCCGGTCCCGGATCCGTACGGTTCCGGAGAACATCCGTACGTAGGCGATCTTCTCCCCCGCCGGACCCCGGTCGACCTTGAAAACGCTGCCGGAGACCGGACCGGCGGCATCGCCCTCGGTTGCGGGAAGAAACTCGGTGATCGCCGCGCTCAATTCCGGCACGCCGGCTCCGGTGATCGCCGAACCGTAAAAGACCGGATGCACCTGCGCCTGCCCCGTCAACGCGGCCAGATCCGCGCGCAGCCGATCGTAGGAAATGGCCTCGTCCGCGACGTACGCGGCCAGAAATGCATCGTCATGATCGGCGACGAGTTCCGCGAGACTGGCCATGAATTCAGCGTCGGTCGCATCGTGGCGGCGGTACGATGCTTCGCGGGTGCCGAGCGATCCGGCCGACCCCATCGCGATCACCGCGGGCGTCAGCTTTTGTTTGATCGCCTGGAACGTACGCTCGGTATCGGCGCCACCGCGATCGATCTTGTTCACGAACAGCAGCGTAGGAATGCGCAGCCGCTGCAACGTGCGCATCAATACCCGCGTCTGTGCCTGAACGCCTTCGACAGCGGAAATGACCAGCACGGCACCGTCGAGTACGGACAGAACCCGTTCCACCTCCGCGATGAAATCGGGGTGGCCGGGGGTGTCGATCAGGTTGACCGTGACGTCGTTGATCGCGAACGAGACGACCGCGGACTTGATCGTGATCCCGCGGGCGCGTTCCAGCGCCATGGAGTCGGTCTGGGTGTTGCCGTCATCGACGCTGCCGATCTCGTCGATGATCCCGGCCCCGTACAGCAGCCGTTCGGTCAGGCTGGTCTTACCGGCGTCTACATGCGCCAAAATCCCCAAGTTGAGCGTACGCAAGCGTCATGTCCCTTGTATAGGTGGCAAATCCGTTCTGGTAGGACATGGACGCAGCTCGCATTTCCGCTCTCCTTGGTTGACGGCAGTCCCGGGTAGTGGAGCAGATCGCAGGCCGATCGGCAACTGATTTTGCTCCGGGTCCGCTTCGGCAGGAATCACGACCTGCGGGTCAACGCTGGTTTTCCACGTTCACATGCTTGATCGCCTGATATGCCGCGCGCCGGACCTGGGCCGAGCTGCCAGACGCGTCCAGGTCGATGATCGTCCAGCCCGCTTCCCGTGCCGCCGCGCGCTCCTGCGCCGCGGGCTCAAGCTGCGTTCGTGCCCGTTCAATGATCCGGTCAATCGGACCGATCCCGTCGATGCCCGCATTACGGGCCAGCTCGTCGTATCGGGTAATCCATTGCGCGCCCCGCTGGCGCGCCGCACGTTCGGTGGCGATCGCGGGATCAACCGAGAGATTCAACAGAATCAGTTGCCTGGGCGCGTTGAGCTCCATGACGCTGCGCAAGTGCGTTACGAAGCCGGCCCGGTCCTGCATCGCCCAGTCCAGATCGCCGACCATTCCGGCGGCCGACCAATCCATGACCGTCCACTGGTCCACAATGGAGCCATCGATCATCGAATGGTCAATGAGACTGGCGAAATAATCCTGATACGCCGCTTCGAACATGGCGGCGGTCGGAAATCGTTTCGTACGAAAACCCTCCGCCACCACGGCGAAGTCGGGCCGAGTGAACAGCTGCTCCTCGCCGAACAGGTCAACCCGGTGACCCTCAGCACGAAGCGTCGCCGCCAAACCTGCTGCCAGCGTCGACTTCCCAGCGCCGGCCAGCCCATCCATCATGATCCACATGACGTTATAGCCGGTGCCGCAGGGCCACCGGGCCATCGCCAGTGAAACCGAGCCGCCGGTACAGCGATTCGGCGGCGACGCTGGAATGCACATCGATCACGGCAGCGCCGTGTCCGTGCAGCCAGTCAACAAGTGCCGAGGTGACCGACATTCCGAAATGCCGGCGGCGGCAATCCGGATCGGTGATAACCCATTCGATATAGCCGACCTGCTGGGTCCGCCGTCGCGGGCTGGGCAGGCTTTCGTGCAGCACCCCGACCGAGCAGGCCGCGAGCCCCGGACCGTTATCCACGACGAATATGCCGACGTCGTCCCACAACCGCTTGCTCAGATCGTCCTGGGTTCGGGCCGCCCACGACGGATTCGCCGCCGTACCAAGCTCGGCAAACATGATGCCGACGAGTCGGACCACCTCAGGAATATCTTCCGACGCAGCCTGACG
>JBEDUI010000260.1:0-16596 GCA_040414495.1 Mycobacteriales bacterium
CTCGTCGGCGCCGTACCTACAGTGCCAGCCATCCATTGCATTGCAAGAGACGTCAGCCGGCGATGCTGGCGGTACGGATGTTTCACGTGAAACATGAACCATCCCGCCGGGTGCCGTTCCTGGCATCCAAACCCTGGACTGGTTCCGGGCACTCCGCACCTATCGCATTGACAATCGAGCCACCTGGCCCAGGCCGCCTGGCGTTGCCGATGCTTCACGTGAAACATCGACGCGCACCAGTCGCGGCCCCGGTCGTCACATTCCGAACCTCGACTGCTCGACGCAGTCTGGATCTGTCGCGTCGGCAGGCAACCTGCATGGATCGTCACTAACGCTCGCTCACGCAATCCGGCCATTGCTTGTCGCGCCCGCAGCTACCCTCGCCGCCAGCTCGCTCATCGACCTGAGACTGCGGCACCGGTCTTCTCCCACGGCGTGTACGACGATGCTGACTGTCCATTCTTTGTCAGCCCGCCATCGAGGTGATGTGCGTGGAGGCCAGCGTCAATGTCGCTGGCGGACTGCGCGGGATGCTGGGCCTAGACCAACGTCCACTTCGCATCAAGACACAAAGAACGGGGCCCAGTCACCGGGAGAGTCTCCCGTGATGGCTGGGCCCCGCGTATGCGTTGACCAGGTCGAGTCAGCCCTCGGCGCCGTTTCCGCCTTCGGTGTTAGCCGACGACTTGGACACCGTCGGAGCCATCAGCGCGACGATGCGCTCCAGGTCGTCGACCGAAGCGAACTCGACAACGATCCGCCCCTTGCGGCGACCCAACTCCACCTTCACCCGGGTGTCGAACGTGTCCGAGAGCTTCTCGGCCAGGTCCTCCGCGCCGGGGGCGGTGATCCGTCGAGCCGGCGCCTTGCGGGTCTTACGGACGCGCGGCCCGACCGCAATGAGCTCTTCGGTCGCCCGGACCGAGAGCCCTTCGGCGACGATCCGGGACGCCAGCTCATCCTGAGCGTCGGAGTCCTCCATACCGAGCAGCGCCCGCGCGTGGCCGGCGGACAGAACGCCGGCGGCGACCCTGCGTTGCACCGCGACCGGCAGGTTCAGAAGCCGGATCGTATTGGTGACCTGCGAGCGGCTACGGCCGATGCGGCCGGCAAGTTGCTCGTGGGTGGTGCCGAACTCCTCCAGCAATTGCTGGTACGCGGCGGCCTCTTCCAGCGGGTTCAGTTGCTGGCGGTGCAGGTTTTCCAGGAGCGCGTCGCGCAGCATCGCGTCATCAGTGGTGTCCCGGACGATCGCCGGGATCACCTCGAGCCCGACCTCACGGGAAGCCCGCCACCGACGCTCGCCCATGACCAGTTCGTAGCGATCGGCCTCGAGCTTGCGGACCACGATCGGCTGCAGCAGACCGAAGGCGGAGATTGACGTCTTCAGCTCGGCGAGGGCTTCCTCGTCGAAGTTCTGGCGAGGCTGCTTCGGGTTCGGCGTGATCTGCTCGATCGGCACCTGCTCGAACGACGCACCGGGCACCGGCGCCGGTCGCGGCTCCTGTTGCTCGCCGATGATGGCGTCCAGCGCCGCACCCGAAGACGGCGTGGACGTGGTCGGGATCAGGGCCCCGAGACCCCTACCAAGACCACCGCGGCGGCCATTCGTCTTACCCTGCGCACTCGTCATGGCTCCAACCTATTCCGCTGCTTACACATCGCCGTTCGCGCCCCGTTGCGCCAGTTCTTCCGCTGCATCGAGGTAACTCAACGCGCCCCGCGAGCCCGGATCGTAGGTAATGACCGACTGACCAAAGCCCGGCGCCTCCGAAACCCGGACGCTACGCGGGATGACGGAACGCAGTACCCGCTCGCCGAAGTGGTCACGAACCTCGGCGGCGACCTGGTCGGCGAGTTTGGTGCGGCCGTCGTACATCGTCAGCAGGATCGTCGAGACGTGCAGGCGCGGATTGAGGTGCGCGGTCACGAGCTCGATGTTGTTCAGGAGCTGTCCGAGCCCTTCGAGCGCGTAGTACTCGCATTGGATCGGAATCAGGACCTCGGTGGCAGCGACAAAGGCGTTGATGGTCAGCAAGCCAAGCGACGGAGGACAGTCGATGAGGACATAGTCGATCTCTTCGCTGTACGCCGAGATCGCCGCCTGCAGTCGGGACTCACGCCTTTCCATCGATACGAGCTCGATCTCCGAGCCGGCCAGGTCGATCGTCGCCGGAGCGCAGCGCAGCAGCGGGCTCACCTCGACCGGCACCACCACTTCGTCCAGCGGACGCTCGTCGACCAGCACGTCGTAGATGGATGGCGTCCCCTGCTGGTGATCGACTCCCAATCCGGTACTGGCGTTGCCCTGCGGGTCGAGGTCGATCACCAGAACGCGTACGCCGTGCAGGCCGAGGGCAACCGCCAGGTTCACGGTCGAGGTCGTCTTTCCGACCCCGCCCTTCTGATTGGCGATGGTCATGATCCGAGGCTGCTTCGGTCGCGGCAATTGCCTGGTGCCGGACGGATTCAGAACGTGGACGGCGCGGGCTGCTTCTTGAGCGATTGGCGTGTCGGCCAATGTTTCACGTGAAACCTCTTCGGGCGACGGGTCGCCCACACCCAACGGGTCGGCCGGATCCACCGCCTCCGGCGCCACGGTCGCAGACGCGGTCACTGTTGTTTCACGTGAAACATCGGACGGGTCGCCTGGCACGGCGTCAACTGCCTCGTCCTGCCGAACCGGAACCGACCACGCGGCAGCCCGCACATCCGTCGCAACGACCGTCGTGCCGGCGACGCTCAGCGGGTCGGCCGGCTTCGCTTCGTCCGATGTTTCACGTGAAACAGCCGACGCAGCTGGCGACGAGCCATCCGACTCGGCGATGTCATCCGCTTCCGATACGACCGGGGCAGCTTCCTCGGGCGCGTCGACCACAGCCGACGCTTCTACCGGCTCCGACACGGAGACCGACTCGGAAGTTGGACCAGGCAAGGGCGCCGGAACGGAAGCGGGTACAGCACCCGCCCCCGGCCTGGGACTCACGTCAGGTCGAGGCACTGGTCTGGGGCCCGGAACCGCGGCCGGCGCTACGCCGTTGGCCAGACCCTCTTCGACGCCTTCCGTCGATTCCGTGCCCGGTGTTTCACGTGAAACATCGTCCTTGACCGAGGCGCTTACCGACCGCCGCCAAATCCGAGCCGCGGACTCGCGGCTCCGACCCGACCGCCCGTCGGCCGGCCAACCTACCTGCTCGTTAGCCATCGGGTGCCCCGACTGTGCGCTGCCATTACGTGGCCAGCCGACCGCGGTCGTTATCGCCGCGCGCCGCTCACCCATGACCTCGTCCTCCCTTGACCCCTTGGTCAGCCGACCTCAATGTCGACCACGATCGTCTCCGGACGCACAATGCCTGTGCCGCACTGACGAATTACGACCTCGCTGGCACCGTACCGGCCCAATACCTTTCGATGCCGCGCTACCTCGTCCGACGCGCTGGCGCCTTTGATGGCTAGCAAATGACCTCTGCCCCGCAACACCGGCAGGCACCAACGAGCCAGCCGATCAAGCGGCGCGACCGCCCGTGCGGTCACCACATCGATGTCACCCAACACTCGGCGAGTGACATCCTCCTCCACCCGGCCCTGCCGTACCTCAACGTGCGGCAGTGCCAATGTACGAATGCATTCTGACAGGAATTCGACCCGACGAGCTTGCGCATCCAACAGCGTGATTTCCAGATCGGGCCGTACCAACGCCAAAACCAAGCCTGGCAACCCGGCTCCGCTGCCTACGTCGAGCACTCGACTATCCAGCGGAATCAGATCGGCTATCACTGCGCAATTCAGAATATGCCTGTCCCACAGGCGATCCACTTCACGCGGGCCGATTACGCCTCGGAGCACGCCCTGTGCACCAAGAAAATCCGCGTACCACTCGGCGGCCGGCAATCGCGAGCCGAAAACCTGCCCCGCCGCCGCCGGCACTCCGGCCGACGAGGCGCCATCCTTCCCTGTCCCCGTCCCGCCGGTATTCATGTTGCCGAGCTCCACAAGAAAAAGATCGAAAGAAGGGCCCGGACGCGTGCAGCGTCCGGGCCCTAGGGGAGTGTCAGTTTGCGGGCGACACAACAACCCGGCGTTGCGGCTCTTCGCCCTCGGACTCGCTGCTCACGCCCTTGATCGCGGCGATCGCGTCGTGTACGACCTTGCGCTCGAACGCGTTCATCGGCACCAGGCTGCGGGCCGTCTGTTCATTGGCTACCTCGTCCGCGGTCCGCCGGGCCAACTCGGTCAGTTCGGCTCGTCGTCCGGCCCGGTACCCGCCGATGTCCAGCATCAACCGACTCCGTACGCCAGTCTGCTGCTGCACCGCCAGCCGAGTCAGCTCCTGCAACGCATCGAGCGTGACGCCGCGTGGACCTACCAGCGGCTTGAGCTCCTTGCCACCGACGATCGCCACCATCGCCCGGCCGTTCTCGACGTCCAGGTCGATGTCGCCGTCGTAGTCCACGATGTCGAGCAACCGCTCCAGGTAGTCACCCGCGATGTCGCCTTCCCGAACGAGCAGCGACACCGTGTCGCCGTCCTCGGAGCTAGGCGAGTCGGACCCGGCATCCGAGTCCGACACCGGGTCGGCCGCGATGTCCTCGATCCGCTCATCGTTCTGTTCGGTCAGCACCGACGCAGCCGTCGCGTCGTCCACGTTCTCTTCCGCCTGCTGGCTCTCGGACACTGTTCTCTCCGGCTTCATTGGTGGTGATCCGACGGCGTCGGATCGACGTTGTCACATCTCGATACGGCACTACCGACGTGGTCCGCGGAGCCGGTGCTCCGCGCGCATCGTCAGCGACGTTTCTTCTTTCGCTGTTGCGAACTGCGCTGCTGGGAGCCACCGCTGCGTGCCGGTCGCTTGGGCTGCTGTTGCGGCCGTCGCGCATTGCCGGGCCCGCTCACCGGTCGGCTCACCTGCCGGGGTGCGTCACCGGCCTCGGCGACTGCCGGTTCGATCCGCGGCGTCGGCTTCGGGGTCGGCTGCTGCTGCCCTGGACGCGGCCTGGTGTTCTTGGCCTGGGTCGGCTTCTGACCCGGCTTCGGCGCCAGCGCCTTGGTGTCAACAACCGCGGCCTCGGCGGTCTCGGCGTCCTTCTGCGCGATGCGCTTGAAGATGTAGTACTGCTGGCCCATCGTCCAGATGTTGTTCGACACCCAGTAGATCAACACACCGAGCGGGAACGGGAAGACGATTCCGGTGAAGAGCAGACCGAACGGCAGGACGTACAACATGAACTTCTGGATCGTGGCCTGCTGGCCTTCCAGGTTGTTCTTGTTCCGCTGGTAGCTCTGCCACTGCGTGGTGAATGTCGCCGCACAGGACAGCAGCAGCAACACAATGATCACGATGCGGGTCGACGTCGCATCGGCGCCGAGCGCATGCAATGTCGCCGAGGAGCTCCGGAACGACGCCGGCAGCGGTGCGCCCAGGATCTTCGCGTGCACCGCGCTGTCGAACTTCTCCTGCGACCAGCCGTACAGCGTTGGATTGTTGTTCGGCTGCAGGTGTCGCAGTACGTGGTACAGCGAGATGAAGACCGGAGTCTGGGCGATCAACGGGAGACAGCCGCCGAGCGGGTTGACCCCGGCCTCGCGCTGAACCTCCATCATTGCCCGGGTTTGGGCCTGTTTGTCGTCCTTGTACTTAGCTCGTACGGCGGCGATCTTCGGCTGCAGCTTCTGCATCGCCTGCATCGAGTGGACTTGCTTGACGAACAACGGGAACAGGATCAACCGGAGCGTGACGACCAGGAAGACGATCGACAGCACCCAGGTCCAACCGTTGCCGGCGGGCATGAACAGCGAAAAGAAGTCGTGCCACCGCAGCAGCACCCAAGAAATCGCCGTATATAGCCAATTCAGCACGTGTGGCAACGCGGAGCTCCCGCCGGTGATGAAGGTACGGCGACGAGCTCCTGGCCGTCGCCCGGTCTGTCGGTCGCCTCGGTTCGGACTTCTCTACGGTCAACCCTCTCGGGGACCGGATCGTGCCCACCGCGGTGATATGGATGGCAGCGCGAGAGCCGCCGGGCCGCGAGCCAACCGCCATGAAGTACGCCAAACCGTTCGATAGCGGTCATGGCGTAAACGCTGCAACTCGGGGTGAAGCGGCACGCCGGCGGTCGCATCGGCGAGATGTACCGGTGATAGAAGCGCAACGTCGTGATGATCGCGTGACCGACGATGCGGCCGACCCGGCGCCATGCGACGGCGACGACATGTGCCGCTGGCACGCGCGTACTCATCGGGCCGCTCCGGTCAACTGGCCGGACAACCGGCGCAACACACCATCGAGATCGCGACCAAGCTCGGCCGAGGACCGCCCGGCCGCATCGGGCCGAGCCCGGACCACAACCCTGCTGCCGGCCGGCAATGTCTCGAGCCGATCCCGCATCAGGTGCCGAAGCTGGCGGGTCACCCGGTGCCGGTGCACCGAATTACCCACCTGCTTGCTCACGATGAACCCCACCTTGCTCAACTCACTGCCCGCTGACGTGTCCGACGCCGCATGGTCCGGCACCCATAAGTGCACCACCACCGTCGACCGGCCGGCACGCCGGCCACGTCGTACAACCTCAGCGAAATCGGTCCGACGACGCAGCCGAACCGATTCGGGCAGCATGGTGACCGGCCGGGTCAGGCAGACAGCGCGCTGCGACCCTTGCTGCGGCGGCGAGCGAGGATCGCGCGGCCCGCACGGGTCCGCATGCGGAGCCGGAAACCGTGGGTCTTGGCACGGCGACGGTTGTTCGGCTGGTACGTGCGCTTGCTCACGGCGGGCTCTCCAAAACGGGCGCGGGTGCGTCGACGGATTACTGGCTGCTCGCCACCGTGAGCTTCTGATCGGTGACCGTTCGTCTCAGCGGACGAGCAGATCGCGGGCACCCGACAGCCGTCGCGTGCCGGCGACCGTCCCACGGTACGGACCCAGCCATACGCAGGTCAAACCGGGTGTGCCACACGGACCCGTTTCGGTTGTGGAGGGCCCTACCGCGCTGTTAGCGTCCCACGGAATCGGACCCGATCGCTGCTGGGGCGCTCGGCGGGTCTCGTGGCGGAGATGGGGCCGCGATTGATCTTGCCGCGAGCCTTGGTACGACGCCGCAGCTCTCGCACTTCAGCACGCCTGCTCTGCTGTCACGCCCACTGCGGTGCGGCATACACAGGCTGTGGATACTCGTGTGGACAGCAGCGTCGGCGCGGCGGTTGCCGACAGCGAGTTCAACGGGGATCAGCGTGGCAACGGAGGAATCCCGCGTGGCGGACAGAGAGTGGTCCGACTCGCAGGCCGCAAGGCCAGTGGACCTGGACGCCGTCTGGGCAACGGCGATAAGCGGGCTGCGTGAAGAGACGGTAAGCGGTCAGCATCTGGCTTGGCTGCGCATGACCAGGCCGCTGGGCCTGGTCGAGGACACCGTGCTGCTTGCGGCACCGACCAACTTCGCCAAGGACGTCCTGGAGACGCGGCTGCGGCCGCTGATCACCGGCGCCCTGGCCGCGGCGCTCAACCGGGACATCCGGGTCGCCGTGACAGTCGAGCCGCAGCCGGAGACCCAGCGACCGGCCCAGCCACCGGACGATCAGCGTCCGGCGCCGAACCGTACCGAGACCGGGGCCGATACCGACCATCCCGTCGATAACGGTCCGCAGGACGGCGCCGGTCCGGGTCAGCAGCTGTCCCTGGACGCGCCGCACCGCGACGTCGGCCGAGGCACGGGACTCGATTCGGCCGTACCGCGGCCGGTACCGATCACCCGGGGCGCCGAGACGGCCCGGCTCAACCCGAAATACCAATTCGACACGTTCGTCATCGGCTCGTCGAACCGCTTCGCGCACGCCGCCGCCGTCGCCGTCGCGGAGGCGCCGGCCAAGGCGTACAACCCGTTGTTCATTTACGGCGAATCGGGACTGGGTAAAACCCACCTGTTGCACGCGATCGGCCACTATGCCCGCAATCTGTTCGCCGGTTCGCGGGTGCGGTACGTGAGCTCGGAGGAGTTCACCAACGATTTCATCAACTCGTTGCGCGACGACAAGATGCAGGCATTCCAACGCCGATACCGCGACAACGACATCCTCCTCATTGACGACATTCAATTCCTGGAACGCGCGGAGCGGACACAGGAGGAGTTCTTTCACACCTTCAACACGCTGCACAACGCCAACAAACAGATCGTGATCTCCTCCGACCGACCGCCGAAACAGCTTGTGACGCTGGAAGATCGGCTGCGGACCCGGTTCGAATGGGGCCTGATCACCGACGTGCAGCCGCCCGATCTGGAAACCAGAATCGCGATTCTGCGGAAAAAGGCGGCACAGGAGCGACTCAACGCGCCGCCGGACGTACTCGAATTCATCGCGAGCAAGATTCAAAGCAACATTCGCGAGCTCGAGGGTGCGCTGATTCGGGTTACCGCCTTTGCCAGCCTCAACCGGACCGGCGTCGACCTGGCGCTGGCCGAAATCGTGCTCAAAGATCTCATTCCCGAATCCGAGCAGTCGGCTATCAGCGCCGCGACGATCATGGCCGCGACAGCGGAGTATTTCTCCGTGACCGTGGAGGAACTGTGTGGATCCTCGCGTAGCCGCGTTCTCGTTACGGCAAGGCAGATCGCGATGTACCTGTGCCGCGAACTCACCGATTTGTCGCTGCCGAAAATCGGCCAGACATTCGGCGGCCGCGACCACACAACCGTGATGCACGCCGAACGCAAAATCCGATCGCTTATGGCCGAGCGGCGTTCGATTTTCAATCAGGTCACCGAACTGACCAACCGGATCAAGGTCAAGGGTCGGCAGTGAACGCCTCGTCAGTCCCTGCACAACTACGTGCACAGCCTGGGGACAACTCTGTGGATTCCAGTGGACGGTCGGGGCCGGCCGACGAACAGCGGTCGTTTATCCACCGGCACACTGTGTTCATCCGCAGTGGCGCCCACCGATTCTCCACATCCTCGAATACGCTTCGACCTGCAGGAACCCGCGTTATCCCCAACATCCACAGCACCTATGAAGACGATGAGCTATCTCTACAAATGACCTCCCACCCACAATCAAGGTCAGCCCGGCCTGGGGATAGCCTCCCGATTCCGTTGTCATTTACCGAGCAGCTACGAGCTTTGCGCGCACCCATCGGAGGCCACCGGCGATGAAGTTTCAGATCGAACGCGACGTTCTCGCCGATGCCGTCGCCTGGACGGCTAAGGCACTTCCGCAGCGGCCGCCGGTGCCCGTGCTCGGCGGTGTGCTGCTCACCCTCGATGGGAACCAGCTTTCGGTTTCCGGGTTCGACTACGAGGTGTCCACTCAGGTCGATCTCGAGGTGAACGCGACCACCGCCGGACGCACTCTGGTCAGCGGCCGGCTATTGGCCGACATCACCCGCGCTCTGCCGTCACACCCGGTCGACATCGCGGTCGAGGGTCCACGGGTCAACATCACCTGTGGCAACGCCAAGTTCTCGTTGCCGACCATGCCGGTCGAGGACTACCCGACGCTGCCGCAGATGCCGACCGCCGTCGGGACGGTGGCCAGCGACGTGTTCGCCGCCGCCGTCAGCCAGGTCGCGGTCGCAGCCGGTCGCGATGACACGTTGCCGATGCTGACCGGTGTGCGGTTGGAGATCGAGGGCGAGCGGCTGACCCTGGCCGCCACCGACCGGTACCGCTTGGCCGTACGAGAGCTGGGGTGGAAGCCGGAGAAGCCGAGCCTTTCGCACGCGGTCCTGGTTCCGGCCCGCACGCTGCTGGACGCCGCCCGTACGTTGACCTCTGGTCCGGAGCTCACCCTTGCGCTCTCTTCGGCCGAGGCCGGCGAGGGCATGATGGGTTTCGGCGGCACCGGCCGGCGTACCACGACCCGGCTGCTGGACGCCGAATTCCCCAAGTACCAGTCGTTGTGGCCCGCCAGCTACTCCGGCCGCAGCGAGATTCCGACCGGTGCGTTTATCGACGCGGTGAAGCGCGTCGCTCTGGTCGCCGACCGGGGCACGCCGGTACGGCTTGAGTTCGACGAGGGTGTGGTCACGCTCTCGGCCGGCGGCGATGACGAAGGCCGGGCCGAGGAGCAGATCCCGGTGTCGTTCGAGGGCGAGCCGATCACGATCGCGTTCAACCCGACGTTCCTGCTGGATGGGCTCGGCGCGCTGGATTCGGACGTGGCCCGGGTCTCGTTCACCGAGCCGAGCAAGCCAGCGGTGCTCTCCGGCAAGACGGCCGACGATCCTGACGGTGAGGTCGACTACCGCTACCTGATCATGCCCGTTCGCCTCCCCGGCTAAGTGTGGTAACCAACGCGGAGCAGACTGGGGCTGGCTGAAGCCAGTAGTTCTAGTTGCGCACCACAACGGGAGGCACGGCGTGCAGATCGGACTTATCGGACTGGGCAAGATGGGTGCCAACATGGCCGAGCGCATGCGACGCGCCGGTCATGAGGTGGTCGGGTACGACCAGTCGGAGAAGGCGCCCCGGGATGTGGCAACCCTCGAAGAGCTCGTCGGCCGGCTGCAGGCGCCCAAGGTCGTCTGGATCATGGTGCCCGCCGGCGCGCCGACCCAGGCCACGATCGAGAAGCTCGGATCCCTGCTGTCCTCGGGCGACATGGTCATCGACGGTGGCAACAGCAAGTACACCGAGGACCAGAAGCACGCCGCGTACCTGCACGACAAGGGCATCCGGTACCTGGACTGCGGTGTCTCCGGCGGTGTGTGGGGTCTGGAGAACGGATACGGATTGATGGTCGGCGGCGATCATGCCGACGTTGCCGCCGTGATGCCGATCTTCGACGCGCTACGTCCGGAGGGTCCGCGGGACGAGGGCTTCGCGCACGCCGGTCGCGTCGGGGCCGGGCACTTCGCGAAGATGGTCCACAACGGCATCGAATACGGCCTGATGCAGGCCTACGCCGAGGGGTATGAGCTGCTGACCGCGGTCGACGAGGTCACCGACGTACCGGCCGTGCTCAAGGCCTGGACCCGCGGCACCGTGGTCCGGTCCTGGCTGCTCGACCTGCTGGTCAAGGCGCTGGAAGAGGACCCGAAGCTGGCCAGCATCACCGGCTGGGTCGAGGACTCCGGCGAGGGTCGGTGGACCGTCGACGAGGCGATCAACCACGCCGTCCCGTTGCCGGTCATCTCCGCGGCGCTGTTCGCCCGGTTCGCTTCGCGGCAGGAGGATTCGCCCACCACGAAGGCGGTTGCGGCGCTGCGCAATCAGTTCGGCGGCCACGCCGTGCACATGGCCGGTCCGACCTCCGGCTCCGGTCGGGTGAGTTAGCGCTGCACGTACGGCATCTCTCGCTCACCGACTATCGCAGCTACCGCAGCGCCGATATTGCCCTCGAACCCGGTCCGACGGTTTTCGTCGGGCCGAACGGGCAGGGCAAGACGAATCTGGTCGAGGCGATCGAGTACGTCGCCTCGCTGAGCAGTCACCGGGTCTCCAGCGACGCACCGTTGGTCCGCTCCGGCGCCGAGCGGGCGGTGATCCGGACCGCGGTCGTGCACGACGGCCGCGAGCTTCTGGTCGAGTTGGAGATCACGCCGGGCAAAGCCAATCGGGCCCGGGTCAACCGCAGCCCGGTGTCGCGGGTACGGGAGGTGCTGGGAATTCTGCGGGCGGTGCTGTTCGCGCCTGAGGACCTGGCCATCGTGCGCGGCGATCCGTCTGAGCGGCGGCGATTCCTGGACGATTTGTTGGTGGCGCATTCGCCGCGGTTCGCCGCTGTCCGGTCTGATTACGACCGCACGTTGCGGCAGCGCAATGCGTTGCTCAAAAGTTCCGGCGGCGGTCGACGCAAGGTCGATCTGTCCACATTGGACGTGTGGGACGGACACCTGGCCGAGCACGGGGCGACGTTGCTGCAGGGTCGGCTGAATCTGGTGACTGGTCTCGCGCCGCACGTGGCCACCGCGTATGACGACGTGTCCTCCGGTGGCGGGCCGGCGACGATCAGCTACGCCACCAGCCTGGAGGGCGTCGAGCCGGGTGCGTCCCGGGACGATCTGCGTAGTGCGCTGCTGTCCGGCCTCACCGCATCCCGCCCGAAGGAACTGGAGCGCGGCATCACGCTGGTCGGCCCGCATCGGGACGACCTGAGCCTGGTACTCGGCACGTTGCCGGCTCGCGGATATGCCAGCCACGGCGAATCCTGGTCGTACGCTTTGGCTTTGAAGCTCGCCTCGTACGAACTGCTGCGCACCCTCGGCGGCGAGCCGGTACTGCTGCTGGATGACGTCTTCGCCGAACTCGACTCATCCCGGCGGGACCGGCTGGCGACGATCGCGGCCGGCGCGACCCAGACTTTGGTGACCGCCGCCGTTGCCGAGGACGTACCGCGGGCGCTGCAGGGAGCGCGATTCGACGTCGCGAATGGGGAGGTACACCGTGCCTGACGAGTCGGAGCTGCCCGCCGCCGCGCTGGACGCTGCCCGGACCGCAGCCCGTAAGAACGGACGCTCGCGGCGCATCGCGGGCCGCAAAGTGGTCGACCCGGGCGCCGCGCGCGGCGGGTACTCCGGTGCCGGCGCGGATCAGCGTGACCCGCAGAAGCTCGGTTCCCTGGTCCGCCGGCTGGTCAGCGACCGCGGCTGGGAGGCGACCGCCGCCTCCGCCGGCGTGGTCGGCCGGTGGGAAGAGATCGTCGGCAAGGAAATCGCCGACCACGCCCGCCCGGCCAGCCTGATCAACGGCGAGCTGGTCCTGATCGCCGAGTCGACGGCGTGGGCCACCCAGCTGCGGCTGCTCGCTCCCCGGATCCAGGCCCGCCTCGCGACCGAGGCGGGCGCGGGCGTGGTGACCAAGATCCGGGTCCAGGGGCCGACCGCACCGAGCTGGCGTAAGGGACCGCGCCGGGTCGCTGGTCGGGGTCCACGGGACACGTACGGCTGAGGCCGACAAAACGGTGCAGACCGCTGGAGGATCCCGTAGCGGGCCGGGTTGTGCGACAATTCCCGCGGGCGTTTTCCCTTGTCGTACGGGCGTTTCGGCCCAACCGCTGGTTCGTTACAAGGATGTAGACCCGTTGGTCGCAGCCAGTTGACGGCGTCGCGACGCTGAGTCGCCCCCCAACGCGTACGGTAGCCAGTCTCCGGTAGGGGACCATGTCAGCGGGCGATTAATCCGCCACGCGCAGACTCAGCGGGGAGCAATGCGCGACTGTGTTGCGATTGCCCTATAGACTGGTAGGCGACCACCGCGTGTGTGGCCCTCAGCGTGCGATTACGGCTTCGGCCGATCGTGCCGTGCGGCCACTCGACGCGCCCCGACTGGCCCCGCCACGGTGGCGGGAGAGAGAAGCCCCGTGGCCCCCAAATCGCAGTCCACTTACAACGCAAGTTCCATCACCGTCCTCGAAGGACTCGAGGCCGTCCGCAAGCGCCCCGGTATGTACATCGGTTCCACCGGTGAGCGCGGCCTGCACCACCTCGTGACCGAGGCGGTGGACAACGCCGTCGATGAGGCGATGGCCGGCGTGGCCGACCATATCGAGGTCACGATGCTCGCCGACAACGGCATTCGCGTCGTTGACAACGGTCGCGGCATTCCGGTCGATATGCACCCGATCGAGAAGCGCCCGGCGGTCGAGGTCATCATGACCACCCTGCACGCCGGCGGAAAGTTCGACGGCAAGGCGTACGCCGTCTCCGGCGGTCTGCACGGTGTCGGTATCTCGGTCGTGAACGCGCTGTCCACCCGGCTCGAGGTCGACGTCAACAAGGACGGCTACAACTGGTTCCAGGCGTATGAGAACCAGCGGCCGACGGCCAAGCTGGAGCGGCGCAAGCCGACCAAGGAGCACGGCACGTCGATCACATTCTGGGCCGACGCCGCGATTTTCGAGTCGACCGAGTATTCGTTCGAGACCATTGCCCGGCGGCTGCAGGAAATGGCGTTCCTGAACCGGAACCTGCGCATCACGCTGCGCGACGAACGGCCCGAGGTGCCGCGCGAGGAGACCTGGCAGTACGCCGGCGGCATCGAGGATTTCGTCCGTCACCTGAACGCCACCAAGGGCAAAGAGGCCATTCACGACAAGGTGATCAGCTTCTCTTCCGAGGGCGACGGAATTGCCGCGGATATCGCGTTGCAATGGAACGAGTCGTATTCCGAATCGGTGTACACGTTCGCCAACACGATCAGCACGATCGAGGGCGGTACGCACGAGGAGGGATTCCGGACCGCGCTGACCTCGGTCGTCAACCGGTACGCGGCCGAGAAAAAGCTGGTCAAGGAAAAGGACGACAAGCTCACCGGCGACGACGTCCGGGAGGGATTGGCCGCGATCATTTCGGTGAAGCTGGCCAACCCGCAGTTCGAGGGTCAGACCAAGACCAAGCTCGGAAACACCGAGGCGAAATCGTTCGTACAGAAAACCTGCAACGACTGGTTGGCCGACTGGTTCGAGCGTAATCCCGGCGAGGCGAAGCGAATCATTACGAAGGCCAGCGCGGCCGCTCGGGCCCGTAAGGCCGCCCAGGATGCGCGCAAGCTGGCCCGTAAGAGTTTGCTTTCGGTCAGCTCGCTGCCGGGCAAATTGGCCGACTGCCGGTCGACCGATCCGTCGCAGAGCGAGATCTACGTCGTCGAAGGCGACTCCGCCGGTGGCTCGGCGAAATCCGGTCGCGATTCGATGTACCAGGCGATCCTGCCGATCCGCGGAAAAATCATCAACGTGGAAAAGGCTCGTATCGACCGGGTGTTGAAAAACACCGAGGTGCAGTCGATGATCACCGCCCTGGGCACCGGTATTCACGACGAATTCGATCTGAGCAAGCTGCGGTATCACAAGATCGTGTTGATGGCCGACGCCGACGTCGACGGAAAGCACATCAACACTTTGCTGTTGACACTGCTGTTCCGTTTCATGCGGCCATTGATCGAGGCGGCGCACGTCTATCTGGCCAAGCCGCCGCTGTACAAAATCAAGTGGCCACGGTCGGAGCCGGAATACGCCTACAGTGACGCCGAGCGGGACGGGCTGATCCAGGCGGGCCGGGAGGCCGGCAAGAAGCTGCCGAAGGACGACGCGATCCAGCGCTACAAGGGCCTTGGCGAAATGAATGCCAAGGAACTGTGGGAGACCACAATGGACCCGGCCACCCGGATCCTGCGTCAGGTCACCCTCGATGACGCGGCCACCGCCGACGAATTGTTCAGCGTGCTGATGGGCGAGGACGTCGACGCCCGCCGGTCGTTCATCATCCGTAACGCCAAGGACGTGCGCTTCCTCGATATCTGAGGCCACCCGTACGACCACTGTCCATTGTGGAAGGTAATTCGTGACCGATACGACCTTGCCGCCTGAGGGTCCGCAGCACGACCGGATCGAGCCGGTCGATCTGCAGATCGAAATGCAGCGCAGCTATATCGACTACGCGATGTCGGTAATTGTCGGGCGCGCGCTGCCCGACGTGCGCGACGGCCTCAAACCGGTGCACCGCAAGATCCTCTACGGCATGTACGACTCCGGTTTCCGGCCGGACCGTGGCTATGTCAAATGTTCGCGCGTCGTCGGCGATGTGATGGGTAATTACCACCCGCATGGCGACAGCGCGATTTACGACACCCTGGTGCGAATGGCGCAGCCGTGGTCAATGCGCAATACGTTGATCGACGGACAGGGTAACTTCGGTTCTCCCGGTAACGACCCGCCGGCGGCCATGCGTTACTGCGTCACCGGCGACACGCTGGTGAGCACACCGTCCGGGCCGGTGGCCATTTCGGAATTCGTCCCGGATATCGCCGCGGATTCCACTGTGGACGTTGACATCAAGGTCACCGGCCGCGACGGAATGCCGGTGACAGCGACCGCGGTGCACCATTCCGGATCGCATCCCACGGTTCGGATCGCGGCCGGCGATAACGTCGTCGTTGGTACGACCAACCACCCGCTGCTTGTTCTGGGCCGGGTGCACGGCGTACCGACCGTGCTGTGGAAGCTGGCCGGGGAGATCGTTCCCGGCGATATCGCGGTGCTGCGCCAGGAGCAGCTCGGCAAGTGCGACTTCCCGCTCGACCTGCCCGACGCCACCGCGCTGTACGCCGACGGGTCCCGGCGGCTACCCGGCGACGGCGGCGACCCGCGCGGGTTCGCCTTCTGCGCGGTCACCGAGGTCAGCGAGGCCGGCGTGCAGCCGGTCTACAGCCTGCGCGTCGACTCGGCCGACCACGCCTTCATCACCAACGGCTTCATCAGCCACAACACCGAATGCCGGCTCTCGCCCATCGCCATGGAGATGCTGCGGGAGATCGATGAGGAGACCGTCGAGTTCAGCCCGAACTACGACGGCCGCACCACCGAGCCGGACATTCTCCCCTCCCGTATCCCCAACCTGCTGGTCAACGGCTCCAACGGCATCGCCGTCGGCATGGCCACCAACATTCCGCCGCACAACCTGCGTGAGGTGGCGTCGGGTGTGGATTGGGCGTTGGAGCACCCGGATGCGGACGATGAGGAATTGCTCGCGGCGTTGATGGAGCGGATCAAGGGTCCGGATTTCCCGACGCACGGGCTGATTGTGGGTCGGGACGGGATCGAGGATGCGTACCGTACGGGCCGCGGTTCGATCCGGATGCGGGCGGTGGTGACGGTCGAGGAGGACGC
>JBEDUI010000261.1:0-20086 GCA_040414495.1 Mycobacteriales bacterium
CCTCGACCAAACCCGTCACGACAGCACGCAACGACCCGATCAGATCCCCCACGGAACGCGGGCCAACAACCGTCGTGCTGCTCATACCCAAAACTCTAGAACCACCCACCGACAAAACCAGGCCCCAGAACGACCCCAACAAAAAATTACTTCCGGTCACCACCACGTCACAATCCGCGCCACATAAGCGATTGTGGTAATTCCGTGACCACAATTCCGGCTATCGGATGGCGGGCCGGGTGCCGGATGGCGGGTGGGAGTGGGCAATCGTCCGGGTGGGCGGAATGGCGGGGTGGGAGCCCGCCATTCGCCGGGCCGTCGGGCTGCCAGCGTGCCAACCGTCGCGATGGCGGGATGGCCGCGCGCGCCCGGCGTCGGTTAGCAGCACGCCAGTCGTCGGGGTGCGAGCGCGCCAGCAGTCTGGGCCCACGCAGCAGGCGTGGGCTTACGAAACGCACGTATATCAGGGAATCGCGAAACCCGGCCGCCTCACCGTCCCGAGAGCTGCCGGTGAGGCTATTGTCGGTGCGGTACGAATTCTCCCACTAACAGGGCCGAGAAGACTCGATTGACTGCGGCCAATTTGGTCAACGATCCGAAATCGGTAGCGGGCCTCGGTCGAGGATTTCGGCGAGGCGGCGGGCGGTAGCGGCCAGACTGGCCTGGTCGCCGACCCAGATATTCCAACCCAGATGTGTGTAACCAATGTGCAACTCATAACAATGGTGGCGAATAGCAGCGTCGACCAGATCACCTTGCACGGCTGGATTTCGCAGCAGACCGGACAGCGGATCGGCGGCAGCGATGCCCGGGTGAAAGGGCTCCGCCCAGAAAGTGCACCAGGCCGCATCGAAAAGAAAATCGCCGCGTACCGAACACTTCCAGGAAAGCACGGCCTCGATCCGACTGCAGTCCGGACTGACCAATACGTTGCCGTGCAACAAATCGCCGTGTATCAAATCCCGGCGCTCCGGGCACGCTTCCACCAGCGCTGTCACCCGCTCGGCGACCGCCGTGGAAAGCGGCGCCAATTCCCGATCGGCCGCCAGGGCAGCAGCCCATCCATGTACCCGATCGGCGGGATCGTCGACCAGACCGGACAGGATGAATTCCCGCCAACTGGGGACAGGTGCGCCACCCTGATGCCACATCACCGGCGCATCCGGCGCTGCCGGCGCACGATAAAGCGCGAGAAGCAGCCGGGTCAGGGTCGGCGCGAGCGCATCGGCCTGCTCGACCGGCGTGTCCTCCAGAAACAAGCCGTGATGCCGTACCGAAATCGCGTACGCCCGCCCGTCCGGAGTGGTGCCCACCTCCCGTATTTCCGGCACCGGCAGATCCGGCCCGCTGAAAGCCATCGCCATCCGATCGGCCTCGTACCACGACCGTTCCGGACCGAAGCGGATCACCAACTCTTCCCCGCCGGCCCGGTACGCCCACGCCGAGGACCACGCCCCGCCGGTCAGCGGTTCCAGACCCCGCGCGGTGTCCGGCCGTTCGGCCAGGAACGCGGCTACGTCTACTTCGGTCAGGCTCATCAGCCCAGTATCCCTAGGGCCCAACCAGCTTCCGAATCAGATAGTCGGAGATGCCGAACGCCACCGCCAGCGATGCTCGTGTCGATGAACCGATCGCCTGCCCCAGCACGGCCCCGACGATCATCCGCTGACCATGCCGGGCGATGAATACCACGTTTCCGCCAGCCTGGTCCGTGGTGCCAGTTTTCAGCCCGACGACTCCGTCAATTCCGAGCAGCGCGTTGTAATTCTGTACGGTCCCCGCGCGCGGCAGATTCACCTGCCGCAAGCTCGCGATTGAAATCAACGCAGGAATGGCAATTGCGTGTTCGGCCAGCTTCGTCTGATCCACCGCGGTGCTGACCGTACCGGGGTCAAATCCGCTCGGGTCGGCGTAATGCGTGTCGTGTAATCCCATCGCCGCGGCGGTTGCGTTCATTTCGGCCACAAACGATGTCGTCGACCCAATGTCCCACCGGGCCAGCAGATCGGCGATATTGTTGGCCGACGGGATGAGCAACGCCTCTATTGCCTGGCGTTCGGTCAGCCGGTCCCCCGCCTCCACCTTGAGCAGCGATTGGTCCGAGCCGCTGCGCGAGTGGTAGTCGGTCTCGGCGGCGCGGTCAACCGTGAGCGTCGGGCCGTCCTGTCCGTCGGCCAACGGATGATGCCGCAGGATCAGGTACGCGGTCATCACCTTGCCGACGCTGCCGATCGGTACCGGCCGCTGCGTTCCGAAAGTACGCAGCGGCGCGCCGGCCCAGCCGATCGCCGTCTGTCCTTCGGCCGGCGCCCGACGCGGGCCCACCGCGGGTCCGGGCCACAATGACCGCGCGGCCGTGGCAACCACGGTCGCCAGGACCGTGAACGCCGCCACCACCAATACCGCCACGCTCAGCCGGGACAGCGGTTCTGTGCGCTGCCGGACCAGCCAACCCCACCTGGATACCCGATACAGCGTCATTGGTCTGGAGCGAGTACGCCGGCGAGCAACCGGGCGGTCTCGGCGATCAACGGATAGTCGGCCGTCGCGCTGGGAAAACCCTTGACCGACAGCACCGCCAGCACAAGTGGCGTCCCGGCCCCGGTCCACGCGATCCCGACGTCGTTACCGCAACCGTAATCACCGCTGCCGGTTTTATCGGCGATAACCCAGCCGTGCGGCAGGCCGGCGCGGAATTGCTCGTCGCTGGTGGTATTCGCCTTCATCCAGGTGCCGAGCTGCCGACGGTCCTGTGTGGACAGTGCCCGGCCCAGCAGCAATGTGCCGTAGCTGCGGGCGATCGCGGCCGGCGTCGTGGTATCCCGGATATCCCCGGGAATGGCGCTGTTGACGTCGGGCTCGTCCCGGTCGAGCCGGGTGTACGGATCCCCTATCGACCGGCAGAACCGGGTAACGCCGCGTGGGCCGTCGGTTGCGCGCAGAATGAGATTCGCCGCGGTGTTGTCGCTGTACCGCAGTGCGGCCGCGCACAAATCGCGCATTGTCATGCCGGAATCGACATGCTGGCTGGTGATCGGCGAATACTCGACGAGATCGGCCGCAGAATAATGCACGCGGCGGTCGAGCAATTCCGGGCAGAAATCCCGCAACAAATGCCCGACGGCGAGGGTTTTGAACACCGAGCACATCGGGAACCGTTCGCCGGCCCGATACGACACGATCCGGCCGGTGCGTACATTCCTCGCGTAGACACCCAGCCTGGCCTGATGGCGCTGCTCAAGTGCTCGTAATCCGACCGCGTCAGCGGCGGCCGCGCGGCCCGGCACGAGCAGCCCGGTCACGCCGACCGCCATCCCGGCCTTGAGCAACGAGCGACGGGATACGACCGTTGACATCGGCTCTCCTTTCGTACAACTGCCGGAAGCCAACCAGCCATCGACCACTCATGTCCAAGATGCAATTTGGAAGAACACATGCATCTTTGATATGAGTCACGGGTGGATTTGCTCGTACACCTGGAGACCTTCGTCGCCGTCGCCGAGGCGATGAGCTTCTCCCAGGCCGCCGACGAGCTGGGAATCGCGCAGCCGCTGTTGAGCCGGCGGATCCGGTCGCTGGAGGAATACCTCGGCGGCGAGCTGTTCGACCGGGGCAAGCGGCAGATCCGGATTACCGAGTTGGGAACGCTGCTGCTGCCGTACGCGAAGGATCTGCTCGGCCGCAGCAATCACCTGCTCACGGTGGTACGCGGCGCGCTCACGTCCGCGCCGATCTCGTTGGCCGTGCCGCCGGACTGCGATCCACGTTCGTTGGCCGGCGCGATCCGGGTCGCCGCCGAGCGCGGCCTCGTACTGCAGATCCGGGAATTGGCGGCCGACCAACGGGCCGAGGCGCTCACCAACGGCAGCGTCACGTTGGCGCTGGTCCGAGTACCGGCCGATACGGCCGCGATCCGGGTCCGGCTCGGATTGGCATCGGCGACAGCGTTGGCGCCACCATCCGGTTCAGTGCACCTCGACGCGCTGCGCACCCGGCGAGGCGCGCCGACCAAAGAGCTGCCGATCCTCGTCACCGCGGAAGACGACGTCCCGGCCGCATTACGCAGGGCCGCGGCCCGGGCCGGCCTGGCTGAGAACCGGATCCGTTCGGCCTCCTCGACCGCGGCGGCGCTGGCCGACACGTTGGCCGGAAACTGCGTGCTGCTGTGCTCCGAGCAATTCGCCCGCCGACATCAGGTGGCGTGGGGCCCGCTGGCCGATGAGTCCATCGCCCGCGGCTACGACCTGGCCGGGAAGGAACGGGCCGACTGGTTGCTGCCGCTGGTCGCCGCCGCGGTCGGCGCCCGCAGCGCCCCCGGCAAGGACGCCGCGTTGCGAATGGCGACGAGCGGATGACTCACCCGGCCTACGTCAGTACGTCGCCCGAGGCGGCTGAGCTGGCCGAATCCACATTCCAGGAATGGCGCGCCATCGGGATTCGCGGCCATTTTTTGGCCCGCAACATCGACTCCGGCGAGCAGTTCGGATTCGACGTCGACGTCCCGGTGCCGCTCGCCTCCGTAGTCAAGGTGCCGATCGCGCTGGCCGTACTGGAACGGACCACCGACGGATCATTGGACCCGGCCCAGCCGATCACTGTCGACCCGGCCACCAGCAGCGTCGGCCCGACCGGCATCGCAGCCTTCCGGTATCCGGCGACGATCGCGGTCGGCGACCTGCTCTACCAAATGCTGGCGCTCAGCGATAACGCCGCCGGTGATGTGCTGCTCAATCTGGTCGATGTCGACGGCGTCGCCGAACGGCTCCGGGCCTGGAATTGCCAAGGCATATCCGTACGCCATCGACTGCAACGGATGCACGACTGCGCCGTCGGAGCGGCCGGTCTCGATTTCGGGCTTGCCCTCGAATTGGCGATCCGAGATGACGAGGCCGACGGGCAGTACGCCATCGAGACGCTCGACTCGGCCCGCGGCAACGTCGGGACCGCGCTCGCCCTCACCGATCTGTTGCACCGGGTCTGGCTCGACGACATCGCTACGCCGGCCGCGACGGCCGAACTGCGTCGGATCATGGGGCTACAGGTGTTCGCCCATCGGCTTTCCAGCGATCTGCGGGCCGACGCCATTACGGTCAGCGCCAAGACCGGCGCATTCCTGCACCTACGGCACGAGATCGGCGTGATCGAATCCGATTCGGGCAGCCGGGTGGCGATCACCGCGCTCACCCGGTCCAACCGCCGTGCGTTGATAGCGCAGGACATCGACCTGGCTATCGGGTCCGCCGCCCGGTCGGCGTTCGAATATCTGCGGTGACGAATATCCGCGCTACATCACGGGCGCGAAGCGCGTAATAGCGGCGCACCCGTCGTCGGCGGTGACACCCGGAAGCAGTTCGCTGAACGCCGCGCCGCTGGCGGTGGCGGCCCGGATCAGCAAGGGAGCCGCGTCGGCCTCGAACCCCGGATTCTCCCCGAGCGCCTCGGGCGCGCTACCGACCAGGCGGTGATCGGTCATGGTCGCCCACTTCACCGGGTCGTGCGTACGGTCGGCGGCCAGCAGCAAGGTCCGTACGTTGCCGTGCGCGAGCACCTCGGTGACGGCCGGAATCCCGTGCACCGCAAGGCCTTGACCCAACGCGTCCTCGTACTCGACCATCGTCGCCTCGTGGCTGGCCCGGGACGCGCCGGCCAGCGCCTCGTCGACCGCGGCCCGGAGCGTGGCCATTGCATCCAGGCCACCCCGCCCACCCGACACCTCCACGATCTGCGCGTCCAGGCGCCGGGCGTCCAGTTGCTCGTGCAGCAGCGGTACGGCCTTCGGATCACCGGCGACGAAGACGACCGCGGCTGCGACGTGTTCGGCCGCCTCGACCGTCTCGTCGGCAACCCCGGCGGCATTCTCGGTCCACGCGTTCTGGGACCGGCGGTGGTACGAGCCCATCGACACTCCGCCGCCACGGACCTGGGTCAGGTGCAGCGTGGTGCCGTCGAACGCGCGGCGGGTCGCGGGGTCGAACGCGCCGGCCGGGAAGCCGTCGATGTCGCCGCCCCTGCGATCCAAGGCCACCACGACGTACGGCAGCTGGTGGTCGAGGTCGATGACCGTCTCCAGTGGATCGGCCACCGGCCCGAGTACCGCCCGATTGCGGGCCGGCGGCTCGGACAGGGCGAAGGCGCCGAGCACCCGTCCGTCAACCGCGAACACCGATTCGCCCTGCGGACCGACAATATGCGGCGAAGCACCGATTTCGGCGTCGATCGCCGCCAACGTGTCCTCGTCGACCCCTTGCGCCGCCAGGTCGCGGCGCATTTCCTGCCACGTCAGTTCCAGGCGCTTGTCCGCGTCCTGGTCCTCCCGACTGGTGTCCAAATGCACCGAAACGACGTTCGCCGGCGCGTCCGCGTACAGCGGCCGCAGCAGATCGAGATCCATCGCGTTCTCCGTCCATGCGGGCTGGCCCTGCATCCATGATGCGCGAGAAGCCGCAACGCCGCGCGCTAAGAATGGCAAGTCCGGCGGCCCCTGAAATCGGGCCCTGAAATCGGGCAGAGAAATCGGGCCCGGAAATCAGGCCCGGAAATCGGCCCGAGAAATCGGCCCCGGAAATCGAGACAGCAAATCGAGACGGAAATTAATGTCGCTACGGTATTGAATTACGTATCGAGCCGACTGCCTGCCGGAATACGGCCGTATCCGGCAGGCAGTCGTACGGCCCGATTTACACGCAATCGCCGTTACAGGGGTTGATCCAGAAAACTCCGCAGCCGGATTGCTGCCATTCGCAGTACCCGTCCACAGTGCACTTTCCGCTGTCGCAGAAATCCTGGGTGCCATTTGCCGCGGAGAAACACGGACAGGTCGGTACGTCGGAGGTCACACTGCTGGGCCGGGCCGACGGCGCCGCCGCCGGGCCGAGTGCGCCCAGCAGCGCGAATGTCTCGTTCTTGTCGAACGCCGCGAGGGCGTCCTGGTGCAGCGCGGTCAGCTTCTGCTGGGATGCCTCCGACCGATCGGAGATCGACGGATCCTGCACGAGCGTCCGCGCGCGGTCGATGATGCCGTTCTGCTGTGCGGTCAACTTGGGATGCGCGCTGCGGTAGCCGTCCAGGTGCCGCACCCACAGCTCGCGCCGTACGTTCGCGGCGGAGGCGTTGAAGATCGCCCGCCGGTACCGCAACGGATACTTGATCACGTTCTCGTACGTCTGGGGCAGGTTCTTGCTGTTCTTCGCGGCCCAGTCCTGGGCGGCCTTGTTCTCATCATCGGCGAAGGCCGGCACCCGGCCGAACAGCACGAGCCCCGCGGCCACACCGGTACCGGCGCCGAACCGCAGGAACTTGGCCCGGCTCATGGCGACCGGCCCGGTCGGTGCGCCCGGCAGCTCGCTGGCGTGCCCCTGCGAGCGGCGGCGCAACGCACCGAGCGCATGCACGACGCGGACCGAGTCCGCCGGGCCGAGCCGACGGGTCAACTGAAGAGTCATGGCGGCGCCGGTCCAGGCGCGGACCCGGTCGCCGTCAATACGCAGCAACGTAGGCGTCCAGGCCGGATCCGGGCCCATAGCGAGTGAGCGCAGACGCCGTACCTCGTCGTCGGCCAGCGGCAACACCTCGAGCTTGCCGCGGCATGCCCGCCCTACGGCGTGGGCGATGTCCTTGCAGGTGCCACAGGTCGCGTCGAATGCCAAAACCCAACGCGGCGGAATACGGTTCACCGGTTTCCTCCATGTCGCGTATGTACGTGATAGGCGGTCAGTGTCCGGATCCGGGGCCGCGGCGGACGCTACCAGACATCAGCGGAGAAGGACATACCCGACGAACGATGCCGGTTGGGCTCAGACCGTACGAGGCGCGCCGAACTCAGACCGTACGAGGCGCGCCGAACTCAGACCGTACGAGGCGCGCCGAACTCAGACCGTACGAGGCGCGCCGGGCTCAGACCGTACGCGGCGCGACCAGTCCCGACTGGTACGCGAACACGACCAGCTGAGCCCGATCCCGGGCCCCGAGCTTGGTCATGGCCCGGCTGACGTGGGTCTTCGCGGTCATCGGCGACAGCACCATGCGCTCGGCGATCTCGTCGTTGCTCAGCCCGTGCGCCACCAGCGCCAGCACCTCGCGCTCGCGGTTGGTGAGCAGTCCCGCGTCGGCGGCCGGGAGCACGTCGGCTGGCCGGGCCGCGAACTCGCTGATCAGCCGCCGGGTCAGGGCCGGCGAGAGCAGGGCGTCGCCGCGCATCGTGACCCGCAGCGCCTGCAGCAGGTCGGCCGGCTCGGTGTCCTTGACCACGAACCCGGAAGCGCCGGCCCGTAAGGAGTTGAAGACGTACTCGTCAAGGCCGTAATTGGTCAGCATCACCACGTGCACTTCGGCCAGGCGGTCGTCGTTCGCGATCCGCCGGGTCGCCTCGATGCCGTCCATCTCGGGCATCTGTACGTCCATCAGCACGATGTCGGGCCGGTGCTCGACCGCGAGCGCGACACCTTCGCGGCCATTGACGCCTTCGGCCAGCACCTCGATGTCGTCCTCGGCTTCGAGCAGGGCCCGAATTCCGGTACGGATCAGCGATTGGTCATCGACCAGCACAACCCGGATCACGACGCCCCGTTCAGCGGCAGTTCGGCCACCACGGTGAACCCGACCGACGGGCCGGGCTCCGCCCGGAGATTTCCGCCGAGGGCGGTGACCCGTTCCCGCATTCCGACCAGTCCATACCCCGGTACCGGTGGTTGCCGCGACCCGGTCCCGTTGTCATCGACTCGGATGGTCAGCGTGCTCGGGCCGTACGTGATTTCCACCGAGGCGGTTGCTTTGCCGGCGTGCCGCGTCACGTTGGTCAGGGCCTCCTGGACGACCCGGTACGCCGCCTGGTCGACCTGCGGCGGCAGTGGACATTCCTCGCCGCAGACGGTGTACGTGGTCGGCAGTCCGGAGGATCGGGCCCGCTCCACCAGCGCCGGGAGCAGGTCCAGGCCGCTGCCGTTCAGGTCGTCGTCGCGGCGCAGTACGTCAAGGGTCGCGCGCAGTTCGCGAACGGCGTCGCCGCTGGCTTCCTGGATCGCGAGCAATGCATCAGAGGGCGCCTGGCCGTTCTTCCGAGCCAGGTGCGCCGCGACGCCGGCCTGCACCTTGATCACCGAGATGCTGTGGGTCAACGAATCGTGCAGCTCGCGGGCGATCCGGAGCCGCTCCTCGACCGCCCGGCGGCGGGCCACCTCGTCGCGGGTGCGCTCGGCCTCCTCGGCCCGACGCTGGGCTTCCCGCAGCCGCGCGTACCACTGCGCCGTCGCGACCACGCCCACCACGGCCGATACCACCCACCCGGTGTAGCGCCGATCCGTTCGCATGGCCCTGATCGTAGAGCCGGGCGCGGCGGGTCCGCGTCCCGTCGCGGGAGTACCTCGCGGCTACTTCCCGGGCGGTATCCGCCGCCGTAATTTCCCGCCGCGCTGGTAGCCGGAACACACGTCTGCGGGGCGACGCGGTTCACCGCCGATTCGCGAACGATCGGACGCACCGCATTCCGGAAGCTTGCGACCGGAATCAATAGAACGGAGGAGACACCAAATGACCCTGTACCAGGCGGATCTGGCCATCGAGGCCCTGCGATCCGGAGACGACGGGTACGACGCCGCGGCGCGGGTGTTCTTCGCGACCGGCGCTCCGGCCGTGGTGGTCCGGCCCCGCAACCCGGACGAGGTCGCGGCCGCACTCACGCATGCCGTACGGCACGACCTCGCGGTATCGGTGCGCTCGGGTGGGCACAGTCCACTCGGCCACAGCACGAACACCGGCGGCATGATGATTGACCTGACCCATCTGGACGACATCGAGGTCCTCGACGCCGGGCGCCGGCTGGTACGTATCGGCGGCGGCGCGACCTGGGGCCAGGCGGCCGCGGCGCTCGATCCACGCGGCTGGGCGCTGACCGCCGGCGACACGAACGGTGTCGGTGTCGGCGGTCTGACGCTGGGCGGCGGGATCGGCTGGATGGTCCGCCGCTATGGCCTGGCGATCGACAACCTGGTCGGCGCGCGAGTGGTGACGGCCGACGGTCGGCTGCTGAGGGCGTCGTCGCAGGAGAATCCGGAGCTGTTCTGGGCGCTACGGGGTGGCGGCGGCAATTTCGGCGTCGTGGTCGACTTCGACTTCATCGCCCAGCCGGTCGGCACCGTCCACTTTGGAGCGGCGACCTTTCGGGACGACGAGCCGGCCGAACTGCTCGGCCGGTGGCGGGACGCGATGCGAATCGTTCCCGAGGAACTGTCCAGTTCCCTAGAGCTCCTGCCGCGCATGCCCGGCGCGCCGCGCTCGACGACCGTACGGTTCTGTTACGCCGGCGACGCCGAAGCCGAGGACGTCGACGCCGTGCTCGAACCGCTGTTCAAGCTGGGCACGGTCAGCGAAGCGACCATCAACGAGTGCCGGTACGGCGACATCCTGGAGGACGCCGAGCACGCGCCGGCGGGCCTGCGGTTGGTTTTCCGCAACACCTTGGTGCCGAACCTCGACGACGCCGCGCTCGCGGCCATTGACCGGTTGCACGGCGCGCCGGCGCCGACCGCGATAGCGGTACGCAGCCTGGGCGGCGCGTTCGGCCGGGTGCCCGCGGACGCGACGGCGTTCGCGCACCGCGATGCCGAGGCGATGGTCATCGGCGGTCTGATGCTCCCGGGCACGGCGACCGACGCCGACGTCGAGCAGGCGCTGACCCCGTGGCACGCCGTGCAGGCCCTTGGCACCGGCACGTACTTGGGCTTCCAGAACTCGGCGACGGCGGCGGACGTGGCGGCGGCGTATCCGTCCGCGACGTACTCCCGGCTGGCCGCGGTCAAACGCGCGTTCGACCCGGACAACCGGTTCGCGCTCAACCTCAACATCAAGCCATGACCGCGACCGAACAGCCGCCGCGGCGGATTCGGCTGCTGAGCGCCCTGATGAAGGAACCGGACTGGTCGGCGCTGACCGCCGAGGACCTGGCCGCGGTAGCCAACGCACGAAATCGCATGGCGTCCTCCCGGCTGGGCCGGCTGATCACCGGATTTCCGGACCGCGGCGCCACGATCGAATGGCGCGAGGTATCCGTACCGGGCCGTACGGTCAAGGTCCGGGTGTATCGACCGTCGACGACCGAAACTCTGCCGCTGGTGCTGCACGTGCACGGCGGTGGGTTCGCCGGTACGGCGGCGCAGAGCGACTGGGCGAACAGCTACCTGGCCGTGCGGCTGCCGGCCGTGGTGCTCTCGGTCGAGCACCGCCTGCTCACTCCGGGAGTGCCGCTGTCCGCCGCAGTCGCCGATGGCTGGGACGTGCTGCGCACCGTGATCGAGCACGCCGCGCAGTGGGGCGTCGATCCGGACCGGGTCGCGCTGCTCGGTGAGAGCTGCGGCGCGCTGATCGTGGCGCTGGCGGCGATCCGAGCCCGCTCATGTGGGCTGTCGTTGCGGGCGCAGGTTCTGGTCAATCCGTGCGTCGACGTCACGCCGAAGGCGTTCGATCACGACTCGATGACCCGGTACGCCCACACCCCGACCGCGAGCCGAGCGCAGGATGAGCTGTTCATCCGGCTCGCCGTCCCGGCCGGTACCGACCCACGTCCGCTCTCGCCGCTGCACGCCGACGACCTGGGCGGACTGGCCCCGGCGCTCGTGGTCGTACCGACCGTTGATCCGCTCGCCGACCATGGTCGCGCCTACGCCGAAAGCCTGCGGGCAGCCGGCACTCCGGCTCAGCTGGCCGAGCATCCCGGCGCGACGCACGCGTTCCTCAGTACGCCCGGTCTGGTGCCACAAGCGAAGTCCGCCCGGACGCAGATTTTCGAATTCCTGCGCGGCCTTTTGGTTAGCTGACGGAAACCCCGACCGCGCAGGTATTTTCCTTTGATGGAGGTCATCAATCTGGGCAAGGCCGATGGATTGCCGCCGGTGGATTGGGCAGCCATTGTGGAAAAGCTCGATGGAGGGTCGACGCCGGCCGCGGACGCGCCGAACTCTCGTACGACCTGGCTGTCCACTGTGAACGAAGATGGCAGCCCGCATGTGACCGCGGTCGGTGCGCTCTGGCTCGATGGCACATTCTGGTTCCAGACCGGCACGGGCACACGCAAGGGACGCAATGTCGCGCGCGATCCGCGCTGTTCGATCGCGTTGTCGATCCGGGATGCCGATGTCGTGTTCGAGGGTGTCGCTGCCCGGGTGACCGAGCCGGACGTGGTGGCGCGCCTGGCCAAGGCGTGGGCGGATCAGGGCTGGCCGGCCGAACCGGACGCGAGCGGGTCGGGCATCACCGCTCCGTTCAACGCGCCGTCACAAGGGCCGCCGCCGTGGAACGTGTATCGCCTCGAACCGCGCTCGGCGACCGTGGTTTTGTCGGCCGAGCCGGGCGGCCTGACCCGTTTCCGTTTCTGACTTGTCGGTGTCCGGCCTTACCGTCCGGGCATGGCACTCTCCATGCGAGAACGACAGCAGTTCCTGGCCGAGCCGCACATCGGCGCGTTGTCGGTGGTCGAACGGCCCGACCGTGCGCCGCTGACAGTGCCCATCTGGTACGGATACGAGCCAGGCAGCGAATTGTGGATACGTACCGAGCCCGACTCGCGCAAGGCGCGGGCGATTCGCTCGACCGGCCGATTCAGCCTTATGGTGCAGCGAAGCGAGCCGACAACGCGCTATGTCTCGGTCGAGGGACCAGTGGTCAGGACGGCCTCCGACAGCCACGAGCGGGCCTGGGAAATGGCCGCGCGTTATCTGCCAGCGGATAAAGTCGCCGAATTCGTCGAGTACGAACGGACACAATTGGGCGAGCATTTCGCGATCTACATGCGCCCGGAGCGCTGGCTCTCGGCCGACCTCGGCGGCTGGTAATTCCGGATTATGCCGGTATCCAGTGGCGGCGAATGTGCGATGCAAGTTCCGCGGCCCGTTCGTGCGGGAAAAACAGCCTGCCGCCGGGGATTTCGACCACCTCGCCAGCGCCTGGAATCAGATCCCGTAGCCAATACGCGAATTTCACGTCGAAAAAGACGTCATCCGTACCCCAGACGATAAGTGTCGGGACGTGGAGTTCACGCAGGGCAGGTTCGGCCGCGAGCAGGGCGTCGGGCCCGAGCCCGGCGATCAACTCCTGGAATTTCTCGGCTGCGGCGGGCGTGCCGACCACCGGTTCGAGAAAGGCATTCACCAGCTCTGAGGTCAGTAATTCGGCGTTCTGATAACCGATTTCGAAGAACCCCCGGGACGCGGCCGGGTCGGCGAGAATGGCCGGCGCGGCCGGCGCGAGTTGACCGGAGCGGGCAAGGTCCACTGTGGGGGCCATCGCGGCCGGCGGGATGTTTTCCCGCGTCTCGCAGTTGGTGAGCGTGAACGTACGCAGCAATTCGGGATGGCGCGCGGCAAATACCTGCGCGATCGCGCCACCCGTATCGTGCGCGACGAGATCCACTTCGGTCAGGCCGAGCCGTTCACAGGTCTCGGCGAGGACGTCGGCGAACCCGTCGATGGTCATCTCCTGTGCGGCCGGACTTTGGCCGTGCAGCGGAAGATCGATGGCAATGCAGCGCCGTATATCGCTGAGCCGGTCGATCAGATCACGCCATACGTAGGCGTTCGTGGCGATTCCGTGCACGAACAGCGCGGTCGGGCCGGTGCCTATCTCGACGTAGCTCACCTCGGCCGACGGCGTGCTGACCATGTGCCGATGGTCGTCGAACCCGGACAGAAACATCGCGTGCCTCCTTGCGATGGTGATGGGTGGTGACCAGCCGGTACCATCAAGAAACCGACTGTCGGTCTGGAAACTAATAGACCGACAGTCGGTCTGTCAACGGAGGAACAGTGGATCGTCGTATCGACCGTGGCCAGGCGACGCGCCAGCACCTGATCGCCGTAGCGACCGAGCTGTTCGCCGAGCGCGGCTTCGACGGCACCTCGATCGAGGCCGTGCTGGCGCAGGCCGGTGTGAGCCGGGGGTCGCTGTACCACCACTTCGCCAGCAAGGAGCGGCTCTTCGAAGCTGTCGTCGAAACCGTGCACACGCAGGTCGGTGAGGCCACGCTCGCGGCCGCCGCCAAGGCCGCCGACGCCGACCCGCGCACGCTGCTGAAGACCGGGTACCTGGCCTGGGTCCGGCTGGCCGGTGAGCCGGTCGTGCGCCGCATTCTGTTGATCGACGCCCCGACCGTGCTCGGCTGGAGACGCTGGCGGCAGATGGAGGAGCAGTACGGACTCGGGATGCTCAAGGACGTGCTGCAGGCCGCGGTTGCCGAGGGCCGCCTCGATCAGCAGCTCATCGAGCCGTTCTCGCACATGCTGCTGGCCACCGGCAACGAGCTTGCGCTGATGATCGCGCTGGCCGACGACGTACCGGCCGCGCAAGCCTCAGCCGAGGCGGCATTCGACGAGTTCGTCACCCGGCTGCTGCAGCCGCCCGCTACGAAGCCAGCGCCGTAAGCGTGTGCTGACCGTCGACGGCGGGCACGATGCCGACCTCGTCCAGCCCGGCGGCGGCGTATTCACGTAGCCGCGCCCGTACGGTCTCGATGTCACCGACCAGGCCGACCGTGTGGACGGCCTCCCGCGGCAAGGCCGCGATCAGGTCGGCCCGCGGCGCGCCGGCGGCCGCGAGTTCGACCGCACGGCCGAAGCCGGCGGCGGTGAACATCTCGGCGTAGCCACGCACGGTCAGGTAGCCGGCGATGCTGCCCAGGATCTGGGTGTACGCCGCCTCGTCCGGGTCGATCGCGGCCGGGAGCCACGCGGCCAGCCGTACGCCCGGGGTGTCGAGCTTCTGCCGCAGCCCGGCCACCTGCTCGGGCGAGACCAGGTCGAGCAGCATGCGGTCGGCGTAGCGGGCGGCCACCCGGATCGCCCGGTCGCCAAACGCGGCGATGGTCAGCGGCCCGCCCGGCGGCGGCAACCGACGGCGGAAACCCTGGGCTTGCAGGTGTTCATCGTTGGGCTCGCGCAGCGCCCGGGCCGTCTGCTCCAGCGCGGTCACGGCGTGCGCGCGGGAGCGACCGTGGATGCCCTCGACGACGCGGACGCTGGAGGTACCCAGCGTCACTCCGACCGGACGCCCGGCGAGGGCGGCGACCGAACTGGCGGCGCGGACGATCGTGGCCGGGTCGCGTACCGACACCGGTACCGGCCCGATCGTCATCTCGATCCGGGTGGTGGCCGTCCCGATCGCAGCGGCCAATACGAAACCGTCCCAGGTCGGCCCGCTTTCGCCGACCCAGAGCTGCCGGTATCCCAGCTTGTCGGCCAGCGCCGCGACGGCCAGGGCCTCGGTCGGCGGGCGTTCGTCCTCTCGACCAGCCACGACGACACCGATCTGCATCAACACTCCTTTTGCGGGGTGGGCCTCCGAACGCCGACTTTGGCGCTGCGGAAACAGCTGCCCAGCACTCGGTGTCGCAAACAACAGACTCAGGAATTGAGCCCCGCGGCAGATCGCAGTACGGCGAATTCGCAGCCGGGCGAGGACGGGTCAAAGCCGTGTTGGATCAGCCACCGGGCCCCGCGCAGGCTGCGCAGCGACCACCAGGCGCGGATCACGTCGACGTCGACGTTGGTGCCATAGCCGGCGAGGACGTCGTCCAGATGCTCGTGATGTCCGAGGGTCAAGGTCGCGAGGTCCCACAGCGCATCGCCGGGGCCTGCCTCGCTCCAGTCGAGCACGCCGGTGACCTCGTCACCGTCGATGAATACGTGGTCGATCTGCAGGTCGCCGTGGGTGAATGCCGGTGTCCACGGCCGGAGCGCGGCCTCGGCGATTTGGCGGTTGCGGGCGACCAGGTCGGCGGGAAGGACACCGTTGCTGACGAGCCATTCGCATTCGCCGTCCAGCTCCGTTGCGAGCTCGTCAACGCTTTTGCCGGGCCAGGGCGGCAGCGGCGCGTCGTGCAGCTTCCGTATGGCCGCACCTGCCGCGGCCCATGCCGCCGGCGACGCGGTCGACGGCTCGCCGAGATGGCCAAGTGGCGTCCCGAGGAGGGCGGCGAGCGCGAGTACGGGCGGGTTACGCCACAGGATTTCCGGAGTCGGAATCGGCACCATTGCCATCGCATCGACCTCGACATCGGTCCGCGTCTGATCAGCGTCGATCTTCAGGAACACCTCACCCACACGCAGGGTCGCGCGCTCGCTATGGGCGACGACGACCTTTACCTCATCCACGTCGGCCATCTTCATGGAGCTGACCACCGGACGTCACCCGGTTTATCGACGACGATCCTCATTGGACACTGCCGTAACGGCGGACCAGCAGCAGTGCCAGTATGGCCGGATGACCGAGCGCGCTCTGACCTTCGGATCGGTGGCTTCGTCGTACGAGAGATTCCGCCCCGATTACCCCGAAGAACTCGTTGATCAGGTGCTCGCTTATGCGGGCCGCCCGGTACGTACCGCTCTCGAAATCGGCGCGGGCACGGGCAAAGCGACCCGCGTATTCGCCGCCCGCGGAATCGCCGTAACCGCAACGGATCCAGACCCGGCCATGCTGGTCGAGCTACGCAAACACGTGCCGGTCGCCACCATTCCGGCGGCATTCGAAGATCTTCTGCTCGACGCCAGGTATGACCTCGTCTTCGCGGCGGCCGCGTTGCACTGGACCCGGCCGGAGGGTCGGTGGGAGCGGATAGCGGCGATGCTCAATGACGGTGGGACGTTCGCGTCCTTTGGTGGGCCGCTGCAGCTGGCCGACGCGGATCTCGCCCGGGCCGTACGGGCAGCCCGGGCGCCATTTCTCGACGAAGACGCCGTGCCCTCACCGGACGGAACTCCCGAAGACAGCCCGATGCAGTGGCCCGGGACCGAACTGCTGCGGTCCGATCAATTCACCGATGTACGCCAATCGACCATCCGGCGCCGGATTTCGCTGTCGGCCGAGGATTACATCGGTCATCTGACCACGATCTCCGCCTACCTCAAGCTGCCCGAATCCGTACGAGAGCAGGCATTCGAGCAGATCCGCCAAGTCCTGCCCGAGCGCGTGATCTTGGCCGCGGACCTCACCATGCACCTGGCCCGACGTTATTCCTCGGGAAAGCTGAGCTCGGCGTCCTGACCCAGACCGAGCGGGAAGTACGCCAGGAACGTCACGCCATCCTCGCCGGCATCGAACCGGGCGATCCGCGCGCCCTCCGGCTCGAAGAACACCTCGCCCGGACCCAGTACCGATTCCGGTTCGCCCTCGATCTGGTAAATGACCGATCCTTCGACGATGCTGCCGACGACCGGGCCGTTGTGCACGTGCAGTCCGGCGGCGTGGCCGGGCGCGATGCGAATACGCCGCACCTCGATCCGGTGCATTTCCCGGGTCGGGACCAGCGGTACGTCGAGCACTGTTTCGCGGGAGACAGGTTGTTCGGTTTCGCTCGACATCGGCCTCACCATTTCGGTCCGCGGCTTGGGTACGTGATGCTACGCATCCAGCGTTGCCGGCAAGAAATCGCGGGCGACCGATTCCTCAGCGGCCGCAGCTGAGTCAACACAGACATGACCGCTCAAACATTTCGCGACCCGTTCCTGAATGGGCGTCCCAGCGAGCCGGCCCGCCAACTGGCCGACAACATCATCTCCGGACCGCATCTGTCGATCCTCACGACCACCAATTCCGACGGTTCGCCGCAGGCCTCGGTGATCTTCGTCAAGCCCGATGGCGAGGACATCCTGTTCAGCACGATCAAGGGTCGCCGCAAGACCACGAATATGCAGCGCGATCCCCGCGTGACCTTGCTGCTGCACAGCCTGCCCACCGAGGACGGCGAATTCACGTACGCCACGATTTCCGGCGCGGTGGAATTCACCGAGGACCCCGATGCGGCATTTCACCAGGTCATGTACGACCTGTACATGGGCGGTGCCCCCGCACCGGTCGAGCCCGGCGCGGAAAGACTGATCGTCCGACTGCGACCGGACCGTATTTACGCGCCACCCGCCGTTAAATAGCGTTTTCAGCCGGCGACCAGGAGGCGGTAGCCGTAATCGACGGTGTCCCGGCCGGCGAGATCCCCGTGTCGTTGCTGCCACGTTCCGGTCCGCAGATCCTCTGCCAGCCGCGCGATCGCCGGTTCGACGACGCTGTCCGGAAGGGTGGCGAAGGTTGAACTGGCGGCGCGGATGGTGGGATCCAGGTAGGCCTCAGGTCGCCGCCAATAGGCCGGTTGATATCCGTCGGTGAAATCCCAGGGAATCGGAAACGGCGTCATGGTGTGTACGTCCAGCGAACGCTGGAAATCGGCCAGTGGGGCAAATCGAGACCGCTCCAACTCGCCTATTTCCGGCACATATTCCTCGACGATCCACAACTGCGTAGGCCACTGTGGATCCCAGGTGAAGATGACCTGGCGGCGGGCGACGCGTTTCATTTCCCGCAGACCCGCGCGCAGATCCCGCCAGTGATGCGTGGTCATGATGGCCATGGCCGCGTCAAAGCTCTGGTCCGGGAAAGGCAGGTGCTCGGCACTGGCCTGGATCCGAATTCGGCCGGGATGCTGGGCGAGCATGACCGCGGACGGCTCGACCGCCACGACAGTACGGTCGATCGGCTCGTACGAACCGGCGCCGGCTCCAACGTTGAGGACCGTTTCGGCCCCACCGAGCGCCTGGTCGATCAATGCGGCCAGCCGCGGATCCGGGATCCGAATGTCGGCGTAGCCGATGCCGATCCGATCGTAAGTCTCAGACATCCAACCTCCTCTGGGCGATGCCCATACCCTATCGTGTGTATCGTTACACAACATGAGCGAACTCCGGAAACTCAGCGTGGGCTCGATGTTCGCGTTCGGACTGTTCGGCGCCTTCTGGGGCGCGTGGGGTGCTTCGATCCCGCGGATCCAGCGGCAGACCGGTGTGGACGACGGCCAGTTGGGATTCGCGCTGCTGTTCGTCGGAGCCGCGGCGCTGCCGGCGATGCTCCTGATCGGCCGCGCGGTCGACCGCTACGGTCTACGGATCGCCGGCATGGTGTTACCGGCGCTGTCCGTCACCGGCGCGGTCATGGCGCTGAGTGCGCACGGGCTGCTTGGCCTGTGCATCGGCCTGGCAATTATCGGCGCGGTGAGTGGGGCGTCGGACGTCGCGATCAATTCGGTCGCCGGGCAGGCCGAGGTGTTGGAGGGCGGCTCGGTGATCACGCGTTCACACGCGGCATTCTCCAGCCTGGTCGTATTGGCCAGCGTGGCTACCGGAATCTGCGCGTCGATATCGCTTTCGGTGTCGGCGCCTTTTCTTTTCCTTGCTGCCGTTTCGGTCCTCGTCGGCATCTGGCTGGTCCGGATCCTGCCGCACGCGGCGCCAATACGGGAACCGTCACCGATACAGGAACCAGCCAGCCCGGCACCGAAAAGCAGCCGGAATATGCCATTGATATTGATGGGCATTCTGGGCGCACTCGCATTCGCCAGCGAGAATGCGCATCAGAGTTGGAGCGCGGTATTCGCGCACGACGTCCTGCACACCAGCACCGGTGTGGCCGCCGGCGCTCCGGCCATTTTCGCCGCCGTTGTGGCCGTTACCCGTTTCGCTGTCGGCCGGGTTGCGGTCCGGTACGCGGTGAGCTTGATCGTGGGCGGTGCCGTCGCGGCCACGGTCGGCGCCGGACTGATAGCGGCCGCGCCCGATCTGCCCCTCGCCGTACTCGGCCTGGCCCTGGCCGCCGCCGGTACCGCCGTACTCTTCCCGACCCTGCTGCGTCTGGTTTCCCGCAATGTCGAGGAGTCGCGACGCGGTCGGGCGACCTCGCTGGTGGGCGCCATCAGCTACCTCGGCTTTCTGCTCGGACCGGTCTACGTGGGCCAGTGGGCCGATGCCACCGGTCTGCGCGGCGCGATGCTGGCGGTCGCCGGCCTGGGCGCCGTACTGGTCATCTCGGCTCCGGCTCTGCTGCGGCGAGCCGGAATGGAACCGGTCGCCAGTGATCAGGACGGTTACGCGAGGATCTAGGGCGTGTCTGTTGAATCCTGGCCGTCGCGAGCGGTGATCGCTGTAAGTACTGTGGCGGTCCGGCAAGACAGCCCGGGTACGGGTGTCCCGCAAGACAGCCCGGGTACGGGTGTCCCGCAAGACAGCCCGGGTACGGGTGTCCCGCAAGACAGCCCGGGTACGGGTGTCCCGCAAGACAGCCCGGG
>JBEDUI010000262.1:0-5030 GCA_040414495.1 Mycobacteriales bacterium
TTGTGTCCGCGGGCTATTTACAGCTACTGGCGGGAGATCTGGCTGCGCCGGGTCGAGGAGCCGGTCGTGCCCGCAAAGAACAGGGATTGAGGGGGATCGGTCCATGCGAGTGCTCGTCACGGGAGACCGTGGATATATCGGAGCGGTTCTCGTGCCGTTCATTCAATCGGCCGGGCACGAGGTCAGCGGCCTGGACGCAGGGTGGTACGACGGCTGCGATTTCGGGCCGGCACCGACCGTCGTGTCGACCGAGGCGATTGATATCCGGGAGGCAACCGCGCGCGACCTGCGCGGTTTCGACGCGGTCATGCACCTGGCCGCGATCTCGAATGACCCGATCGGTCATCTCAATCCGACTGCGACCTATTCCGTCAACGCCGACGGCGCGATTCACCTGGCCGCGATGGCCAAGGCCGCCGGCGTACCGCGTTTCCTGTTCTCCTCCTCCTGTTCGCTCTACGGCGCGGCGGGCGATGCACCGGTGGCCGAGGACGGCGTATTCAACCCGGTGACGCCGTACGGCGAGAGCAAAGTCCTGGCCGAGCAGGGGATTTCCAGGCTGGCCGACGACACGTTCAGCCCGACCTTTTTGCGAAACGCCACCGCCTACGGCTCATCACCGCGGCTGCGGGCCGACATCGTGGTCAACAACCTGACCGGGTCGGCGTATACGCGCGGCGAGGTCCGGCTGCAAAGTGACGGAACTCCGTGGCGGCCGCTGGTGCACATCGAGGACATTTCTCGCGCATTTCTGGCCGCGCTCGAGGCGCCGCGGGAGGTGGTGCACGACCAGGCGTTCAACGTGGGCCGGGACGAGGACGTCGTCCAGATCCGCGAGGTCGCCTTGCAGGTGGCGAAAACTCTCGACGCCCCGGTCACGTTCGCCGAGGACGCCGGGCCGGACAAGCGCGACTACCGGGTGGATTTCTCAAAGATCACCGAGCTGCTGCCGGAGTTCCGTCCGGAGTGGACGGTCGCCCGCGGAATCCAGCAGCTGGCGGCCGATATGGCCCGCTACGACCTGCAGACCGGGGATTTCGAGGGACCGCGGTTCGTCCGGCTGGCCCGCATTCGCGAACTGCTCGATGCCGGACGGTTGGGTGAGGACCTGCGGCTGCAGGGTGCGCAGGTGGCCCGATGAGCGCGCCCCGCTGCCGGCTGTGCGGCGCCGAGCTGACCCGTACCTTCGTCGACCTGGGAATGTCGCCGCCGTGCGAGAGCTATTTGTCGGCCGGCCAGCTCGATCAGGGCGAGACGTTTTATCCGCTGCACGTACGGGTGTGTGAATCCTGCCTGCTGGTCCAGTTACCGGCCTATATAGCCGCCGAGGACATCTTCAGCCATTACGCGTACTTCTCGTCATACAGTGATTCCTGGGTGGCCCACGCCAAGCGATTCGTCGATGGAGCGGTCGAACGTCTTGGCCTGAGCGGTGAGTCGTTCATCGTCGAGGTTGCCAGCAATGACGGATATCTCTTGCAGCACGCGGTCGCGCGGGGGATACGGTCGCTCGGCATCGAACCGGCCGCGAATGTCGCCGAGGCGGCGGTGGCCAAGGGCGTCCCGACCGAGGTGCTGTTTTGGGGCGCCGACACGGGCACGGAGGTTGCCGGCCGGCACGGTAAGGCGGATCTGGTCGTCGCGAACAACGTCTTCGCCCACGTGCCGGACATTGTGGATTTCGCCCGCGGGCTGCGCGCGTTGGTCGCCGAGGACGGCCGGGTCAGCATCGAAATCCCGCATCTGCTGCGATTGGTGGCCGATCGGGAATACGACACGATTTACCATGAGCACTATTCGTACCTCTCGCTGCTGACGACCCAACGTGTGCTGGCCAAGGCCGGGCTGACCGTGGTGGACGTCGAGGAATTGCCGACGCACGGCGGTTCGTTGCGGACCTGGTCGGCGCCGAGCGAATCGGCCGGCGAGCCGTCGCCGGCCGTGGCCAAGGTGCTGGCCGACGAGGCGGCGGCCGGACTGGACACAGTGGAGGGTCACACCGCGTTCGCCGCGACCGTGGCCGGGGTACGCAACGACTTCGTCGACTTTCTGATCGAATGTTCCCGTAAGCAGTTGAGCGTGGCCGGCTACGGGGCGCCCGGAAAGGGCAACACGCTGCTCAATCACTGTGGCGTGCGGGCCGACCTGCTCTCGTTCACTGTGGACCGGAACCCGTTCAAACACGGCAAGTTCCTGCCTGGAACGCACATACCGATCCATCCGGTGGACAAGCTCGCGCAGGAGAAACCGGATTACGTGGTGATCCTGCCGTGGAATCTGCGCGAAGAGATATCGGCACAGCTTGAGTATGTCCGGGAGTGGGGCGGCCACCTCGTCGTTCCACTGCCCTCGCTGGACATCTTCTGATGCCACCGACGACCAAAAGGGGGGCCGAGAGGTGAAGGTCGTCTTGTTCTGTGGTGGGCTCGGCATGCGGATGCGGTCGGGCAACGAATCCGCGCCGAAACCGATGGTGCCGATCGGAGACCGGCCGGTGCTCTGGCACATCATGCGGTATTACGCGCATTTCGGCCACACCGAGTTCATCCTGTGTCTGGGCTTTGGCGCGCAGGCGGTCAAGGACTATTTCCTGGAATACCGGGAGACAGCATCCAACGACTTTGTGTTGAGCAAGGGCGGCGGGCAGATCGAATTGCTCGGCTCTGACATCAGCGACTGGCGTATCACGTTCGTCGATACCGGCATGGAGACGCAAATCGGTGAGCGGCTGCGCCGGGTGCGCCGATTCCTCGATGACGATGAGGTTTTCCTGGCCAGCTACGGCGATGTGCTCACCGATGCGCCGATGGACCAGATCGTCAGCCGGGTACTGGCCACCGATGCCGCCGGGTGCATGCTCGCGGTGAAACCGCAGGCCTCGTTCCACGTCGTCCATCTGGATGAAGATGTCGACGTGGCGCCGGTGAATGGATTCGAGTCGGCCGCCGACCTTCCACTGTGGATCAACGGTGGCTTCTTCGTGCTGCGGCAGAGCATCTTTGACTATCTGTACGAGGGCGATGACCTGGTGACACAGGGCTGCGAACGGGCGGCCCGGGACGGGAAGATGTTCGCCGTTCCGTATCGCGGTTTCTGGGCCCCGATGGACACGTTGAAGGAACGCTCGTATCTGGAGGAATTGCACCGCTCCGGTGAATGCCCGTGGGAGTTGTGGCGGCATGACTATGGCGCGCCACGGTCATTACCGATGACATTGGTGGCTGAGGATTTGCCGATCGGAGCGTCGTGATCGAATTCGGCCTGCCCGCCGGTCCGCTGAAGGTGCTGTGCGTCGGCGCCCATCCCGACGACATCGAGATCGGCTGCGGCGGCACGTTGCTGACGGTCGCCGCGGCCCGTGACGTGGACGCGCGGGTGGTGGTCATGACCGGGTCCGAGGAACGCCGGGCCGAGGCGGCCAATGCGGTCGCGGCGTTCCTGCCCGGTGCCGAACTGGAAATGCACCGCTTTCCTGACGGCCGGTTGCCGGCGCACTGGAATTCGGTGAAGGAGACGCTGGAATTGGTAGCCGCGACATTCCGGCCGAACGTGATTTTCGCGCCACGGCGCGACGACGCGCACCAGGACCACCGGTTGCTGGCCGAATTGGTCAGCACGGTGTGGCGTGATGTGCTCGTGCTGCGGTACGAAATTCCCAAGTGGGACGGCGATTTGGGCCGGGTGACGCATTACGTCTCGGTCGCCGACGAGCGAGCGCAGCGCAAGGTCGAGCTACTGGACAAGAGCTTTCCCTCGCAGGCCGGACGCGACTGGTGGGATGAGGAGACGTTCTTCGGCCTGATGCGGTTGCGCGGAATCGAGTGCCGCAGCCGCTACGCCGAGGCATTCTTGCTCGACAAGGCCCAGATCGCCTTCTAGCTACGCGGACCGGCCAAGTAACGCGGATCCGGCAGCGGCACGAAAATGTCCGGGTCCCAGCCGGCAACGCCGGTGGCGGTCAGTTGCGTGACGATCTCGGTCGCGATATCCCACGTCAGTACGACAACCTCGTCCGGTTGCTGGGCCAGCAATTCCTCGACCGCAAGCACCGGAATTCCGGCGCCGGGAATCCGGGAGCCGTGTTTGGCCGGTGACAGGTCCACTGTGTACGGAAGCAGGTCCGCGTCCACACCGGCCAATGACAACAGGACGGTGGCCTTCGACGGCGCACCGTACCCGGCGACCGTGCGACCTTCGGATTGCGCGTCTCGTAGGTGATCGCGTAATGACGCGGCGACCTTGCGGCCACGCTCGCCGAGGGAGGCCAACGCCTCGACGCGATCCAGGCCGGCGGCGCGTTCGGCCGCCAACAACCGCTCGACGCTGTCGTCAATGGTGGGGTCGTCCTGTTGGCGTTTGGCCGTGACGCGCAGGCTGCCGCCGAAAACCGGCACCGTTTCGGCCCTTGTCACCACCAGCTCGTATTCCGCGAACAGACGTTGTACGCACAGCAGCGACAGGTAAACCCAGTGTCCATGTCGGACAGTGTCGATCTGGCATTGCTCGACCAACGGCAGCAGGTGGTGGAATTCCAATACCAGCCGGCCACCGGGCGCGAGCCGGGCCGCGTGCGCGGCGATCGGGCTGGCCAGGTCGGGCTCGTGCGCAATTCCGTGCACGTCGACCACCAGATCGGCGGTCCCGTCGGGGTCGACCGGAATCAGGCCGGCGTTCTGGAATCCGCCCAGCCAGGAACCGCCGTGGTGGCTGTCGATCTCGATGACCCGGTCACCGGGCTTGAGGTTTTCCGCGGCCACGACCACGCTGGCCGAGGCGGCCGCATGCGCCAACGCCGTTGCCGATTCGACCGCGGTCGGTGGCTCGGGCTCGGGATGATCGGCCGGTCCGAGCTGCACCAGCGCGCAGTCGGCACACATCACCAATCGCACCGGCCAGCGAGGATCCGGCTGCGGATCGTCAGCGGCCGGGAAATAGTCCGAAGCCGGCACATCGCCGAGATCGAGCACGACCGTGGTCCGCCCGCCGCCGCAACCGCGGCACGCAAAGGAATCTGTCACGTCTGTGCCCCC
>JBEDUI010000263.1:0-56101 GCA_040414495.1 Mycobacteriales bacterium
GCGACTCGACCCACGCCTGCCCGGGCTCACCCTCACGTTCCACTACGCTCCGTGCAAAATCCGCCGGAATCTCAACCATTCGGGCAGCCTATATCGGCAAGCGCCGGAGCCAGCTAAAAGTCGGCGACAATCGTGGCCGAGCTTGACGGCCAGGTAGCAGGTTTCGTCACGGTGGTGATTGGCGAGTCGAAGCCCGGAGAGGCTCGCGCGGCGGATGTGAAAATGATTGCGGTCGATCCGGAGGGGCAGGGGGCGCTATGAGAATGCAGCCAATACGAGGCAACGGCGGGAAATCATCAGGGACAACAATTCACGAACTCGCCCGCGCCATCGGCAAATGACGACCGCAATTCATAGACAATTATGGGATCGAACCGATCCGAGATCTAGCGAGGTGGACCCGATGCCGACTGAGGTTGTCACTGATCCGGCCGATCTCGAGCACGTGACCAACCACTGGTGGTGGCGACCGGGATCGCGGGTCGGGCGGCGGTCCTATGCGTGCCACCTGGCGCTCCGCGATGCCGATGCCGTCTGCGATCTGAGCCAGCACTACCAGCAGGCGCTGGAGTCGGTCGGCGGGTTCGACCTGATTCCCCGCCAGTGGCAGCACCTGACTATGCAGGGACTCGGGTTTGCCGATGAGATCAGCGACGATGACCTTGCCGCTGCAGTTGACTCGATCGCGGCTCGGCTGGCCACCATCGACCCGATCACGTTGACGTTCACCGGACCGGCCATCTATGCCGAGGCGGTGGCCCTGTCTGTCCACCCAGCAGATGACGCCCGCAGATTGCGCGCCACGATCCAAGCGGGCGTCGCCGACGCATGGGGACCGGACCGCGTACGCAAGGCCGGCGTCCACTACCGGCCCCACAGCAGCATCGGTTACGTAAATACCGAGGCTCCCGTGCAACCCATACGAGAAGCTCTCCAACGATTGGAGCCGAGAACAGCCCGCGTCACGGTCGAGACCGTGCCGGTTATCGAGATGCACCGCGACAACCGCATGTACGAATGGCGCGAGATCACCCATCTGCCCATCGGCGCCCGCAAGAGCCAGTCGGCCGACGCTGCCGCGGATCGGGCTTCGTAACGAATTTCTTTACGGGTTCAAGAGCGACAGGGGATAAGCAGCATGGCAACGGCATCGCGGACCAGGGTGCGCTGGGGAGCTGTCTGCATTGACGGCGGAAATGCTGACGAGCTGGCGCAGTTCTATTCCCAACTACTGGGTTGGGAAATTGGTTATCGAAACCTGAATAACCACGGCGGTACCGGCGAAGCAGGCTGGGTATCACTGGCGGACCCCGCGGATGGCGTCGGTCTGTGCTTCCAGGGTAAAGACGGATACGTACCGCCAACGTGGCCCGATGAACCAGACGCTCAGGCGATGATGATGCACCTCGAAATTGCTGTGGAAGACCTTGAGGCCGCCATTGCCCTCGCCGTTGCGAGCGGCGGCAGGGTAGCGCCGCACCAACCAGAAGACCGCGACCCCAAAACGCTTCGCGTCATGCTCGACCCCGCCGGCCACCCGTTCTGTCTGTTCCCGGCGTCAGGGTCGTTGGCATAGAACGCGCATTGGGGATTTGGATTCGCACGAACTACTCAGGACAGTGACATCAACAGGTCGTGGTCCGACCGGCCGTACTGGCAGAAGCCGAGCCGGCGGTAGAGACGCTGCGCGCCGAGGTTGTCCTCGTGGACGTCGAGTTGGAGCGGCAGGCCCTGCGCGCGAGCCTCGTCGAGCAGCACGCCGATGACCGCAGTGCCGATTCCCTTCCCCTGGTACGTCGGATGAATCTGCAGACCGGCGAGGAAAACGCGTTCGTCACTGCGGACGACGCGCAGCCGGCCGGCGGGCTCGCCAGCGGATTCGATGACGTACAGCGTGCTGCCAGGTTCAGGATCGTGGATTTGCCGTTGGACGTACGCTTGCCACCAAGCCCGGTAGGCCTCGACGTCGTCCTGCTGGTCGCGCAGCTCGTCGACCGCTTCGAGCACACCCGCGAGGAACGCCACATCGTTCTCAGTCGCGCGCCGGATATCCGCCATAAAACTCAACGGTGCCAGGCAACTCGCGATTTCGTCCAGCCGATTTTTGACGGACGCCTCCGGGCCACCGGGTAGGAACCTGTGTGTCAGCCGGCGCGGATTTGTAGCCAGACATCGGCCGATCCGACCGTACGTTGGGCGTGAAGTCGCCAGCAGCCGGCACTGGTAAATCGATAACCTGCTCCCCATTCAGAGCCGGGACGCTGGTAATTGCTGCTGGCGCCATGGAATTCTGGTCCCCATTCCAACGGAACCGCCTCCCCGCGCGGATTAATCGCGGACAAGTGAAGTGGGCCTGAACCAGTCATTCGCCATACGATCTTTACGTGTTCGTCGACTCGTATCGGCGTCGGGCCTGTCGCCATGACGAGGCCGTAGAGCGTCACACCCCGACCGATGCCCCGCACCTCAGGAAAGCTTGCCGACGAGGGAGCACATCGGGGCGCGGCTCGTCGCGGTTGTTTGGCTGGGGATGACGTGGGCGCGGATCCTGTGCACGCGCCGGCCATCAATGTGGTCACCGCGATGAATGTGGCACCTATGAAGCGCATTGCCAGTCACCCCCGCCAGTGACGCTATTCCGAATGGTGCAGGGCGGGTAGCGAAAAGGCCGACTATCCTCGCCGCAAATCCTGTCGATGAGCCAGGTATCGCCAATCCCCGCCGAATCGCTGCGTCAGATGAGCCATTGGGGGCGTACGAGGCCGGTTTCGTAAGCGAGTACGACCAGTTGTGCCCGGTCCCGAGCGCCGAGTTTGATCATCGCGCGGCTCACGTGGGTGCGTACCGTGGCAGGGCTCATGAAGAGGGTTCGCGCGATCTCGTCGTTGGTGTGACCGGCGGCGACGTGGGCCATGACCTCGCGTTCTCGTTGAGTCAGCGGGTCGAGCTCGCTGGATGGGTGGGGTTCTTTGGCGCGGTTGGCGAATTCGGTGATGAGTCGGCGGGTCATGCCGGGCGATATGAGTGAGTCGCCGTGCGCCACGGCGCGAACCGCGGTTGCGAGTTCGGCCGGTTCGGTGTCTTTGACCAGGAAGCCGCTGGCACCGCAGCGTAGTGCCTCGAAGAGGTATTCATCGAGGGCGAACGTGGTGAGCATGATGATCCGAACGCCGTCGAGTTGTGGGTCGGCGGCGATCTGTCGGGTTGCTTCGAGCCCGTCGAGTCCAGGCATGCGGATGTCCATCAGGATCACGTCAGGTTGCAGTTGCTGTGTCAGTGTGATGGCGGTGGCGCCGTCGTCTGCTTCGCCGACGACCTCAATGTCGTCGCGAGCGTTAAGCAGTGCCTTGAACCCGGCCCGCACCAGTGCCTGGTCGTCGGCGAGTAGTACGCGGATCATCGCGTGGCCTGGATTGGAAGGCGGGCGACGACCCGGAATCCGCCGTCGGGGCAGAATCCGGCGTCGAGGTCGCCGCCGAGCGCTGCTGCGCGTTCCCGCATCCCGGCAATGCCGCTTCCGGTGCCCATCGCGGAGGTTCTGGCGGCGTGCGGCTTTCCGGTGTCGATCACCTCGATGCGCAGATGTGTGTCGCTGTAGGTCAGCCGCACCGTGACCGGTGCCGCCCCGGCATGCCGGGCGACGTTGGTCAGGGATTCCTGGATGATCCGGTAGGTCGCCAGTTGCACCGCGGTGGGCAGCGGCCGCGCCATGCCGGTGATCTCCAGATCGACCTGTAGCCCGGCGGCGCAGGTCAGCTCCACGAGTTCCGGGAGGCGATCGATCCCGGGTGCGGGCGAGCGCGGCGCGATGTCGCCGGAGGTACGGAGTGTGGTCAGCATGGTGCGCAGTTCCTGGAGCGCCTCCTTGGATGCCGTCTTGATCGCGCCCAACGCTGCCCGCACCTGGTCGGGCTGGCTGTCCATGAGGTCCAGCCCCATGCTTGCCTGCACGATGATCAGCGAGATGTTGTGACCTATCACGTCGTGCAGATCGCGGGCGGTGCGCAGCCGCTGTTCGCTTGCGCGACGACGTCGCTCCAGGTCCTCGGCGGCACGGGCCGCCTCTGCTCGCTCGGTCTGGATCCGGGTCGCCTCCGCGGCAATGATCAGGACGAGCACCCAGCCGGCAAGCAGCAACGCGTCGGTCAGGGACAAAGCGGGAGCACCGTAAATGGTCGGGGCGGCCGTGATACCCCAGATGAGCCGCACCGCGATCGCGGCCCAGGCCGCGTACCGGTGCCCTGCCGTGGCAGCGCCAAAAAACGCGACGATGGCGCTGAGATAAGCAGCGCTCGAACCCGCTGGCGCAAGCGTGGCGGCCAGGCATACACAGAGCACTGCCACCGGATGCCGGCGACGTTGCAGCAGGGCTGCGGGGCCGGCCAGCAGCAGTATCCAGTCCAAGGCCCCAAGGTGGACCGGATGCAGCACGGCCAGGCCGGCAGTGAGCGGCGCCGCGACCAGCTGCGCCACGAGCACCACCAACGGAAGCGCAACATCCACGTGCGCGATCCGCTGCCGGGACAACAGTCGAGTTGCCCGGTGGCCAAGGGCGCCATGGTGAACGGTCATGTCGAATGAACAGTAGCCAGCAACCTCGTTGGGCACGTCCTTCCGAGAACCGATCCGGGGCTACACAGATCGCGTAGTACGCGCTGGTTCCCTACACCCCTCTGCGTAGCGCAGCAGCCGTAGCCGGTCCGACGACAATGCCGCACCGGTCACCGCAGGATGGCCGTGATGACTCGGGCCAACGAGGTCCGGGCACACGGACGCCGAGGAGGATCAGGTGGCCGGTCTCGCCCGCTGGTGTTTCCACCATCGACGGATTGTCGTGGTTGTCTGGCTATTGGCCCTCATCGGATTCGTGGGCATCAGCCGATCGGTCGGATCGGCGTACACGAACTCGTTCTCGCTGCCCGGGACCGATTCGCAGCACGCGCAGGATGTGCTGAAAGCGGATTTTCCCGCCCAGGCCGGCGACAACGACCAGATCGTTGTCCATGCCAAACGAGGGACATTGCGTGCGCCGGTCACCCGGGCGGCGGTCACCGCCATGCTGGCCAGGGTTGATCGACTGCCGCACGTTCGTTCGGTGAATTCTCCCTATACGGCGAACGGCCAGATCAGCGCCGACGGGAAAATCGGCTTCGCCACCGTCACTCTCGACGCATCAGCCCAGGACATTCCGAAAGCCGCCGCCCACAAGCTGATCACCACCGCACAGTCGGCCAACAACGCCAGACTCAATGTCGAATTGAGCGGCGCCGCGATCGAGGGCAACCAGAGCCAGAGCGGAAATACCAGCCTGCTGGCAGGCATCGTGCTCGCGTTGATCGTGCTGTTCTTCGCATTCCGCCGATCGATACTCGGTGCGATTCTGCCGCTGATCTCCGCGCTGGTGGCAATCGGCGTCGGCACCTCGATCATCACGATCCTCACGCATGCGATGTCCGTTGCGTCGTTCACCTCGGACGTCACCATCCTGGTGGCGCTCGGCGTAGGCGTGGACTATGCGCTGTTCATCGTGAGTCGACACCGCTCCGGGCTGCTACGTGGCCGGACCGTCGAAGAAGCGGCGGTCACGGCGCTCAACACGTCCGGCCGCGCCGTGCTGTTGGCCGGTGCGACAGTGTCAATCGCGCTGCTTGGGCTGTTCGCCCTTCAGGTCAGCTTCCTGTACGGCGTCGCCGTCTCGGTGGCTCTTGCCGTGGTCCTGACGATGCTGGCCTCGCTCACCCTCCTGCCGGCGATGCTTGGATTCTTCGGGTTGAAGGTGTTGCGTCGCAGCGAACGGGCAGCTCTCACCCGCCAGGGGGCACAACCCGAGCAGATTGGCAGCTTCTGGCCGCGCTGGGCGCAATGGTTGAACAGCAATGCGGTAACTGCCAGCGCTGTCGCGGTCGCTGCCATTGCCGCACTGGCGTTGCCGTTCTTCGGTATGCGGCAGGGCCTGCCCGACGCCAGCACCGACCCAACATCGTCAACCACCTATCGCGCATACCACCTCCTCGCGAATGGATTCGGACCAGGATTCAGCGGCCCGCTGCAGGTCGTTGCCCAGGTCGGTGGCCCGGCCGACCGAGCCAGATTCGGCAGGTTCGTGGCCTCCCTGCGCCTCGAACGGGGCGTGGCACGGGTCCAGCCACCGCGACCCAGCCCGAACAACAGGGCCGAGATCGCCGTCGTCTATCCGACCACCAGCCCGCAACAGGCCCGCACCAGCGATCTGCTGCACCGGGTACGGGCGGCGGCCCGACGGGAGCAGACGACGACACTTGCCATCCACATTGGAGGAGACACGGCGGTCAACGACGACTTCTCCCGCGTTCTCACTGACAAAACCCCACAGTTCCTGGCTGTCGTCGTCGGGCTCGCGTTCCTGCTCCTACTGGTCGTATTCCGCAGCCTGCTTGTCCCGCTGGTGGCCTCGGTGATGAATCTTCTGTCCTTCGGCGTCGCGCTGGGGGTGATGACCGCAACGTTCCAGTACGGGTGGGGCACCTCCGTGCTCGGACTCAGCCAATCCGGGCCGATCGTCACCTACCTACCGGTCATGATGTTCGCGATACTGTTCGGCCTGTCCATGGACTACGAAATCTTCCTGGTCAGCCGCATGCACGAGGAATGGCTGATCTGGGGTGACAACGATAGGGCTGTGACCCAGGGACAGGCCCAAACCGGTCGGGTCATCACCGCGGCCGCGTTGATCATGATCCTGGTCTTCGCCTCGTTCATCCTCGGCGGCCAAATGGACATCAAACAGATCGGCCTGGGATTTGCCGCCGCCATCTTCGTGGACGCATTCATTATTCGTACCGTCCTGGTACCTGCCGTCATGCACCTTTTCGGGCGCGCGAACTGGTGGCTACCCCGCCGGCTCGAGCAACACCTACCGCGGCTACACGTCGAACCAGCCAACGCGATCCGGACACCCGATTACGCCCGCACCGACGAAAGGATATTGCGATGACCACGTTCCTTCCGCGCGTGAAAAAGCCGCGTAACCCGATGATGAAGATGGTTTATGCCATGGACCGTCGCACGACGGGCAAAGTCACCGCCCCGATATCGGTATTCGCGGCCCGCATGCCGCTCGCATTCGGAAACTTCTACGGCAAATTGTCACGACTGGACAAGAAACTGAAATTGCCGCACTCGACAGCGGTCCTCATCCGTGAACACGTAGCCGCCATCAATATGTGCCTGTTCTGCATGGATGCCGCTCGGTGGTTCGCGCTGCGCGAATCGGAGAAGAATCGGGCCCGCTTCGACGCACTGCCGGACTATCACACAAGTCCCCTGTTCACCGAAGCCGAAAAAGCGGCACTGGATTACGCCACCGAGGTCACCCAGAACGAGCGTGTCAGCCCTGACAAATTCGCTCGCCTGCAGCACTTCTACAACGAGCGGGAAATCTGCGACATCGTCTGGCTCGTTGCCAGCGAACACATCTACAACCTCACCAACCGCGGCCTCGGAATCGGTTCAGAAGGACTATGTGAACTGGGCCCGACGCAGACAAAGAAAACACCGAAATCCTCATCCAATCAACGACCCCCATCGACAGCGACCACCTGACCAGCTACCCGCGACGACCACGCCGTTGATCTCGATCGGGTAGGTCCGTTAAATGACGTTGCCCGGTGGGCAGGGATTCGTCACTATCAGCAGGTGAACACCGCGCCCGCCACCACCCGCGGCGGCGGCGTACTGATCGGCGCACTGGTCATCGACTCGCTCGGCGGCGGTCTGTTCATGCCGCTGTCGCTGATCTTCTTCACCAAACTCACCGACGTGCCGCTGGGCCTGCTCGGCATTCTGATCAGTGTCGCCAACATCATTCCGCTGCCCATTCCGATCTGGGCCGGGACGCTGGCCGACCGCTTCGGGGCGCTTCCGTTGGTGATCGGCGCACAGGCGTTGCAGGCGGTTGGTTTCCTCGCCTATCCGTGGGTGCACGAGCCGGTCGGCATCTTCGTGGCGGTGGCGCTGACCGCGGTAGGGGTGCGGTTTTTCTGGTCGGCGATATTCACCGCGATCGCCGACTACGTCGACGGCAGCGCGACCCCGCGTAACAAGGACACCTGGTACGCCTGGGCGAACATGGCGCGTACCGCCGGACTCGGCGTCGGCGGGCTGGTGACCGGCGCCGCCATCGCCGACGGGCACGCCGGTGGGTACCGCGCCATCGCCTACGCGGCGGCCGGTTGCTACGCCGGCGCGGCCGTGACGATCACCGCATTCGTCCGCGCGCCCAGGATCCGGCACCTCGAGGAGTTGCCCGGCTCGGGATACGCGACGTTGCTGCGGGACCGCCCGTTTCTGGCGTTGACCGGTATCAATACGGTCTTCGCGCTGTCCAGCATGATGCTTGGCCTCGCGCTGCCTACGTTCCTCGTCGACGGGTTGAAGGCGCCGGCGTGGCTCACCTCGGTGGTGTTGGTCGGCAACGCCGTACTCATCTCGCTGCTTGGTGGGCCGCTGGTCAGCCGGCTGCGGCCGTTCCGGCGGACCCGGCTGATCGTGTTGGCCGCCGGATTGTGGACGGTGTGGAGCCTGGTGCTTGCTGTGTTACCGCCCGGTCGGCTGGCGTGGGTGGCGCCGCTGCTGGTCGGTGCGACGTTGCTGTTCACGGTGGCCGAGGTGATTCACGCACCGGTCTCGATGAGCATGGCCGCGGCGGTCGCGCCGGCGCAGATCCGGGGCCGCTACCTGGCTGCGTTTCAGTATTCGTTCACCATCGCCGGCATCATCGGGCCGACCTTCTTCACCGCACTGTTCGGGGTCGCCCGAGGCCTGCCGTGGGTGATGCTGGCAGTGGTCAACGTTCTGGCGGCCGGCGCCGTACTGCTGCTGGAACGGACGCTGGCCCCGGAATTGCTGCGCGACCCGGATCCGGCCGTCGTCCCGGCCGACCCGGTCCCGCAGTGAGCGTTTACCTCGAACGCCTGGTGGCGGTCGCCGCGATCGGGTGCACCTGGAGCCAGCGCACCGGCGTCCCGCTTGGTCAGTTGCTATAGCCGGCCGTACGAGCGGAGGGTCAGCAGCCGGCCGAGAGTGAACGAGCCGCGCCACTCCGGCCCGCTCGCCGGACACCAGGCCGGGAAGTCGATCTCCCAGCCGCCGTCGGACTGCTGCGCGGCCTGCAGCACGTCGAGGTGGCGGTCCAGCGTGCCGGCGTCGAACAGGCCCGCGGCCAACGTCCCGGATTCGGGGGCGAAGTCGATCGGGCGGTGGATGTGCCCTGGAGCGTCAGGGTCGTACGTCACCCCGGAAAGCAGCCCGTCGCGCAGCTCGGTCAGGGTCGCGAGCGCCCGATCCCGGTCCGGGTGGTGTTCGAGGAACGTGAGGATGGCGTGCCCGACGTACGACTCGATCTCCTTACCCGCCAGGGCTTTCAGCTGTTGCCAGCAGAACTCCTCGGCCGGCGCGCGCCACGGATGTTCGACCCGCAGCGCGTACAGCAGCCCGACGATCGAGGCGGTCGGGTTGAGCGAGGCCGGCGGGTCGTCGACCGACGCGCCTTCCTGCCACCACGGCGCGCAGGCGGTGTCGCGGGCGGAGGACAGCACCCACGGCACGCCACCGGCCGGGGTGGTGATCGTATGCAGGTAGCCGGCCGCCGCCACGGCCAACGGGTCGCCGATCGACCCGATCTCGTGCAGTACGTGCAGCGCCGCCTCGACCGGCACCGGCTGACTGTCGGCGCCGCGCAGGTCCGCCTCGAGCGCATTGCCGAAGCCGCCGTCGGGGTTGGCGTACGGCAACAGCGCGGTGCGTACCGCAGCCGCCGAGCCGCCGGTGAAATGGAACGCGAAGCGGAGCCGGTCGAGCAGCCGGGCGTTGGTGTCGATGAAGGGAGCGGCGCGGGCCGTAGCGGAGGTCATGGCGCTGACGGTAGCGACCCATCCGGGCGGCGGTCTTGTCGAAATCGGACGGATGTCGAGAGGTGGGCATCATCATCCAACCGCTGACCGGTCCGATCGATCGGGTCGCCGCCGATGTCAAACGGGTGAAATCCCTCGGTATCGAGCACATCACCTGGGGCATGTTCGTAACCAAGCCGGACGAGCAACTGCGGATAATGGAGCGCCTGACCGGCCTCGTATAAAAGAGCAGTTGCCGTCGGCGTCGTACCGCCATTTCTTCGCCGCGTGTTCGCGTACGCGTTCAGCATGCCGTCAGGGATTTCCGCCTCTCCGGTGCCCGGCGTGCGTCCGTGCCAAGTCTAGTATCGCGGTACGGCGGGTGCCTTTGCGCTTCGGTGACCGTCCGAACAGGATTCTTCATTCGATGCCGGCCAGCGAGGAAGACGATGTCAGAGGACCGCCTGAAGGGAAGCGCCACGTTCGACCGGGCGGCCGGTTCGTATCAGCGGGCGCGGCCGGATTATCCCGACGACCTGTACCGCGACCTGCTCCAGGTGACTGGGCTGACACCACCGGCTGGCCTGCTGGAGGTCGGCTGCGGGCCCGGGAAGGCCACGGTTCCCCTGGCACGCAGGGGTTTTACGATTACCGCGCTCGAACCGGGCGAGAACCTGGCGGCCGAAGCGAGACAGAACTTGGCGCCGTACCAGCGGGTGACCGTACACACGACGTCGTTCGAGGCGTGGCAACCAGCGCGGCACGATTTCCAGTTGGTGTATGCCGCCACGGCCTGGCATTGGACGGATCCGGAAGTCAGATATCGCAGGGCGGCGGATCTGCTCACACCGGGCGGATACCTGGCCGTATGGAGCGCCGGGCATGCATTTCCGGCCGGCTTCGATCCGTTCTTCACCGATATACAAGAGGTTTACAACGAGATCGATCAGGCCAACGTCCCGGCCCAGTGGCCGCCGCCTCCGCCGGAACAGGAAACCGGTCGCGAGGCCGAATTCGCGCAATCAGGCCTGTTCACGCCGATCGGCTTCCGACGCTACGTATGGGCGCTGCGCTATACGGCCGACGAATACATCGCGTTGCTGAACACGTTCTCCGGCCACATAGCCATGGAGCCGGCGGGGCGTGACTACCTTTACGGCGAGATCCGGCGGCGATTGGCGCAGCGATCGGATGGCCGGGTGACGCGGCACTGGATTGCGTTGCTCACGGTCGGCCAACGCGCCTGAGTCTCGTCACATTTGCACGGCGCCACGGGTCAAGGAGATGCAACGACCAAGTCCCGTACAGCTAGGAGATCGCCGATGCCAGTCACGTCGCTTCGTGCCAAGGTCAAGCCCGAACATGTTGCGGACACCGAGGAACTCGTCCGCCGGCTGTTCGCGGCAGTTGCCGACAAGGCGCCCGAGGGAATCCGGTACGCCTCAACGAAAGCAGCCGATGGCCAGACCTTTTTCGTCTTTCTGCAGTTGGAGGATGGCATAGTCGACAACCCGATCGTCGAATACCCCGAATTCAAAGAACTCCAGGCCGGTCTCACCGAATGGATGCTGGAGCCGCCGGCGATGGATCAGCTTACGGTGATCGGGAGTTACCGGCTTTTCTGAACGCCAACCAGGGTTGCCGCCGGCACGCGTGATCGGGCTCGGGTGAAGGTGAGGATCAGCGTGCTGGCGGCAAACAACGCGGCCGCGGCGATCAACGACGCGACCACGCCGCCGGTGGCCGGAACCGCGGCCAGCGTTCCGGCCACGCAGATTTCGCCGACGTATTCGGCCTGCGCGAAGAACGAATGCGTGATGGCCCGCACCTCGTCGGTCGTACGTCGGTTGACCCAGAGCGTGGTCACGGTTCGTATCAACGGCTTCGCAATTCCGGTGGCGACCAGGATCGCGACGACCGCCCACTGTAGATCGGGCGCTAATGCCAGCAGGGCAACGCTTCCAGCGCCGAGTCCACAGACGACGATCATCGTGGATTTGGCTCCCGCATCGGTGTGAATACGACGGCCAACGACGTAAAGCGCGACAATTCCGGTCAGAAAACCGCCGATGCCCAGGACCGTGTACCACAACGTGCCGTGACTACTGGTCGGGAATCCAACCCGTACGAGTTGTACGGGATAAATCCGGCCGAACGAATCGGCGGCGCCGTTTACGCATACGGTCACCAGCGCCAGCGCCAGCAGCGTGTCGTCTCGTCGGGTCAGCCGGGCGCCTTCACGCAGCAGCGCGAGCGCGGTTCGGAATTGATCGCCCCGGGCGCGGACGAATCCGGTTTCGCCGAAGATGCTGGCAACCGCGATACCGAGGACGAGCATGCCGACGCCGGCACCGACAATTGCCGGCTGCCGTCCGATCACACTTGCTAGCCCGCCGAACACGACCAGACCGACAACCGCGCCGGCCAATTCCATTCGTGCCTGCCTGACCAGTATCGGCTGCACCGCGGCCGTACCGCCCAGCTCACCGGTTATCCACGCGGTATCCGCGCCACTGGAGAAATTCCAGGAAATCCCCCACAGCATCTGCGACAGCAACAATGGCCAGAAGCTGGGAAACAGGCCGGTCGTGACCATCGCCGTACCCATCAGCGCATGCGCGATCACAATCGACCACTTGCGACTGACCACATCGGCAAATGTCCCGGCCGGTATTTCGAATGTCAGCGCCGCGATTCCCTGCGCCGCCGCGATCGCCAGCAACTGGCTCGACGTGAGCCCGGCATCGACGACCATATAGAGGCTCACCACGAGCCACCAGCCGTTGTGCAGGACCGCCCGAAGTCCGGTCCAGCCGACGAACAATGCCGCGACACGCTGGGCATTCACCGGCTGGACGCTAGCCCGGCGCCGGACCTCTCACAACGGAATTTCGCCCGGTCAGGCTCACTGCAGGTCGAGGACGTCGAATTTGTGGTTTTGCCAGATACGACGCGAGCTTTCTTCCGGATACGGCCCGGTCGTCGGCCGGCCGGTATAGATCCGCGTCGCCCGACCGGCCGGGTCGTACCGCGGCCAATTCGGATTTCCGGTGGCGAAGGCCAGCCAGTCCAGGCGCATCTGCTCGCCCAGCCGCACCGCCTCGTCCGCCCCGGCGACCCCGGCGGAGTCGCGGACGTTGGCCAGGTCGAGCGTTCCCATCAGCAGGAGTACGTCGAGGCTGTGCGAGGCGCCGTCGGCATTGAAGCTCCAGCACAGCTCGTACACCCAGCAACTGCCCCGGTGCGCTTCAGCCAGGTGCAGGGTCGGCATCCGCATGAGCCAGTCGGCGTTGCCGATTTCGAACAGCTGCGCCGGGGTGGCGTCGGGATAGCCTTCGCGGTAGGCCGCGACGCCACCCAGCCCTCCCGCGAGCCGGTCCAGCGATTCAGTCGCCTGCTCCTCGGTTACCTCACCGAATCGGCGGGCCAGCAGCCGGTATTCGTCCCGGGTATGCCCGATCAGCAGATCGATATTCCGGGCGGCGCCGCCGGCCAGTGCGGGCCACGGCGCCTGCGGCAGGAGATCCCCGTCGACGACCGGCGAGAATGGTGTCGGCGTGCTCGTTATCGGTCCCCACGTATCGATGTACGCCGGCATTTTCCGCAGTACGGTCTCGGTCGCGGTGATCAATTTCTGCGGGTGGATTTCGGCGAATTCCTCAATGGTGGGTTGGGCTCCGATTTCAGCGCCGATGACGGTCGACACAGCGCCGGCCAGCGCCGGGGAGAAATACGTTCCGGGAATGCTTTGTGTTATCGCCCGCCGGAACAATCCGGCCGCGCTCGGCATGGCCAATAACGCGGCGATGCAACCGGCCCCGGCCGACTGGCCGAACACGGTGACATTGTCGGGATCTCCACCAAACCCGGCGGCGTTTTCGCGCACCCAGCGCAGCGCCGCGATTTGGTCGAGAATTCCGCGGTTATCCGGTGCTCCGGTTATGTGCGCGAACCCCTCGACGCCCATGCGGTAGTTCATGCTGACCACGACCGCGCCGGTCCGGGCCAGCGTGGCGCCGTCCAGATGCGGGTTGGCCGAGGTGCCGTGCAGGTATGCGCCGCCGTGGATCGAGACCAGCACCGGCAGACTGCTCGCGCCGGGGTCGGGTGACCAGACGTTCAACGTCAGGCAGTCGTAGCCGTCGGGTGCACTGGATTGCGGGACCGGCGGGCCGAACCGCAAGGCGTTCCGGATCCCATCCCACGGCCGCACGGGCGCGGGAGGCTGGAATCGGAGCGCACCGAACGGTGGCTGCGCGTACGGAATGCCGCGGAAGACGGCGACGGCGTGTTCCCAGCTGCCGCGTACGATGCCGGCCGTCGTACGGATTTCCGGTGCGGCGGTCACCATCGGCTGACTCCTCTCCCCGCGCTGGTCCGGCCTGACCCTAGGGTGCCGGCCGTAATCTTCAACTAACTATTGGGAGAAACGAGGTCGCGATGGTGCTGTTACGGGCCCGCCGAATGTGGGAGCTGCTGACCAACACGGTAGCCACCTTCGGCTCCGACGGCCAGACCTCGGTGGTCGTATCGGCGTGGTCAAAGCTGTGCCCGCGGGACTGGATCGGCATTGTCGCGCTGGGCGATGGCGCGCTCGTCACGACCCCGACCGAGCCGGAGCAGCAGCGTTTCCTGGCCTCGACCCGGAAAATGCCGCCGGAGAAGCTGGTCCGGCCCGAGGTCGTACGAGATCTGCTGCCGATCAGCGAGATGCTGGGGCCGGGCACGTTGGGCTACGCCGATCGGGACGATTTCCGTCCGGTCCGCTCCGGTGCGGTGGAGTCGTTGCCGGCCCGGCACGCCGATATTCGCCGGCTACTTGAGTCGGTCCCGCCTGCTGAGGCCGAGGAGAGCGGCATCGAAGGGGTTACGTCGCCGGCCTTTGTCATCCGTCGGGACGGCGAGGTCGCGGCGGTGTCCGGTTACAACGTGTGGATGGGGACGGTCGCGCACATTTGTGTGTTGACCGATCCGCGCTACCGCAACTGTGGTCTGGCCCGGGCGGTCGCCTCGGCCGCCGTGGAACACGGGTTGTCGGCCGGCCTGCTGGCCCAGTGGCGAGCCCGCCCGCTGGCGTCCCGGCGGGTGGCCCAGGCGCTCGGCTTTACCGAGTTGGGTTCGCAGCTCAGTGTCCGAACGCAACCCATTCTTTAGGCCGAGTTCGAATAACCGCATTAGTCTTAATATGACGATTCGCCGGCGACCTGGAAAGGGCTCGCAATGGGCATCATCGACGAGTACTGGACCGGGGTACTGCAGCGGCTGCAGGCCGAGGTCAGCGTCTTCAACCGGCTGATTTCGCACAAGGGCGAGCGCGGTCGGGAGAACGAGCAGGCGTTGGCCCGCGTGCTGGCCGGGCTGATTCCGCGCCGTTTCATCGTCGGAACCGGGCTGTTATTCGATCGAGGCGGCCAGCAGTCCAAGCAAATGGACATTGTCGTCTACGACGTCATCGACACGCCGACCACGCTGGCCCAGACCACGCAACTGTTGTTTCCGGTCGAGGAAATCGCCTGCTGTATCGAGGTAAAGACGACCGTCAACGCCAAGGCCGTACAGGACAGTGGCGAAAAGAAGGCGTCGATCCTGGCCCTGGATCGTGCCGACGGCACGCCGCAACCGTTCTTCGCGCTCTTCGGTTTTGAAAGCAATGCCAGCCCGAACGCTCTGTCGCAACGGCTGAACGGGCTGCCGCCCGAGCAACGACCCGACCTGGTGTGCGTGCTGGATCCCGGTTTTATCGCCGGTTTCGGGTCGGTCTTGCATCCGGCCGGCGATGGGGGCGAATACCGGTCGGGGGTGACGTTGCTGCACGACGTACGGGACGGGATCCGGCTGCCGGGCGCGTATCTGGATGCGCAGGAGACGATCAAATCCTGGGAGGAACGCGACGGCGTCGTTTACCCGATCGTGGACTTCCAGCACCGCCGGGTGTTATCCGATCCGTCGCGGGCGTTGCTGTTGTTCTGCGAGGCGTTGTTACGTGGCATTACGGCGCAGGAGGGCCGGCGTCATCCCGTACTGAGCCACTACCTGACCGAGGATTACCGGGAAATCGTCAAAACCAGATTTTAGGCGGCGGACGAACACAGCCGCATGCATTCGTCGGCGAAGGTCCGGATGTTCTGGACCCGGCAGCCAAGTCGTTCCGTTATCGACCCCAGCGCCGCGCGACCGGGACGTTCGGTGAAATCGTCGGTGACCACAACGAAATCCGTGTGCCGTTCGACCAGATCCAGCATGAGCCCGACTACGGCGACGATGCAGGAATCCCCGGCCGCAAAGGGATCCAGGCCCTCCTCGTAGCCGTTGTTCTGCGCCCACAACTGTGCCGCGCGCTTGTGTCCGAACGCGACATCGCAATCCATCCGACCCTGCACCGCTTCGATCCAGATGATCAGTTGGCGGTCGATCGGCTGGCTCGCATCACCCCGCTGCCGTACGGCTTTCACGACCTCGGGCGGGAACATCAACTCGCCCGACTCGCACAGTTGGTTCATCCCGGAAAACACGTCGATGTGGTTGGTTACGTCGATCAGGCTCCCGATCGCGAGCAGGCTCCGGTCGTCGATGACGAATACGGTCGGCATTACAAGTCAGCCTTGTCCGACGCGATCGCCCGTACCTCGGCCAATTCCCGCCGCGACACGTTCAGATATTCCAGTACGTCAAGGTCGCTCAGTACGCCGGATTCCTCGGCCGAGAGCAACTGGGTCACGTAAGTGCGCCCGTACCGCTGGACCCGACGCCGGGCCCGGGTCTGCGCCACACCGTTTCGCCCGCTGGCCCGGGATTTCGTGGCGGATTGCGAGTTCACGGTGTGATAGAGCCGGCTGGCGGCAAGTCCGACCTGGCCCAGCCGTACCGCCGCGGCGCGGTTGCTGACGTTGAAATGGTTGGCCAGCCGTTTGACGTCCTCGATATCCCGGACCGTGGTGACGGCGAGGACGTCCGCGACAAAGGTCCGCAATTCCGCGTCGGGCAACAGGAAACAGCCGGCGACGCGTTCACACCAGCGCTCGGTCCCACTGTCCGCCTCGGCGGTGCACAGCGATTCAACGCCCAGGCACAAATGGGCCAGTTCGTGCACATAGGACAGTGCGCGGGCCCGGACGTCGTCCCGCGTATTGATCGCGATCAACGGCGATACCGGATCGGGCAGGCAGAATCCGCGACAGTGCTCATCGGCCAGGGTGAAGTTCGCGGTCAGGATTCCGCGTTCCTCGATGTGGGCGCGTAGCGTCGGCGCAACCTGGTCGTCACGAAGCTCGATCTGCTCCGCGGTCTGCCATCCCAGCCAGGCTCGGAGTTTCCGGGCCACATCGTCCGGCGTATCGGTGGGTGTGGCGGGCGGAAGCTCTATGGCCGACCGACTGGTCTTGTCCGCGACCCACCGGGAAACCTCTTGGGCATTCTGCGCCGAACGTATCGCAGCCAGATCCGGCCCGGAGGGCACCTGCCAATCCTTGTTCGAGCCGGTTGCCCGCCGGAACAGGGCCGTCGATGATCTGCTCGCTGGCGGCCGGGCCAGGAAAAAGAAGCTCGACGGCCGGGCCAGGAAACGCGCCAACTTGTCCAGCTGACCCTTGGTAGGCATGGCCCGTTCATCGATCCAGGACCGCACGGTGGTTTCGGGCACGTTCAGGTGAGTCGCAAGATCGCGCGCGGCTACCGACGCTTCGGCCATGGCCCAGGCCAAAACGCTTCCGGTAATGGGAATCTGTCGTGCCGCCATACTTAGAGTGTGTCACGCGGTACGCTCAGTCACCACCCGTTGATCAGTTCGAGACCCGTTATTCGGGCAGTACGTCCGTTGTGGACTGGGCCGACGGCGCCCGATTGGCCGCAACAGAATTGCGCTGACTCGCCTCTTTGTTGTCCGGCGACTACCGAAATCACCGCGAACGCCCGGTTCAACGGCGTACAGCGACAACATTTACGCAACGTGACGGGGAATTGCCGCCGAATTCTGCATGAATGACGGCGATCCACATAAGACTCAGGCAACGTGGCCCGGCGGGTTCCGCAGCGCGGCGAACGTACGGTCGCGGCGATCGCAGATCTCATCGGCAATCAAGCGAAGCGAATCGGTGAGCCACAGGTCGGCCGGTTTCGATTCGCGATAATCGGCCTCGGCGATGCTGTTCACCCGGCCCTGATCCTGCAGCATCTTGACCTGGCGGAAGTTGTTCCGGTCCGACAACGTATACACACCAAGGGTTTTGCCGCCGGCGCTGTTCACCACCGAGAACACCGGGACATCGCTGGGGCCGTCGGCGATATAGATCATGTTGCTCATGGGTACGCGTCGCTCGTCCGGGCTCATCTGCGCGTTCACATCAATGCCGGGTTCTTTGTTGACGCCCTTGTTGATCTCGAAGACGGCCCGGGTTTTGGTTGTGTTGTCGAGTACGTAGCCGACCTGACGCAGCATCCCGGTCAATTCGTCGTTGCTGCCGGTCAGATAGCCGGCGCCGGGCGGATCCTCCAGCAGCTCGCAGGCCCATACCCCGTCGACCTGGGCCCGGACCGGATTCCCCTCGATCATCTGGCGCAGACCGGTGGAGACGATGTAATGCTCGACCGCGATTCCGTGATGCGCATACCGCGCATTGTCGTGGACGATCTGGCGGGTGCGGCTCATGAATTCGGGGATGCCCGGCGCCAACGGAATACGGGCGCCGAGTTCGCGCAGCTTGGCGTTTGTCAATCCGGCGAACGGGCCGCCCTGCGCATAGCTGAGAATGTGACCGAGGTAGGCGGTGTCCCGATTGACCTGCAGATCGCGGTTTCGGTAGTGCGCGACCAGGCCCTCGACCTCGGCCCAGAACGCCCGTTCGTCGACCCCGAATTCCTCGAACAACGGCGTCTGCATATAACCCGGAGTCAACGTGCGGTCAAAATCCCAGATGAATGCGATAACGGTTTGCTGATAGAGGGCGGGCGGCATGATCACGGCACCTCGGGCGCGGTGAATTTCAGCTCGCCGTCGGTTCGCCACCAGCCCTGCAGCTGCACCGGCAGGCCGCGGAATGCGCGGTGCGCCGCGCCCAACGACGAGATTGGCAGCAGTGCCGCGACCCGCCAGCCGCCATTGACCAGCGTCGTCACGTCATCGACCGCGTCCGCCACATCGCGGTCCGGGTCCAGCACACATTCGACCCGGCGTTCGTTTGGCAGCACCAGCACGGACGGAATTGCCGGGTTTGCCGGCGTACCCACAACTCGACCGAGATCGCCGCCGCTGTGTACCTCGGGGCGTTCGCCGTTTATTTCCCATGCCATTCGTGCCGCCTCGATTACGGGCGTCACCCGGTCCTCGCGATCCCCCATAATCGGAGAATAAGCTGTCTACGGGTGAGTCGCGGAAATTCGCGGATCAATTGGCGGAAAAGGCGGGCAGCGATGGACAAAAAGGAACGAGACGCGATCGCGCGGGCCGCCATCGAGCACGCGTTGCAGAATCTCATCGCCGAGCAGCAGACCGAGTCTGAGCTGGCCAACGAGCGGCTGGCAACCGCCCGGGCCCAGCTGCGGAACTGGCGCAGGCATGGGCAGCTTGAGCGGCTGGTCGCCTTGCGCGCGCTATCGATCGCGCAGATCGATGACCTGTCCGGCGACGAGCCGCGCGGTCAGCACCTGGAGGCGCTGCAGGCCTACCTGGCCGAGCACCATCCACCGCTGTCCGAGGCGAACGCGCCGGGCGATCAGGCCGCGCGGCCATAACCCTTACGAGTGGTCGCACGCCGCGCGCAACGCCTTTCGCTGCTCTGCCGCGTATGACTGGGAGAAATGCGGCAGCTGTAACAGATAGCGGTGCCGGTCCGGCGGCACTATCCGGCTGAACGCGGCGTGGTCGGCGATGGCGGCCGCGCACATCGCATGGCCGTCGAGGCCGAATGGATCAATGAGTTTCAGGTGACCGTCGCGGCCCAGCATGAAGTGGCCCGCTTTGACGTCAAGCACTCCCCACCAGGCGACGTTCTGCCGGTTGACCGCGTTGAGCCGATGTATCTCGGCTCGAAGCCCGACCAGGTCGTCGTCGGCATCGTCCAGCCATTCCGGCGCGGTCGTGTCGTCGTCCGGCAAATCCCGGCTGCGCAGCAGATCCATGACCGCGAGCTGCCCACCACCCTCCAACGGCGAGTCGAAATACATGGTCGGCAGCCACGAATTGCCGGCGAGCCGGTAACACAGGTCGGTGTAGTAACCGAATGCCGGTTCGAAGGGACTGACGCGAGCGGCCAGCATCCCGGCGGGATCGGCCAGCGCCACCGCCCAGTCACCCGCGCCGACATATCGCCAGCCGGCCCGTTCGAGCAGATGCCGGGCGCCGCAATGATCCAGGGCGCTCCAGTCGATCGAGCGCAGGTCGGCAACCGTCGTCTCGATATTCACGCCGATCGAGATTAGCTATCCGTACATTTCCCGGCAATCGGAATTACGTGCGCGAATTCAGCCCTATCGAATTCAGGCGTAGTCGGGCTAGTCGACCGAGCGCAGCAGTCGGCGCAGCGCCGGCAGATCACCGCTGACCTCGACATGTCCGTCGGAGATCGCCGCCCGCAGCCCGGCCGGCTTGGCCAGCAAGGCGTTGAACGTATCGGGATCGGTACGGATCGCGGCATCCGCCTGCTGCGGCTCGCCCTGCTCGACGCGGACCTGCCCCGCCTCCGTACGAACCGTGAAAACACTCTCGTGCAACTGCACCCGGTAAACACTATGGTCCTGCGGATCCGGGTGCGCCCCGCCGCGGAGGAACAGCATCATCGACGACGCACTGTGGGTGACCGGTCCCTCCGGAAACGGCACCCGCAGGCCCCAACCGCCCAACGCGAGAATCACCGGCTCCAGCTCCCGGCCCCAGTCGGTCAGCTCGTAAACCCAGGCGCTCGTCGGCGGCGCCACCTTACGGCGCCGAATGACGCCGCGTTCGTCCAGCTCGCGCAGCCGGTCCGCGACCAGGTTCGAGCTGGCGTTCGGCAGGCCGCGCCGGATGTCGGAGAACCGCTGGGGACCGAACAACAATTCGCGCACGACCAGAATGGCCCAGCGTTCGCCAACCACGTCCAGGGCACGCGCGATCCCGCAGCCATCCCCGTAGGTACGACTCGTTGGCATACCCAGCACGTTAGTCCGCGCGGTCTGGATTCACAACTCAACGGTTGTTTTTTACAACCACGGTCGCTACGGTTGGCCCATCAAAGGGAGGGATCAACAATGGCGCAACCAGTCGTACATTTCGAAGTGGTCGGCAAGAACCCAGAGCAGCTTCGCAACTATTACGGCGAGCTGTTCGGTTGGGAATTCCAGACCGGAGGTGCGGTCTCAAAGCAGGTCTCCGAAGCCGGGAATTACGGGTTCGTGGAAAACAATGACGGAATTCCCGGCGGAGTCGGCGGCGGCACGGAATACGCCGGCTACGTGACGTTCTACGTCGGCGTTCCGGACGTGGAAGCCGCGCTACAAAAGGCGGAAAGCCTCGGTGGGACCCGCCGGATGGGTCCGGACCAGGTCGGCGAATCCGGTCTGATCGTCGGCCATTTCACCGACCCCGAAGGCCATTTGATCGGCGTGGCCGCGACGCCCTAACTGAATCAGCTACGCCACTTCTCGCCGGTGATGCGTTCGTACACCTCGGCGTACCGGCGCTGCGTTGCCTCGACGATCTCGTCCGGAACCTCCGGCGCCGGCGGCGTCTTGTCCCAGCCCGTACCGGCGGCCCAGTCGCGGACGAACTGCTTGTCCATCGAGTACTGTCCCCGGCCCGGCTCCCACGACTCGGGCGGCCAGAACCGGGACGAGTCCGGGGTCAACAGCTCGTCGCCGAGGACCAACGTGCCGTCGCTGGCCCAGCCGAGCTCGAGCTTGGTGTCGGCGATGATCACGCCGCGCTCGCGGGCCAACTCCGAACCGCGCCGGTAGACCTCCAGCGTGATGCGGCGCAGCTCGTCGGCGGTGTCGTGGCCTTCCTGCTTCACCACGTCGTCGAACGTGATGAACTCATCGTGGCCCTCGGTCGCCTTGGTCGTCGGCGTGAAGATCGGCTCCGGCAGCCGCGAACCCTCAACGAGCCCGGCCGGTAGCGGTACGGAGGAGACCGCGCCGCTCGCCTCGTACTCCTTCAACCCCAGTCCGGCCAGGTACCCGCGCGCGATGCACTCGACCGCGACCATCCGCAGCCGCCGGCATCGCACGGCCCGGCCGGCCCACTCGGCGGGCACGTCGGTGCCCGAGATGATGTGATTCGGCACCACATCGGCGAGCTTGTCGAACCACCACAGCGACAGCTGCGTGAGGATCTTGCCCTTGTCCGGGATGGGCGTCGGCAGCACCACGTCGTAGACCGACACGCGGTCGGAGGCCACGAGGATGACGTCTTCGCCGTCGCTATAGACGTCCCGGATCTTGCCCGAGTGCATGAGTTCCACGTGCGCATCATGTCACGGACGACCCGTTCGCGATCGGCCGCGCCGGACGGTCCATGCTCGTCGCGTTGCCGGCTATATTTCCGGAATGGATAGGGTCGCGCGGTGAGTGACACAAATACCGGCTGGGACGCTTCGGCGTTGCCCCGGCAGATCGTGCGCCTGATGGATACGCCCAAAACGCTGGCCCAGCTGTCGGCCGAGTTGCAGGTCACCGACGCCCGCGTGCTGTGGTATCTCGGCAAGCTCACCGAATCCGGTCGGGTGGTCGAGGCCGATGGCCGGTGGTCCCGCACGGGACGCGGTTCGCAATACGCAGTCGCGTCCGGTCCGGCGGTCGAGGACGTGACGGTAATTCCTGGACGGACGGTGTACGACTTCCGGCAGGCCTACGCCGATGCGGCGGCCGGAATGTTCGGTCCCGATTTCGTCCAGGGCGCCGGGGAGAACGGTTCCCGGTTGTCCGCCGCGCAGGCGGCCGAATTCCGGGATCGGCTGGTGAGCCTCATCGCCGAATACTTCGCGCCCGGAATGGGGGACCGTAGTGGTACGAAATACGGCTTCCATTGGGTTTTCACGCCAACCGACCTGCATCCGCTCCAGGACGACTGAGCCGGACCGGATTGCGCATTTTCACCCGGCCCGGGTGATGCGCCCCGCCCGTACGTACCTATCGTGCAACGGCAACGGCCACAGCGGCCCGACGGTGACTACTGTGGAGATTCCGGTACTCCGGCCGCGTCGTAATCGACAGCATTTCACCCGCAGCGGACGAGTCTTGCTGTCGCATTTGCGAATAGCGTTCCAGCCCATCCGATGCGAGGGGGAACGTCATGGCGCCCGACCTGATCGATCTGGCTGCCGAGGCTTATGTCTACGGATATCCGTTGGTCTTCAACATGTCCCAGCTACGGCGATTTCAGGAACGTGGAATGGGGTCGGTCAAACCCGCTCCGGCCAACCACTTTTCGCACGCGACCGGGCTCGCCGGTCCACAGGACTCATTCGTCAGCATCAATAACGACACGCTGTATTCATTCGCCGGCCTGGACCTGTCCGTCGGGCCGATCACCTTGCACGTTCCGGACACGCTCGGCCGGTATTACGTGGTGCAGTTCATCGACGCCTGGACGAACAACTTCGCGTATGTCGGCCGGCGGGCCACCGGAACGGCCGAAGGGACCTTCCTCGTCGTGCCGCCGGACTGGTCGGGGCCGGCGCCGGCCGGCACCACGGTCATCCACGCTCCGACCCGGGTCGTCACGCTGGTCGGCCGGGTGGCCTGCAACGGACCGGAAGACCTGCCCGCCGTACGGGAGGTGCAGAACGGACTGACGCTGACCCAGGTCGATCCCGATGCTCGGCCGGTCGGCCTGCCGGTCCCGGAGCCGGACGTGCTGAGCGAATTGCGGTTCTGGGAGCGGCTCCGGGTCGCGATGCTGGCGTTCGCGCCGGCGCCGGCCGACCGCGAATACCAGGAGAAATTCGTACCGCTGGGTCTGTTGGACCCCGAGACGCCGTATCGCGATCCGGCGCCGGAGCAGGAAAAGGCGCTCGTACAAGGCTTGCACGACGGCAAGGACCGCATCGAGCAGCTGACCCGGCACGGCAACGTTCCCAAGGTGAACGGCTGGATGCTCGGACTGCACCTGTTCGACTACAACAACGACTACTTCGAGGTCGGCGTGCTGCGCGATCCACAGTGGCGGATCGCCAAACAGTCCACCGCCCACGCCGAACGGGCGTTGGCCGCGCGGGCCGGGTTGTGGGGCAACCATGCCTATGAGGCGGTCTACGCCCAGATCTTCGAGGACTCCGACGGCGAGCCGTTGACCGGTCAGCGCAGCTACACATTGCGCTTCGAACAGCCGCCGCCGGTCAATGCGTTCTGGTCGATCACCATGTACGACCTGCCGGATTATTACCTCGTCGACAACCCGATCGACCGCTATTCGATCGGCGACCGGACCCGTGGGCTGCGCCCGGCCGCGGATGGGTCACTCACGATCGTGCTGCAGCCCGACCAGCCGGAGGACCGCACCGACCGAGCGAATTGGCTACCCGCACCACCTGGGCCGTTTCGGCCGATATTGCGGGCATATCAACCTCGGCTCAGCCTGCTGACTGGCGACTATCGACTGCCACCGATCCGTCGGAGGTAAGCCGCGGCGTGATCGTATCGAGATCTTTGCTGTGCGCATTCCGTAGCGGAAATGGCTGCGGTGGCAATTGGCCGCGCGTTCATTACTGAGCAATACGGCGAACGCTGCGCCATATCGCGTAATGCGCACGATATGGATCCGGTGATTTGGTGCAGCGAGGTGGGAATGCTGCGGAATCGCGTTACCAATTCGGCGCAATGTTCTGTCCACAGTGGTCACAGTTCGTGAAGGGCTGTTCACGCTGGCAGGGTCAACAAGCTTCGTGGTAGCCGGAATGCGTACCGGGTGGGCCGGTTGCGATCCTTGAGACATGGTGCTGCGCTGTCTCATCGTCGACGACAGCGCGTATTTCCTCCATGCGGCCCGGGTCCTCCTCGAGCGTGAGGGATGCGTCGTCGTCAACGTCGCTTCCACCGGTGCCGAAGCGCTGAGCCGGGCCGGCTCCGATCAGCCCGACGTGATTCTCCTTGACATCAATCTGGGCCGCGAAAGCGGATTCGACGTAGCACGCCGAATCGAGCAGAACCTGAGCAGCGGGAACTCGAAAGGCACAGGCCCGAGGATTATCCTGATCTCGACCCACGCCGAAGAGGACTTCCGGGAGCTGATCGCGGCCAGCCCGGCTGTCGGATTTCTCAGTAAAACGGCCCTTTCAGCCGGTGCCATCCAAGAAGTACTTTCCAGCGGGGGTAGCTGCAGTTAGTGCAGCCCAGTCCTAGCGAGCCTCGAGATACGTGATGACCGCCAGCACCCTGCGGTGGTCATCATCCGTCTCGGGCAGCCCCAGCTTTGTGAGGATGTGCTGGACGTGCTTCTCCACGGTCCCTTCGGTGACCCACAGCTGGCGTGCGATGCCCGCGTTGGAGCGCCCCTCGGCCATCAGACTGAGCACCTCCGTCTCGCGGGAGCTGAGCACCGCCAGCGGATCGTTGCGCTGGTGGGAAGCGACCAATTCGTGCACCAGCGCCGGATCGATGACCGAACCGCCCCCCAGAATTCGTTCCAGCGTTTCGGTGAACTCCTCCATCTTCGTAACCCGGCTTTTGAGCAGGTATCCGATCCGGTGCCCGCTGGCCAGCAACTCCATGGCGTGCTCGACCTCGACGTAGCCGGAGAGCACGAGGATGGCGACCGCGGGGAATTGCTCGCGGATCTGCCGCGCGGTGTCCAGACCTTCGGTCGAATGGGTCGGCGGCATCCGGATGTCCACGATGACCAGATCCGGTTCGTGCTCCCGGACCAGCCGCAACAGCCCCGCTCCGTCGTCGGCCTGCCCCAGCACTTCGTAACCGGTGCGCTCCAACAGACTGGCGATGCCCTCGCGGAGGAGAACGTCGTCGTCGGCAACGATCACGCGCGCCAGACTCATCGTGGAACCGCCGTTGGTTGGGTCGAACTGAGCCGTATCGCTCCATCCATACGCCATGGCAAAGATACCGGCTAGGTTGTCATTTCTTCACGCGTGGCGGCCTCGATTACGTCACGCCGACCGGGCGAGCGAGCCATCAGTGCATGGGTCATTGACCCATCGCATGCTGGTCGCGAGCGCCCTTCTCGCGCTGCTCGTGTCCTCGGCGTTCGCGGTGCTGCTGGTGGCGGTCCACAACGAGAGCGACGCCGCGGAGCTGGCCCGCCACTCGCAGGCGGTACTGGCCGCGGCGAATCAACTCGAGCGTCTGGTTGTCGACATGGAGAGCGGCGAACGTGGCTATCTGCTCACCGGCGAACAGCGTTTTCTGGCGCCCTGGGAGGACGCCCGAGTCGATTTCCCCAACGCCGCACGGCAGCTGACCGAACTGGTCCCCCTGTCGAACCCGCAGCACCAGAGCGCGGTGCGATTGCAGGAAATGGGTGAGTCGTACATCCGGGATTACTCTGTGCCGCTGATCGCCGCGGCCAGGCGGGGCGACCCGGCTGCCCGTAGCACCGCCTCCATCGAGGAAGGCAAGAGCCGGGTCGACGCCATCCGCGCCGAATTCGAGGCACTGGACGCCGCCGAACGCAATCTGGCGGACACCCGGGACCATGAGGCCCAGGTGGCGGCCAACCGCGCAACCCTGGCGGCGGCACTGGGAATCGCCGGCTCAGTCGTGCTGATCGTGATCTTCACCGTGTATCTGGCCCGGGCGATCGTAGTGCCGGTCCGGCGCGCCTCGGCCATGGCCGGCCATCTCGCCGGCGGTGACCTCGATGCCCGACTGCCGGAGACCGGCATCGGCGAGATCGGCCTGTTGGAACGGTCGTTCAACACCATGGGCCGGTCGTTGCACAGCAACCAGGACGAGCTGGCCCGGCTCGCCGGCGAACAGGCCGCGCTGCGCCGGGTGGCCACGTTCGTCGCCCGGGGCGTCGCGCCGTCCGAGGTGTTCGCGGTTGTGGTCGAGGAGATCGGTCAGCTGCTGGGTGCCGACGGCACCCGAATGCTGCGCTACGAACCGGACAACTCGGTCACGGTCGTCGCGGTGTGGGGCGTCACCGCGGACAAGGTGCCGGTGGGCACGCGTACCCCGCTGACCGGTGTGAACGTGGCCTCGGAGGTGCTGCGGACCGGCGCGCCGTGTCGGATGGACAGCATGGCCGAGGCCACCGGCCCATTGCCGGAGTCGATGGCGGCCGCCGGTGTGCGGTCCACGGTCGGCGCGCCGATCGTGGTGGAGGGCCGGATCTGGGGCGTGATGACCGCGCTGGGGGTGGGTGACCGGCCGTTGGCCGCCGACGCGGAGGCGCGGTTCGTGGACTTCACCGATCTGGTCGCCACCGCGATCTCCAACACCGAGGCGCGGACCCAGCTGACCGCGTCCCGGGCCCGGGCGGTGGACGCCACCGACCGCACGCGGCGTGCGATCGAGCGGGATCTGCACGACGGCACCCAGCAACGGCTGGTGTCGCTGAGCCTGGACCTGCGCACGATCGAGGCCCAAATGGGCGACGACCTGCCGGGGCTGCGGTCCGAGGTATCGGATGTGGCCGACGGTCTGGGCGACGCGCTCGAGGAATTGCGCGAGCTCGCCCGCGGCATCCACCCGGCGATTCTGACCGCGGGCGGGTTGGCCCCGGCGTTACGGGCGTTGGCCCGCCGGTCCCCTATGCCAGTCCAGCTGGATATCCGGAACGACAGCCGGCTGCCACAGCGGGTCGAGGTGGCCGCGTATTACGTCGTGGCCGAGGCGCTGACCAACGCGACCAAGCACGCGCAGGCGACGCTGGTGTCAGTCTCGGTCAGCCGCACCAACGGCCGGCTGCGCCTGGTGGTCAGCGACGATGGTGTCGGCGGTGCCGATCCGGCCCACGGCACCGGGCTGATCGGGTTGGTCGACCGGGTCGCGGCGTTGGAGGGAACGATCAGCGTGGACAGCCCGGCCGGCCGTGGTACGACGCTGCGGGTCGAGTTGCCGGTCGAGCTGTCCAGTGACGGGTCGGCCGGGGATGTGCCGGCCGCCGATTTGCCCGCCCAGGAAGGTTGAATTTCCCAGGGCGCGTGTCTTAGATCCTGGGCGCCGCGCAGCAGGCCGAGGATCCAAGACACACGCCCTTGGTCCATGCGGGCCTACGATCACCCGTCCGGCGCAGCCGCGGCCTTACCGCTAGCAGGTACCGGCCGATGCCGGTGGTCCGGAACACAAGATGGCCGCTGTCCCTGACGACACCCACCGATCCCGGAGCCACTCTCGATGCATAGGGATTCGCCAAAACAGCGGAGAAACTGGGATGCAGCAGGTACGGATTGCGAAGCACCAGGTCGCGGCCCGCGCTCGCCGTCGTCGCGAGCGGGAGGCCGAGTTCGCGTCTGACCCGCGCGACCCGGACATCGTTCGTGTGAAGGAGAGGCAGCGGCGGCACTCGTCGGCCCGTCTGACCGACGAAAAGCACCGATTGCCCCGGGTCTAGTCGTGCCGCCGCGGCGAGGCGAATCTCGCCTCGCCGCGGTGTGAGCCGCCCCCAGCGAGACCGGCGCCGGCCGGCCTCGTAGCTCGTACGACGTCCTCGGAATGATTCGGTAGGTTCTGTTGACCCCCCTCGATGACCTGCTCGGCGATGGGGCCGGTGGCTGTGCCCAGCTACCGCCCACCGATGTGACCACCGCACTACAGACCACAGTGGACAGACCGCGAGCCATGTCCACTGTGGATATCGCCCCGTCCGCGCCCGAACCGGCGTCCGCCCCGGTGCGGATGCTGTCCAGCGAAAGCCCGCAGCTGGGCGTTTTCTACGAGGTGATGGTCCGGTCATTCGCCGACAGCAACGACGACGGCATCGGCGATCTGCCCGGCCTGACCAGCAAGCTGGATTACCTGGCCTGGCTCGGTGTCGACACGATCTGGCTACCGCCCTTCTACCCCTCGCCCAAGCGCGATGGTGGTTACGACGTCAGCGACTACTGCAATGTCGACCCGGACGTCGGCACGTTGGACGATTTCGTTGCGCTGCTCGCTGCGGCCAAGGAGCGCAATATCAGGGTGATCATTGATTTCGTCCTGAACCACACGTCCGACCAGCACCCATGGTTCCAGCAGTCGCGGCACGAGCCGGACGGTCCGTTCGGCGACTTCTACACCTGGTCGGACACCAACACCGGGTACGCCGACGCGCCGATCATCTTCCCGGACGTCGAGGACTCCAACTGGGCGTTCGATCCGGTACGGAAGCAGTATTACTGGCACCGGTTCTTTTCCCACCAGCCCGATCTCAACTTCGACAATCCGCTGGTACGCAAGACGATTCTGGACGTGGCCCGGTTCTGGTTGGACCTGGGCGTCAGTGGTTTCCGGCTGGACGCGGTCCCGTATCTGTTCGCCCGCGAGGGCACGCGATGCGCGCACCTGCCGGAGACGCATGAATTCCTGCGCGAAATGCGGCGGATGATCGACACCGAGTACCCCGGACGGATTCTGCTGGCCGAGGCCAACGGCTCGCCGACGGACGTGGCCGAGTATTTCGGGGCCGGCGACGAATGCCACATGGCATTTCATTTTCCGTTGATGCCACGGATGTTCATGGCGGCCCGGCGCGGGCAGGCGGGGCTTATCTCCGACGTATTGGCCGCAACCCCGGACACCCCACCGGGCTGTCAATGGGGAATCTTCCTGCGCAATCACGACGAGCTCACGCTGGAAACGGTGCAGGCCGAGGAGCGTGATTACATGTGGCGCGAATATGCGACCGATCCCCGTATGAAGGCCAACAACGGCATCCGGCGCCGGTTGGCCCCGCTGCTCGACCACGACACGAACCGCACGGAATTGTTCACCGCGTTGCTGTTGTCAATGCCCGGATCACCGGTCTTGTATTACGGCGACGAAATCGGAATGGGTGACAATATCTGGCTGGGCGACCGGGATTCGATGCGTACGCCGATGCAGTGGTCATGTGACCGCAACGGTGGCTTTTCCCGGGCCGACCCGGAACGGATGTGCGTCCCGGTCAACGTGGATCCGGTGCACGGCTACCAGGCGTTGAATGTCGAAGCGCAGGAGCGTAATCCGTCCTCGTTGCTGCAGTGGACGCGGCGCATGGTCGGTGTCCGGAAAGCCAATCCCGCCTTTGGTCAGGGTACGTACCGCGACATCGAGGGCGACAACCCGGGCGTGCTGAGCTTTGTCCGGGAATTCGACGGCGACATCATTTTGTGCGTGAACAACATGTCGGCGTTCGCCCAGGCCGTCGCGCTGGACCTGACCGAGTGGAAAGGCCGTCAGGTGACCGAGTTGATCGGCGGCAGCATGTTCGCCGACATCGAGGATTCTCCGTACCACCTGACGCTGGGCTCGCACGGTTTCTATTGGCTGCGGCTGACCGAACCCCGGGACTGAATCAGCGCTTGGTGCCCCTCGGTGGCCCACCAGGCCGCGCCGACCAGGGGCGCGTCCTCGCGATGTTCGGCCAGCAGGATCGGCTGGCCGTCCCGGTTCAGGCCCTCCCGGAAGCTCGACTCGAACAGGTCCCACGAGCCGGCCATGGAGCCACCGACAACGATGACATCGGGCGCGAAGCGGTCCAGCACGGGGCGCAGCGTCTCCCCGAGAATCCGCATTGCCGTCGCCAAAACCTTCGTGGCGACCGGATCGCCGGCCCGGGCCCGGATCGCGATGTCGAGCACGTCGGCGTCGGCGTCCCCGGTCACGGCTTTGTACGCCCGGCGGATCGCGCGTCGCGATACCAGGTCCTCCAGCGGTTTGCCCTGTACGCGCAGCCGGTGCGCGCGGCCGCCCGGCGCCACGTCCGGGCCGGAGTCGACGATGCGGCCGTCGTCCAGGAACGTCGAGCCGATGCCGGTGCCGAGGGTGATCCCGACGCAGCGGTGCCACCCGGTGGCCGCGCCGTTCACCCACTCGCCCAGCCCGAACGCATCGGCGTCGTTGACGAACACCACGTCGCGTAGCTCGGCGTTGCCGGCCAGGATCGCGGCGCGCACATCGACGTCGTACAACGACTCGAACTTCCCGACGCCACGGAACTTCGCCACCCCGGTGGCGTAGTCGAACGGGTCGGGGATCGCGACGCCCAACGTTCCTGCTCCGGCCCCGAGTCCGGCCGCGGCCGCGACAAACGCGTCCAGCAATTCCTCGGCGCTGCCGTGCGAGTCGACGTCCCAGCGCTGTACCGAGCCGGCCTGGGTCCAGGTGGCCGGATCCACCAGAGCCGCGGTGACGTGCGTACCGCCGATCTCCAGAACCGGTATGGGGTCAGTCATCGGCGGTAGTCAGACGCAGCACCGACACACCGTACGGCGGCAGCGGTACGGGCGCCGCAACCGGGTCACCGGAACGGGTTCGCAGCCTCGCGTTGCCGGCCATGACCGGCTTGACCCCGAGCTCGTCCGGACCGTGGTTGATCAGCCAGACCCATCGGTCACCGGACTCGTGCACCAGCGAATCGACCGAGACCCGCGGATCGTCCACAGTGACCGGTCTCTGTAGACCGGCGTGATTCGCCAGAGCGTCGTAGAGGCGAGCGGTGTCGTCCGGGTTGACCCGGGGCGTCGACGCGCTCATGTGCTCGATCGGGTACGTGGAGAAGACGATCGAACCCGTACCGACCTTCCGCACCAGCAGCGCTGGTCGGCCGTGCCCGTCGGTCGCGACCACCTCGGCCTCGGTCGGCCGTACCGGCAGGAACGTGCGGTTGCCGGCGGTTGTCCAGCTCAGCGTGGTGCCGGCCGGCAGGTCCCCGAACTCGGCCGTGAAGCTGAACGACACCGTGTCGTCCTCGACCGGATCGAGGAGGCCGTACCGCAGTTGGTGCTCGACCCCGAACATCGCGTTCAGGTGCGAATGCCACGGCCCGCGCTGCGTGTTGTGCGCACCGGGCGAATAGGAGACGTAGACACACGCGCCGTCCCGGGCCAACTGCTCCAACTCGTACCAGGTCGGGGCGAGCAACTGCTTGGCCGACGGCACCACGTACAGCCGGGCATCGTGCGTGAGCCCGTCGCTCTCCCGGGTCGCGGCCATCGGCAGATCGGCCAGCCGGCCGGCGATGTAGGCCTGGCGCAGTACCGGTACCAGGTCGGTGCGGTCGGCCTCGACCGTGAACGGGTAAATGGTGTCCAAATAGGACGGTACGACCAGGGCAGCGTCGACGTCGGTACGGGTGCAACGGTCGAATTCGATATCGCTCAGTAATTGGGAAAACGCGGCCAGCTCACGCAGCTGGGGTTTGGGTTGCCCGTGTTGATCGGTCAGGCCGAAATGCATTTCGAACGGATGATGCCGGTACGGGTCCTGCTCCCGGAGGTTGTCGTAATCGCTGTTGTTCCAGGCGATCCAGCCGGTAGCTCCGGCCAGCAGGCTGTTGTGCAGCGTCTGCCGGTAATAGTGCGCGGCGTTCTCGTCCGAGGTGAAATCCGAGCTGACACCGAATTCCTCCAGTACGACCGGCGCACCGTACGTACTGGACAATTCGCAGACCCAGGCGGCCGCGTACTGCTGCCGGATCTCGTCGTCCTCCATCTTGTACACGTGCGGGCCGAGGAAGTCGCAGAGCCGGGCCTGGTCGCGCAACGAGAAGCCGGTGTCCCGGCCGGTGATCTCCAGTCCCCAGGCGCCATCGCCGAGCGAAGCCGGCTGGTGTCCACCGGCGCCGCGGATCGCTTCGAGGATCAGTTCGGCCCATGAGGCCACGGTTTCCCGGCTCGCCTCGCCGCCGTAGATCGGCATCTCGTTGCTGACCAGCCACCCGGCGATGGCCGGATGATCGGCGAACCGCCGCACGATCTGCCGGGCGAACCAGGCCTGCCGGGCCACCATCCACACATCGCCATAAAGGTCGCGGCCTTCGCGCCAGGCCGGATCCCAGTTTTCGCCGGACATGTGCCCGACGATGAATGTCGGAATCGTGGTCATCCCGGCGTCGATGTGTCGATCCAGGAAATCGGCGAAATGGCCGACGATTTGCTCATCGAGTACGTCCGGTTCGGGCATCACGTCCGGCCAGTAGAAAAAGGACCGGGTGAGGTTCAAACCGTGCTCGGCCAGCACCGCCAGTTCCTGCTTGATAACTGACGGATCGTAGTTGCGCCACATCAGCGGGCCACCGGTGCGGGACCAGTAGTTGGCTCCAAGCCACGTCCTACGTTGGCCGCAGGCCGTGAGAGCGGCGGTGCCTCGACGCATGTTTGGTAGCCCCCTGCGCGATATGTCGCTGAATTCCCATGAACAGCGCCGAGACTATATCGGTTAAGTCATCCGAGCCAGGGCGTATCACCGGACGCCTGGGCGCCGGCGTAGCAGGCCGAGGATTCAACCGACCCGTCCTGGGTCACAATCGAAGGATGCCGGTGAAGCGACCCACCATCGACGACATCGCCCGGCGGGCGAACGTCACCAAGGCAGCGGTGTCGTTCGCGTTGAACGGCAATCCCGGCGTGTCAGCCGGCACCCGGGAACGGATCCTGGCCATCGCCAAGGACGTCGGGTACCAGCCCAGCAGCGCTGCCCGCGCCCTCTCCGGCGGCCGCGCCGGCGCGTTCGGCCTGGTCATCGACCGGCCGGCCCGCAGCCTCGGCATCGAACCGTTCTTCATGGAACTCATCTCGGGCATGCAGTCCGAGCTGGCCCGGGTGCCGATCAGCCTGCTGTTCACGTTGGCCGAGGACCAGAGCGACGAGATCGCGCTGTACCGGGCCTGGTGGGCGCAGCGTCGGGTCGACGGGATCTTTCTGGTCGACGTGCGGCGCGCCGACCGGCGGTGGGCGGTGTTGGAGGAATTGGGGCTGCCGACCGTGGTGCTCGGCAATCCGCGCGACACCAGGGATTTCGCCGCGGTCTGGCACGACGACGCGGCGGCCATGCGCACCGTGCTGGAATACCTCGCCGGCCTGGGACACAAGCGGATTGGCCGGATCGGCGGCCTGCCGGCCTTGCGGCATACGCAGATCCGCAACAGTGCATTCCGGTCGGTCTGCCGGCGACTCGGGCTGACCGGAACGATGCGCTCGGGCGACTACACCGGCGAGCGCGGGGCGGTGCTCACCCGGGAGCTGTTGGCCGAGAGCGCCCGGCCGACCGCGATCATCTACGACAACGACGTGATGGCGATCGCCGGCCTGACCGCCGCCCAGCAGGTCGGTTTCTCGGTGCCGAGCGAGCTGTCGATCGTGGCGTGGGACGACTCGCCGCTGTGCGAACTGGTGCACCCGGCCGTGACCGCACTGCACCGGGACGTGCCCGGATACGGCGCGCACGCGGCCCGGCAGCTCATCGCGGCCAGCCAGGGTAAGCCGACATCAGGCGAATACGCCGAGGAGCCGGAACTGACGCTGCGCGGCAGTACCGGGCGACCAAGACGCTAAATACGTTTCTTTTACGAATTCCGAAACGTTGGCGACAGTCCACTGTGCACAGTCGCCCTAGGACATGTTGCTGAAGTCCTTGGATGATCGTGATGGCATTCGTACGGAAATCCTTGACGTACGCCATCATGATCATGAGATCCGGTCGCGGCTACCTGCCCAAGCGCTCGACTGATCTTGGGAAAACCAAGACAAGCATCGAGCAACACGCCCTAGGAGTCCGAGTCGGCCGCCCGCAATTGGGGTGCGACGAACGCCGCGATCGGGATCACCGGCGCCTTTGCGTTATCGCCGTCCTCGTCGTCCTTGGCCGGCTTCGTGGTCAGTTCCTCGGTCGGCGGTGCGCTGTGCAGGAACGTCGGCTGCGGCACCCGGCTGTTGCTGCTCGGAGCCGGGCTCGGGGTTCCGGCCGCCGGCTCCTCCGGGGTGTCGTCGACTTCAGGGACCTCGGTGACCGACGTGACCGGGGCGACCGACCGCACGGGCGAGGCCGGGGCAGTGGACTTGACCGGTTCAACCGGGGCAGCCGACTTGACCGATTCAACCGGCGCGGCCTGCTGCTGGGTCGGCGGCGCGACCCGGTGCAGCGGGCTCGGTCCGCGGCGATGCTGACGCCAGTCGGAACGGTTGTGCACCACGACCGATGTCTCGGAGAGAACCTCTATCCGGCTCGCGTCGCCGCCGGCCTGGCGGAGGGCATCACTCCACACGTCGGGATGCACCGTGGTCACGGTGACGGGCTCGGTTGGCCTACGACGGGACATGTCAAGAACTGTAGACGGCCAACCTAGGCCACCACGTACCCACCGGTCCTCGCAACGGGTCGGATTGACACCGGACGAACCAATTGCCCAAGCTGGTCCACATCATGAACCAATATGTTCGAACATTCCCCACCGCTGAGGCGCTCGGCCGGACGCTGGCCGGGCAGATCGCGGACGGTCTCACCGTGGCCGCCGCGGCGGGTCGCCGGTACGTACTCGGCTGTCCCGGTGGCCGGTCGGCGCGTACGACGTACCGGGCGCTCGTCGCGGAAGTGCGGCGGCGCCGGCTCGCGGTCGACCACCTGGTCATCGCGATGATGGACGAGTACGTGCAGCCCAAGCCGGGCGGATTCGCCTGTGTACCGGCCGATGCGCACTTCAGCTGCCGCGGCTTCGCCGATCGGGAGATCGCCGGACCGCTGGCGGCCGCGGCTGGGACGGACGTCGAGGTGTGGCTGCCCGATCCGGAATGCCCGGCCGAATACGACGAGCGGTTGCGGGCGGCCGGCGGGATCGATCTGTTCATCCTGGCCAGCGGGGCCAGCGACGGCCACGTCGCGTTCAATCCACCGGGAACGGCTGCCTGTGAGCGCACCCGGGTGGTCGAGTTGGCCGCGAGCACCCGGCGCGACAACGTGGCGACGTTCCCGGAATTCACCGGACCCGACGACGTACCGACGCACGGCGTGACCGTAGGACCGGCGACCATCGCCGAGCAGTCCCACCGGGCCGTCCTCGTACTGCTCGGGCCGGACAAGCGCCAGGCCTACCAACGGATAACGACCGCCGCGCGCTATGGCCCGGACTGGCCCGCGACCATCATCGCGCAGTGTCCGAACGCGGAGATTTTTGCCGATCAGGCCGCAATGGCGTGACTCCCGCGGGCGACGCCCGCACGGGCTGATAATCGGAGCATGACCGACTTAGTGCAGGTGACCACGACCGTGGATTCCGCCCATGCTGCCGCCGAATTGGCCCAGTCCGTAGTGAGTGCGCGGCTGGCCGCCTGCGCTCAGGTCCTGGGACCGATCAGCAGCGTCTACTGGTGGCAGGACGCGTTGCAGCATGACCACGAACACCAGATCGTCTTCAAGACCACCCTGGCGCGATATCCCGCGCTCGAAGCCCATTTGCGGGCTGAGCATTCGTACGAAGAACCCGAGATCGTCGCCGTCCCGATCATCACCGGCAGCGCCGGCTACCTGGCCTGGATCGAAAACGAAACTCAGGCGTCCCGGGTCGATCCCCTCCGTTGACCGTCGATGATACGGTAGGGGGGTATCGTAGGAGCGGCTCCCGGAGGGTCCGATGCACGGCTACACCAGCAACAAGGATGACTACCTCAAGCGGCTGCGCCGGATCGAAGGCCAGGTCCGTGGCCTGCAGAAGATGGTCGACGACGACAAGTACTGCATCGACATCCTGACCCAGGTTTCGGCCGCCACCAAGGCACTGCAATCGGTGGCGATCGGGCTGCTCGAGGAGCACATGGCGCACTGCGTCGCTGACGCGGTGGCCGAGGGCGGTGACACCGCGACGGCCAAGGTCAAGGAAGCCTCCGACGCGATCGCCCGCCTCGTCCGGTCGTGAAAACCGATACGACCCAGCACCAGATCGAGCTGGCCATCGGCGGCATGACGTGTGCCTCCTGCGCGACCCGGATCGAGAAGCGGCTGAACCGACTCGACGGCGTGGCGGCCACGGTCAACTACGCCACCGAGCAGGCCCAGGTGCATTACCCCGACGCGGTGAGCGTCGCCGACCTCATCGCGCAGGTCGAAAAGGCCGGCTACACCGCCGAAGTGCCGACTGCTGAGCCGGACGAGGCCGATCCCGCCTCGACGTTGCGTTGGCGGCTTCTCGTCTCCACGATCCTGGCCATTCCGGTGATCGTGCTGTCGATGGTGCCGGCGCTGCAGTTCGACTATTGGCAGTGGGTCGCGCTGGCGTTGGCCACCCCGGTCGTCGCCTGGGGCGGCTGGCCGTTCCACCGTGCCGCCTGGACGAACCTGCGGCACGGCACCGCCACGATGGACACGTTGATCAGCCTCGGTACGTTGGCCGCGCTCGGTTGGTCGGTGTACGCGCTGGTCTTCGGCGATGCCGGGATGATCGGGACCCGGATGGGCTTCAACCTCACGGTCGCGGGCAGCGGGCACGACGAGATCTACCTGGAGGCGGCCGCCGGCGTCACCGTGTTCCTGCTGGCCGGGCGGTATTTCGAGGCCCGGGCCAAGCGCCGGGCCGGTGCGGCGTTGCGGGCGCTGCTGTCGCTCGGAGCCAAGGACGTGGCGGTGCTGCGGGACGGCGCCGAGGTCCGGGTCCCGATCGGCGAGCTGGCGGTGGGCGACCGGTTCGTGGTCCGGCCCGGGGAGAAGGTCGCGACCGACGGCGTCATCGTGGACGGCTCGTCCGCCATCGACGGCAGCATGCTCACCGGCGAATCGGTCCCGGTCGAGGTCGGGCCGGGCGACGCGGTCACCGGGGCGACGGTCAACGTCGGCGGCCGGCTGGTGGTCGAGGCGACCCGGATCGGTGCCGATACCCAGTTGGCGCAGATGGCCCGGCTGGTCACCGAAGCGCAGAACGGCAAGGCGGCCGTGCAGCGGCTGGCCGACCGGGTTGCCGCCGTATTCGTACCGGTAGTGCTGGTGATCGCGGCTGGGACGCTCGTGGTCTGGCTGGCGGCGACCGGATCGACGACGGAGGCGTTCACCGCGGCGGTCGCGGTGCTGATCATCGCCTGCCCGTGCGCGCTCGGCCTGGCGACGCCGACCGCGCTGCTGGTCGGCACCGGTCGTGGTGCGGCGCTGGGCATCCTGATCAAGGGACCGGAGATCCTGGAATCGACCCGCGCGGTCGACACGATCGTGCTGGACAAGACCGGCACGGTGACGACGGGTCGGATGAGCCTGCGCGAGGTCGTACCGGTCGAGGGCGCGCAGCTCGCGCTGCGGTTGGCCGGCGCGGTCGAAGCGGCCTCCGAGCATCCGGTGGCCCGGGCGATCGCGGCCGCGGCCGACGGTCCGTTGCCGCCGGTCGAGGACTTCCGGAGCACCGAGGGACTCGGTGTCGCCGGCGTGGTCGAGGGACACGTGGTCCGGGTCGGCCGGGCGCGGCAGCTGTCCGATTGGGTCGTGTCGGAGGACCTGGTCCGCGCGCAGGAGGCGGCGCAGTTGGCCGGCCACACGGCCGTGTTGGCCGGTTGGGATGGCGTAGCGCGGGCGGTTCTCGTCGTCGCGGACACGGTGAAGCCGACCTCGGCCGAGGCGGTAACCCGACTGCGCGAGCTGGGCCTGCACCCGGTACTGCTCACGGGCGACAACGAGCGGGCCGCCCGGACGGTGGCCGACTCGGTCGGTATTGACGAGGTGATCGCGGACGTACTGCCGCAGGACAAGGTCGCTCAGGTCCGCCAACTGCAAGCCGAGGGCCGGGTCGTGGCGATGGTCGGCGACGGCGTGAACGACGCGGCCGCATTGGCCCAGGCCGATCTGGGGTTGGCAATGGGTACCGGGACCGACGTTGCGATCGAGGCGGCCGATCTGACGCTGGTACGGGGCGATCTGCGGGCGGTTACTGATGCGATTGCGCTGTCCCGGGCCACGCTGGCCACGATCAAGGGCAATTTGTTCTGGGCGTTCGCCTATAACGTGGCCGCGATTCCGTTGGCAGCGTTGGGATTTCTGAACCCAATGATCGCCGGTGCCGCAATGGCGTTCTCCAGCGTTTTCGTGGTGACCAACAGTTTGCGGCTGCGCCGATTTGCGGCCTGAGTACGGACGAGTCCGGACACAAAACGGCGAGCCGGGCGGCGCTCACGCGCGCGTCGGCTCGCCGGCCGGCCGTACCTCTATCAGGCGGAGCGCTTGCGCTCGCGGGCGCTTTCGCGTGCCGCCTGCGCGGCCTTGATGTTGCGCAGGGTGTTCTCGTAGGACAGGACAGCTGCTCGGATCTCTTCTGGAGTCTTCCGCTCGCTCATGCGTACCTCCCTGTTATGGGCTGCCCACCCATTGTGAATAAGCCTCGCGTCGGTCGCCCAGCGGTCCCCACAAGTGACTCCGTGTGGTCCAGATCCCCTGGCGTTCGGCCATCACACGAGCCGCTTTCTGGCCTACCTGGTGTTGCCCTTCCAGGCAGTCGATCCTCGGTGTCGTTCCGATCCAGCCGGTCAAGGGCCATGAAAGACTGGCCAGCATGGACGTTCATTCCGTAAGCAGGGTGGGATAAGCCGCGTGGCCGATGTCGAAACCTTCGGGCTGATCGTCCTCATCACCGCCATCGCCTGTCTGCTCGCGGTCCTGTCGAACCGCCTGAGCGAGCACATCCGAGTGCCGGCGCCGGTGATCTTCCTGCTGTGCGCGGCAATTGCGTCGGAACTGCGGCCCTCGTTGTACGACATCTCGACCCAGTCGGTGCAGCGTATCGTCACGGTCGCCCTGGCGGTCATTCTGTTCGACGGCGGAATGAACATCGGCTGGCGACGATTTCGTTCCGCGGCCGGATCGATCGGCCTCGTCGGTATTGTCGGGACATTTCTGACCGCGGGTGGCGTCGCACTACTTGCCAATCTTGTTTTCGGATTCGGCTGGAAATCCTCCCTGTTGTTGGGTACGGCGCTCGCCCCGACCGATCCTGCGGTGGTGTTCTCGGTGCTGGGACGCCGGCAGATCGGTGGCCGCGCCGGCACCATTCTGGAAGGCGAGTCGGGGGCCAACGACCCGGTCGGCATCGCATTGCTGTTGAGCATTCTGATGGCGTCCGGCTCGGGTGCCGCGGTTATCGGCCACGGGGTGCAGGAATTTGTACTGCAGATGGTTGTCGGTTTGGCGATCGGACTGGCCGGTGGCACCGCGCTGCTGTACTTCATGCGCCGGGTGCCATTGCCCAACGCCGCGCTCTATCCACTTCGGACATTGGCCGGTGGACTGGCGCTGTACGGATTGGCCACGATCGCGCACGGCTCCGGTTTTCTCGCCGTATTCACGGCCGGAATTCTCATTGGCGACGAACGCGCCCCGTACAAGGTCGAGATCGAACGGTTCCACTCGGCCCTGGCCAGTCTGGGGGAAATCGTAGCCTTCGTGGTGTTGGGGCTCACTGTCCACTTGGGATCGCTTGGGGACAACCACATCTGGGCCATCGGGTTGGCGTTGGCCGCGTTGCTGACGTTTGTCGTACGACCGTTGCTGGTGGGTCTGTTGCTGGTGCCGATCAACCTGCGCCGTGGAGAAAAGGGGTTCATCTTGTGGTCGGGGTTGAAAGGCGCGGTCCCGATTCTGCTCGGCACGTTCATCGTCGCGGAGGGTGTGCGGGACAGTACGAAGATCTACGGCCTGATATTCATGGTCGTCGCGTTCTCGGTGATCGTGCAGGGCAGCCTGGTGCCGACCGTGGCGCGCGCGACCCACGTGCCGATGCAGACGATCGAGCCGGAGCCGTGGACCGCCGGCGTGCGGTTGCGGGACGAGCCGGAGGACCTGCGGCGGTACGTGGTCGCCGAGGGTTCGATCGCGGACGGCTCGATGATCGCGGATCTGCCTGTGGGTGAGGAGATCTGGATCAGCCTGGTGACGCGCGATGGCCGTTTGGTGCCGATCCGTGGCAACACGGCGCTGCGGGCCGGCGACGAGGTGCTGGCGATCGTCGACCCCGACCATTCCGAGGATCCGCGCCGACTTTTCGTACGGCCATAACTACAGCATCGAATCGGGAATGGCCGAGCCCCAGTCGAGTTTCTTGGCCAGCCGGTAGTCCGGGTGCGATTTCGGCACCACGATGCGGCGTAGCCCGGTCCGGCTGCAGGCGACCAATTCGACCCGTTTCGGCTGCCGGCCGGGGTGGCGTAATACCCGGCCGGCAGCGCGTTCGGCGTTATCCCGGACAAAAGCCAGGTAGCTGAACTTCTCGTCCTCATAGGACAGTTCGGCGTTTTTCACCTGACGGTGCAACGCAGAGCGATTCAGTCGGGCCGAGAAATGGCACCAGTCGCCATCGGACATCGGGCAGGTCGTCTCATGTGGACACGGAGCCAGCAGACCGGCACCGGCTCCGATCAGACCGTCCCGTAACTCGCGAATAACTTCGAAGCCGGCGGTCGTACCCGGCTCGACGATAAGTAGGACACCGCGGGTGGCGGCCCAGATCGCCTGCACGGCCGCCATTCTCGGGCCGGGGTCGAGTTCCCCGAGCGCGTACGAGGCGATGACCAGGTCGTGCGGTTCCCATTCGGCGTTGCGCAGGTCGCCGCGTGTCCACCGCCAGTCGCCGTCGTTGTCGCGGGGGTCGGCTTGCCGCAGCTTTTCCCCGACCTCGAGCATGTTGGCGTCTGAATCGAGCAGCGTCAGCTCGGACACCGTGGGCCAGACCGCACCGGCCGCCCACGCCGCGGCACCGCTTCCGGCCCCGACGTCCAACAGCGTCCGTGGGGCGAAGTCGGGTCGCAGCGCCGCGGTCGCGAGCGCGGTGGTGGCAACGGCGGCGAACGTCGCGGGCAGCCGGGCCGCCGCGTAGGCCGCCGCATCGGTGGCCGACCGCACCAATGCCGCACCGGTACGGGGTCCGCGGTAGCGCTCGGTCAGGCTCTGCGACGCGTCGGCCAGCGTCCGCCGGGGAATGCCGCGCAGGACCTGCTCGATCGCCGTCCGTAATGCGGCGTCGGCTTGGGGTATTAGCGGCTCCATGACGCGGTGCATCTTCGCAGGCCGACGGTCATTTGCCCAAGCCGTCGATCACCTCAGCGCCGGGCAGTTCGGCCAGAGCCGGCCCGGGCACCACGAGCTTGGACCGCCGCACCCCGCTGCCGATGAGCACCCGCGGCGTGGCCACGACGGCTGCGTCGATCAGGATCGGCCAACCGTCGGGCAATCCGACCGGGGTGATGCCGCCGTACTCCATGCCGGTTTCGGCGACCGCGACGTCCATCGGCGCGAACGAGACCTTGCGTACGTCCAGCCGCTTGCGCACCACGTTGTTGATGTCGGCCCGGGTGGTCGCCAGCACCAGGCAGGCCGCCATTCGGGTCTCTCCGGAGCGCCGGCCGGCGACGACGACGCAGTTGGCCGACTCGGTCAGCTCCACGTCGTAGGCCTCGCAGAACGCCACCGTGTCGGCCAGATCCGGATCGATCTGCGCCACCGCGACCTCGTCGGCCGGTACCGACCAGCCCTCGAGCATTGCCACGACCGGGTCGGCCAGCAGATCGGTCCGGTCCTTGGCCGGATGCAGCGTCAACGATCCCATGGTGAATTCCATGACCCCGAGCTTAGGGCGTGCTGCTTAAGTCCTCGGCCTGCTGCGCGGCGCCCAGACGACGACACGCCCTAAGACCTGAATTTTTCGCGCTCTCATTACCTCCCGCGTAATCGACACGGCTATGCCGGCGGTGTGATCGTTGCTGCGTGAACGACGAGCTTGCTGGTTCTGTAGGGACAGAACCGACTCACCGACCAGGAGTGCCGGAAATGAGTGTGGAAACGCAAACCCGCGTGGCGGTCGAACCACCGGATGTGCAGGAGTCCCCGTCTTGGGGCGCATTGTTCGTGGTATTGGCCGGCGCGTTTATCACCGTGCTGGATTTCTTCATCGTCAATGTGGCGATTCCTTCGATGCAGACCGAATTGCATGCCGGGCCGGCGGCGGTGCAATTCGTCGTCGCGGGTTTCGGGGTCGCGGTCGCGTCTTGTTTGATCACCGGCGGCCGGCTCGGTGACCTCTACGGCCGGCGGAAGATGTACGGAATGGGGATCGCGGTCTTTACCGCCGCGTCGGCCGCGTGTGGATTTGCGCCGACGGCCGGAGTTCTGATCGCGGCCCGCGTACTGCAAGGATTCGCGGCGGCGCTGTTGACCCCGCAGGTGTTGGCGATTCTCAACACCGTCTACACCGGACGGTATCGGGCCCGCGCATTCAACGCGTACGGCCTGGTGATCGGGTTGGCCGCGGTGTTCGGGCAGTTGATCGGCGGTGCGCTGATCAGCGCTGATATCGCCGGCAGTGGTTGGCGGAGCATCTTTCTGATCAACATTCCGTTCGGCGTGGTGACGCTGATTCTGCTGCCCCGGTGGGTGCCGGAGTCGCGGGAGAGCGGGCGTTCCCGGCTCGATCTGGTGGGTGCCGGCCTGGTTACCGCCGGTCTGGTGGCGGTCGTACTGCCGGTCGTGGAAGGGCGGCAGCAGGGTTGGCCATTGTGGACGTGGCTGTGCCTGGCCTCGGCCATTCCGTTGCTGGCGGCGTTTGTGCTCTACCAGCGGGCGCTGGCCGGGCGCGGCGGTTCGCCGGTGATCGATCTGAGCCTGTTCACCGAACGGGTGTTTTCGATCGGCATGATGTCGCTGCTGGTGTATTTCGCGGCGCTGGCTTCGTTCTTCCTCGTGCTGGCGCTGTATCTGCAGCAGGGTCGCGGACTGTCCGCATTGGACTCCGGCCTGATCTTCGGCGTGATCGGCATCGGATTCTTCGTGGCCTCGGGCCTGGTGCCGCGGCTGACCGCACTGCTCGGTCGGCAGATCGTGGCGGTCGGCGCATTTGCGGTCTCGGTTGGCTTCGCCGCGGTTGCCGGTGTGGTGTCCAGCATTGGCGTCAGCGGAGAGTGGGCGTGGATGGCGCCGGGGTTGTTGGTGGCCGGTTTTGGAATGGGGTTCGTGGCGGCGCCGCTGCCCTCGATCGTGCTGGCCGGGGTCGCGCCACGGCACGCGGCGGCCGCTTCGGGTGTGCTGTCGACCGCGCAGCAGGGCGGCGGGGCGATCGGCGTGGCCGTGATCGGAGTTGTGTTCTACAACGCGCTGGGTACGAGGATCAGCCCGGCCAGCTTCGGGCATGCGTTCGCGGTCAGCCTGGTGGTATTGCTGGCCATGACGGCAGCGGTGGCGTTGCTGGTGCAGTTCATGCCCCGCGCCCGCAAAGACTGACTGTCCACTTGAGACATGGCCCCCGATGTTCGCGTCGGGGGTCATGTCCGCTGCGAGGACCGCTTCCCAACAGCCCGCGTGTGAAGATTAGGGCAGCCTAAGTTACATTGTCGACGTGATCAATACGTCCTTGGTCCATCCGATGATCGAGATGGGGCGCCGCCTGGACGAGCGGGGGCCGCGGTTCGGTTTTGTCAGCCCGGTGCCGGCGGGCGCGGGCTGGCATTCGCTGTCCGAGGCCGCCACCGCCGGTCTGCTGGCCGATTGGCTGGACGAATGCCCGGCGTCGCGGGCCGGAATGCGCAATGTGGCCGCGGCCGGCACCAGCCTCAAGCTCGCCAACTGCGTACTACGCCCGCTCATGGCGACGCTGCATCTTGAGCACCGGGTACCGGATCTCACCGCCGCCGACGTGTTCGTACAGCGCCGGCATGTCGGCCGGTTGGCGCTGCGACCGGTTCTGCTGCTGGGCCTGCCGGGCGACCCGGAAATCGGCCGGCCCGAATTGCGTACGGCCGAATTGGTCGGTGCGGCCGCGGAACGTATTCATGCCGTGTTTTCCCCTGTGCTGCAAGGGATTCGGGCCGAGGGGCGATACGGGCTGCGCGGTCTGTGGGGCGGCGTGCTCGACATGATCGGTGCGGCATCCCTCGTGGTGGCGCGCGGTGCCGGATTGCCGCAGGCTCAGGTGTGGTCGACCACCGAACGACTGCTGGACGAAGTGGCCCGGCGGACATCCCTGCCGACACGCCGGCCGCAGCCGTTTTCGGTCCGCTATTCCGGCGGCGAGGCGATGTTCACGGTCAAGGGCACGTGCTGTTTGCGGTACCGGGAACACGGCCTGCGGGCCGGAGAATGCGCCGACAACGAGACCGCGTATTGCCACACCTGCCCGTTCGCCGACGAAGGGCTACGCCGCCGGCACTACGCCGAACAAATGGAACGCGGCTAGCCTCCTCCCTCCGTGCCTCCGTGTTGATCATGCAGAAATGGTCCGCGACACGCCGTAAAGGCGAGCCAACTTTGCATGATCACCGGGGAGGAGGCGGTCAAGGTTGGGTGAGTTCGGGCGCGGATTTGACCCGGCGGAGCGGAACGACCATGGGTGTCTGGGTTTCCGGGTCGTCGATAATCCGGCAGGCCAGCCCGAATACGTCCTCGATCAATTCCGCCGTCACGATGTCGCCCGGCGCGCCCTGCGCCACGATGTCGCCACCGCGCATCGCGATCAAATGCGTCGCGTAACGGCAGGCGTGGTTGATGTCGTGCAATACGGCCACCAGCGTCTGGCCGTGGAATTCGTGCAGTTCGGCGCACAGGTCCAGCACCTCGACCTGGTGCGCGATATCCAGAAATGTGGTCGGCTCGTCCAACAACAGAATTTCCGTATCCTGCGCCAACACCATCGCCAACCACACCCGTTGCCGTTGCCCGCCGGACAATTCGGCTACGAACCGGTCGGCCAGATCCGTGATGTTGGTGGCGGCCAGGGCCCGGTTCACCATCGCTTCGTCCGAAGTGGACCATTGCCGCAACAACCGCTGGTGTGGATACCGGCCGCGGGCCACCAGGTCGGTGACCGTGATCCCGTCCGGAGCGACCGAACTCTGCGGCAGCAGGCCGAGGCGGCGGGCCACGTCCTTCGGTGGCCGGGACGTGATCGCCCGTCCGTCCAGGAAAACCGTGCCCTGCCGGGGTTTCAACAAACGCGACAGCGCCCGCAGCAGCGTCGATTTGCCGCAGGCGTTCGGCCCGATGATGGCGGTGAACGAATGATCCGGGATCGTGACGTCCAATTCGCTGGCGACCACGCGCTGGTCGTACGCGAGCGTCATACCGGTGCCGTACAGCCGGTTCTCAGGCACGTCCGGACCTCCATTCGTGGGCCAATAACCAAGCCAGATACAGCCCGCCGAGGGCGCCGGTGGCAACCCCGACCGGGAGTGGGGTGGACGGAAAAGCCCGCTGGGCGACGAAATCGCTGAGCGTCAACAGCAGCGTGCCCATCAACGCAGAAGCCACCAGCCCAGCCTGGCGGGACAACCGTCGCGCCAATTGCGGAGCGGCCAGCGCGACGAACGTAACCGGCCCGGCCGCGGCCACTGCCACCCCGGTCAGCGCGACCCCGACCAGCAGCAACATCAGCTGGGTCCGCCCGGCCGGTACGCCGAGCGCTTTCGCCGTATCGTCGCCCATTTCCAGCAACCGCAGCCGGCGACCTAACACAAAGGCCGCCGGGAGCAGGATTACCAACGCGACGCCGATCGGCCGTACATGCTCCCAACCACGCCCATTCAGGCTGCCGGTGAGCCACACCTGCGCCGCCTGCGCGTCGATGATATTCGCCCGGGTAATGACGTACGAATTCACCGAGGCCAACATGGCGCTAATACCGATACCGATCAGGATCAGCCGGTAGCCCTGCACGCCCCGGTGAAACGCCAGCAAATAGACGACCAGTGCGGTCGCGATGCCGCCGACCAGTGCACCGGCCGCGATTTCTGGTGTTCCCCCGTGGAACACCAGAATTTCCAGTACGGCCCCGGTCGCGGCTCCGGTGGTGAAGCCGACAATGTCCGGGCTGCCGAGCGGATTACGGGAAACGCCCTGGAATATGGCGCCGCTGGTGCCCAATGCGGCGCCAACCAACACCGCGGTCAGTATGCGCGGCAGCCGCAGCGTTTCGATAATAAAGTACGTCGAGTCGCTGCCGCCGCCGAGCAGTGTCCGTACGACCTCGGTCAGCGGAATATGGAAATCTCCGGTACCGATCGAGACGAGCCCGACCAGCAGGCTTGCGAGAGCCAGCACAAAACACACCACGACTGTACGAATATCGAGCCGGCAGGACAGGCGCCCCACCCGCAATGCCCGCGTACTCACAACGTCGCCACCCGACGCCGGCGCACCAACGCGATAAAAACCGGCGCACCGATAAACGCGGTGACAATTCCGACCTGCATTTCCGAGGGCCGGATCACCAGGCGGCCCACAATATCCGAGCCCAGCAACAGAATCGGGGCCAGCACCAGCGAGTACGGCAATACCCAACGCTGGTCCGGCCCGGTAATCGCGCGGGCCATGTGCGGCACGGTCAGGCCGACGAATCCGATCGGTCCGACCGCCGCGGTGGCCGCGCCACACAGCAATGTGACCGCCAGCGCGGACAACGCCCGGGTCCGGGCGATATGCGCACCCAGCGCCCGGCCCGCGTCCTCGCCCAGCGCGATCGCGTTGAGCGGCCGGGCCAACGCCAACGCCAACAGCACCCCCAGCACCAGAAACGGCGCCACATCGGCCACTACGGTCGTACCCCGGCCGGCCAGCGAACCGACGGCCCAGAACCGGTAGGCGTCGAATGTCTGCGAATCGAGCAAGACCATGGCCGAGGTAAAGGCCGATAGCGCGGCGGTAATCGCGGTGCCGGCCAACGCCAGCCGGATCGGCGTGGCGCCGGCCCGTCCTCGGGCGCCGAGTTGGTACACCACGATCGCGGCAATAGCCGCACCGCCAAAGGCGAACCACACATAGCTGTTGGTGCCGGAAAGCCCCAGCACCCCGATTGCGAATACCACCGCCGCGGCCGCACCGGAATTCACGCCGAGCAGTCCGGGATCGGCCAATGGATTTCGGGTCAACGCCTGCATGATCGCGCCGGCCAACCCGAGCGCGGCCCCGACGGCCAGGCCGAGCAGGGTCCGCGGCAACCGCACATCCCGGACCACGATCTGGTTGTACGACCCGTTGTAGTGGAACAGCGCGTTGAACGCCGTATGCGCCGGGACGGTCCGCGCGCCGACCATGATGCTGACCAGCGCGACGCCCAGCAGCACGAGAACCGCCACCAGCAGGCCGATCCAGCGGGTCCAGTCTCGCCGGCCGGCGGCGTTTCCGGCGGCCGAAGACGTCGGCGCGACGTCGGCGGTCGATACGGACATGCGCAGCCCTTCGCTTCGACGGTTGACTTGGTTAGGCTAACCTAATTGGTGACTATTGCAGAAGGGTGCGAGACGAGCACCACGTTGGCCGGAAATAAATACATTCGACGCGATCGCCGCGCGGGCCGTACTGTCCCACCAGTCCGCGCCGCGCGCGGACGTGACGATTCATCCGCGAGGAAAAAGGTGACCGGAATGGTCATGATCTACCGTGTCCGCGGGTCGGCGGCGACCGCCGACCGTATCCACACCGGACGGTGCGCACTTCCTTTCCCGCGGCCCGGCTGCCCGGCTGGTCGCTGAGGCCGATATCCGGGCGGGCGAACTCGTCTTCGATTTGGGCGCCGGCTCCGGCGTCATTTCCGCGGAAATAGCGTCGGCTGGCGCGCGCGTCATCGCGGTCGAACGCGATCCACGGCTGGTACGTCGGCTGGACCGGAGGTTCGCCGGGAATTCCCAAGTACGGGTCGTGCACGGGGATATCCGTACGATTCCCTTGCCGCGTAAGCCTTTCCGGGTCGTAGCGAATATTCCGTTCGGGGTGACGACGGAATTGTTACGGCGGCTGGTCGACAGTTCGGTGCGGTCGGCGGATCTCGTCGTGGCCGATGGAGTGTGTACCGCGCTGACGGCTGCCCGGCCGGGTTCGGCGCGGGTGCTGCGGTGGTCGGTGCGGTATTCGTTCGACCGGGGCCGGCGGTTGCCGGCGCGCTGTTTCCACCCGCCGCCCTCGGTTGATGCGGTCACGCTGGTGATTCGGCGCCGGCCGCAGCCGCTGCTGGGCGGCGCTGATTGGCGGGCGTTCGAGGCATTGCTGGACCTGGGTTATCGGCAGGCCGACCGGCCGTGGGAACGTGCCGTGGCCGGATTGTTGACGCATCGGCAGGCGGTCCGGCTCGCGTCGATACGGGATATGGCGTTGGGAATGCCGGTCAGTCGATTGTCGGTGCAGGACTGGGTCGCGGCCGCTCAGGTGCTCAGTATTTCGGCCGGCGGCCGTGCAGTACGTCCGGGCCGACGGCGGTGATCCACCCGCCGGCCGTACCCAGGGCGAGTAGGTCGGCCGGGCCGAGCTCGACCGGTTCGGTCTCGGTGACCGGCCAGGCGTGGCGCAGCTCGTAGGCGGTCCGGAAGAACGGTTCCAACTCGCCATTCCGCAACGCCGACCGGGCCTGCATCAGCCGCTCGATCGCCTCGCCCAAAGCCGCGTCGAGTGCTGCCGCATTGCCCTGGCACATCGCGGTCGACAGCTCCGGGCGGGTGCCGGCGACGCGCGTGCCGTCGCGGAACGAACCGGCCGCCAGCGAGCGGGCCAGCGGATCGGCGGCGATTCCGGTCAGCGTCGCGGCCAGGATGTGCGGCAGGTGGCTGATCCGGGCGACCGCCGCGTCGTGCTGGGAGGCGGTGGTGGGTACGACCCGGGCGCCGATTCCGGTCAGCAATCCCGCGATGTCCAGCCACCCGGCCAGGTCGGTGTCCGGCTCCAAACACAGCACCCACGCGGCATCTTCGAACAGCGCCGGGTCGGCGGCGGCGAACCCGGACCGTTCGGTGCCGGCCATCGGATGCCCGCCGACGTACCGAAGCGGCCCGCGGACCATGGCCGCGATCGGGCCTTTGACCGAGGTGACGTCGGTGAGCAGGGTGCCAGGCCGGGCGTGCGCGCCGACCTCGGCCAACAGCTCGGGCAGCGCCGGCAACGGAACCGCGACCACCACCAGATCCGCGTCAAACACGGCCTCGGAAACCCGGTCCCGGACCTCGAATCCGGCCGCCCGGGCGGCATCGCGAGTGACCGGGTCGTGGTCGTAACCAACGACGCGGACCTCGACCGGGTCGTGGTCGTAACCAATGACGCCGCGCTCGATCCGGCGCAGCAGCGAACCACCGATGAGACCCAGGCCGAGGACGGCGACGGTGCGCGGCACGTTGAGCACCTTAGCTATTCGGACAATCCATGCCGACGGGGCATGTTTGGGTAGCGCTCACGCGCGGTTAGCGGCATCGTCACGACCCAACGGTAGGCAAAGAGAAACCATCACTGCGCAAGGAGTCACGATGCGGAAGACGTTGCTCGTCCTGATCGCGATCGCCTCGCTGCTCGGCTTCGCGATCCAGTCTGCCTCGGCCGCTCCGCCCACCCCGCCCGGGGTGACCGAGGCCGAAACCCAACTCGCGGCATTGACCATAGCGACCCCACACTCGATGACCGGATATTCGCGAGACAAGTTTCCGCACTGGATCACCGAGTCCGACGGCTGCACCAGCCGCGAGGAGGTGCTCAAGCGGGACGGCACCGGCGTCACGGTCGGCTCCGACTGCTACCCGACCGCAGGCAGTTGGACCATCGCCTACGACGACACCACGATCACCGTTCCGTCCAAGGTCCAGATCGACCACATTGTGCCGCTGGCCGACGCCTGGCGCTCCGGCGCCGACACCTGGACCACGGCCAAGCGGCAGGATTTCGCCAACGATCTCACCGATCCGCAGCTGATCGCATCGTCGGCCCAACAGAATGAGTCGAAGGGCGACGACGACCCGTCCCAGTGGAAGCCGGCCGATTCTGGTTACTGGTGTCTTTACGCACGCGACTGGATTGACGTGAAGACCGTATGGTCATTGACCATCACTAGTGACGAAAAGTCCGCGCTCTCGTCCATGCTGAACACCTGCTGACCGAAATCGGCACCACAACAAAGCGGGAGCGGTCCTGGACCGCTCCCGCTTCTTACTGCCGACACCGGGCACAAAAAAGACCGACCAAACATGGTCGGTCAGCTTGCATTGCTTGCTATTCTAGATTTTCTGCGTGCCCAGTTATTCAAGCATTGGAGTATTGATTTGATTTTATTATCTACGACGTGAGCCGTCCTGTCAAACATTCGTTGTGAAATCTTCACCAGCCCAGACGGGAGGCTGCGGTATGTCCGATTGGCAGCAACGCCAAGTCGAACAACAAGAGAAGCGGCGGGAACAAGAATACGTATCATTTCTCTATTCGCAACTCGACATCCAGCGCCGGATGGCCCGAGAACACCTGGCCGAGGTACAGGGCAGCGACACGACCGGCACCGATCAGGGAATGTCCGAACGTGATGCGTACGAGGAACACATCGCGCGCCGAATCATGACGCTGGATTCGGTCGAACGTGGGTTGTGCTTCGGCCGGCTCGACTATGTGAGCGGCGATCGCTTCTACATTGGACGGATCGGGCTGGCTGACGAGGACCAGGAACCGTTGCTGGTCGACTGGCGCGCGCCGGCGGCCACGGCGTTCTATCGGGCGACCGCGGGCGCGCCGGACGGCGTGACGCGGCGTCGGCACCTGCGCACAACCGACCGTACGGTCATCGGGCTCGATGACGATCTCCTCGATGGCACGGTCAACCCGTCCTCGCTCACCGGCGAGGCGGCGCTATTGGCCTCGCTGCGCACCGCCCGGACCGGCCAGCTCACCGATATCGTCGCCACCATCCAGGCCGAACAGGACCGGGCCATTCGCACCGACCTGCCCGGAATCCTTGTCGTACAAGGCGGTCCGGGCACCGGAAAGACCGTGGTCGCGTTGCACCGGGTCGCCTACCTGCTCTATACGCACCGCGACCGGCTGGCCCGGCGCGGCGTATTGGTGATCGGGCCGAATTCGCGGTTCCTGCGTTATATCGACCAGGTCCTGCCCTCGCTCGGCGAAACCGACGTCGTACTGGCCACAATCGGTGAACTGTATCCGGGAATTGTGGCGACCGGGGTCGAACCGCCCGAAACCGCCAGCGTGAAAGGGAATCTGGCCATGGTCGACGTACTGACCGCGGCCGTGGCCGACCGGCAGGAATTGCCCGAGGACGATATTCCGATTGTGCTCGAGGACGACGTACTGCTGTTGCGGCCGGAAATGTGCCGCCGGGCCCGGGATCGGGCCAGAGCGGCGCGGGATGCCGAAACCCGGGCTCCGTTGCCACATAACCGGGCGCGCGCGATTTTCCGCGCCGCCGTGGTGGCCGAATTGACCGCGGCCTGGGCCGACCAGCTCGGCGCGGATCTGCTGCGGGATGAGGATCTGGCCGATATGCGCGCGCTGATCCGGGCCAGCGAAAGCCTTCAGGAAAGTATCGATCGCCTTTGGCCGGCATTGAGCCCGCAACGCCTGCTGGCCGACCTGTTCGCCTCGAAACAACGGTTGAGCACGGCCGGGTTGACTGAAGAGCTGTATCGCACGAATACCGAGTGGGCTCCCGCCGACGTACCGCTCCTGGATGAGGCGGCCGAATTGCTGGGGGACGACAGTGCGGCCGAAGCCCAAGCAACAGCGCAGGAAGAAGCCGACGAGCGCGCCGAAATCGAGTACGCGTTGGGCGTGATGGAAATTTACGGCATCGGTGATGACGATCCGGTGATTCATGCCGAGCGCGCGCAGTTGTTCGCTCGTCGTTATCGCGGCGCCGCGAACCACGGCCCGACCGCATTGCGCGCGGCGACCGATCGGACCTGGGCGTACGGCCATGTCGTCGTCGACGAGGCGCAGGAATGCTCGCCAATGGCGTGGCGGGCGATCATGCGGCGCTGCCCGAGCCGGTCGATGACGATCGTCGGCGACCTGGCCCAGGCCGGCACACCCGATGCGCCGGGGCGGTGGGCCGACGTACTGGACCGGTACGCCGGGCGGAATTGGCGGGTCCGCGAGCTGACCGTGAACTACCGCACGCCGCGGCAGATCATGGCCCTGGCGACTCGGGTGCTGGCGGCTATCCGGCCCGATCTGTCCCCGCCGGACTCGGTTCGCGAAGGCGACGAAGAGCCGTGGTTCTTATCGGTCGCCCCGGCCGAACTGGCTGAAGCGGTGGCGGCCGCGGTCCGGTCGGAACGGGCCGTGATCGAGTCCGGGCAGTTGGCCGTGATCGCTCCGACTCGTCTCGTCGCCGAGCTGAACGGCCTGGACGCCGACGTATTCGCTCCGGTCGAGGCGAAAGGGCTCGAATTCGACTCGGTCATCGTCATTGAGCCGGGCGCAATCTGGGCCGACTCACCGTGCGGCGGCAATGACCTTTACGTCGCGCTGACCCGGACCACCCGCCGACTGGGAATAATCCACTGTGGACAACTGCCGGCGGTGTTATCCGACGACTAATACGTCCAGGGTGCGCGGGCCGTGTACGCCTTCGACCCGGTTGAGCTCGATATCGCTGGTGGCCGACGGCCCGCTGATCAAGGTAATCGGTCGGGTCGGATCCAGTCGTTGCACCGCCTCTGGTACCGAGCCGACGATGCGTTCGGCCGGAATAACGCACAGGTGATAGTCGGGGACCAGTGACAGCAGCCGCCGGCCCTGACCCGCGGAGGCGTCGAGAATCAGCGTTCCGGTGTTGGCGATGCCGACCGCGGCGGTGGTCAACGCGCCGTCGACCGCGTCGAGATCGGCACTGGTCAGTGTACCGGTGTCGATCACTCTGCCAATTCCGTCCGGCAGCCAGTCAGTCGGCAGGTCGGCCGGGACGGCGATCCGGCGCAGCGCCCGCTTGGCGAGGATTTCCGCGATCGCCTCGGCCCGGCCGGCGGGCTCTACCCGGTGCACGGTCGCGCGGTAATCGGCCACGGTTTCCACGAATAGTTCAAGTACGCCTTCGTGGTCCAGGCCGGAGGTGCGGCGGTATGTCCGTGGGATGTCTTGGTCCGCGGGCTCGTCGGTCGGTACGTCGCTGAGCGCCGAGCGGATTCGGCCGAGTATTTCGCTGCGCGCACTCATCGCGTCCGCCTCCACCAATCCCGAAATGTCTCGGCCGGCATGGCCGGTGCGTCCCGTGAGTCGGTCCAGCCATGCAACGGACCGGGAATACGGCCGATCACGCCATCCCGCGCGAATATCCCGGAGCCCCTGCGGGCCGCCTGCTGGGCCCGTTCCAGTCGCTGCGGCGATTCGAAAACCCACGCCATCGCCTTCATCGCGGCCGCTTCCGGGGTCGGCACCCGCCGCTCGCGCTTCTGGTCGACGACCTCGGCCCGTAAATGCACCAACACCTCGGGAATGTTGATTTTCACCGGGCAGACGTCGTAACAAGCGCCACACAACGACGATGCGTACGGCAGCGTCGGCGCATTCTCGACGCCTTTCATCGCCGGAGTGAGAATCGCGCCGATCGGTCCGGGATAAACGGAGTTGTACGACTGGCCGCCGGTGCGTTCGTACACCGGGCAGACGTTCAGGCAGGCCGAGCAGCGAATACAGCCGAGGGTCTGCCGGCTGATTTCGTCCTGCAATACCTTCGTACGGCCATTGTCCAGCAATATCAGGTGGAATTCCTGCGGGCCGTCGCCCGGAGTCACGCCGCTCCACAGCGATGTGTACGGGTTCATCCGTTCGGCCGTCGAAGAACGCGGCAGCAATTGCAGAAAGACCTCCAGGTCGGCCCAGGTTGGCACCACCTTTTCGATCCCGACCACGCTGATCAACGTTTCCGGCAGAGTCAGGCACATCCGGCCGTTGCCCTCGGATTCCACCACCGCCAGCGTTCCGGTCTCGGCCACGGCGAAATTGGCGCCGGAAATGCCGACCTTGGCTGACAGGAACTTCTTGCGCAGATGCTGGCGGGCCGCCATCGCGAGCTCGACCGGGTCGTCGGACATTCCCTCGGGTGTCGAGGGCATTTCGCGGAGAAAGATTTCCCGGATCTCGCTGCGGTTCTTGTGAATTGCCGGTACGAGAATGTGCGACTGTGTGTCGTGTCCTAACTGGACAATCAGCTCGGCCAGATCGGTTTCGTACGCGGTTATTTCATTGTCGGCGAGGAATTCGTTCAGCTTGATTTCGTCGGTCGCCATCGACTTGACCTTAACCACCTCGGTCTCGCCGGTGGCTCGGACCAGGTCGGTCACCAGCTGGCAGGCCTCGGTCGCGTCGCGGGCCCAGTGCACGTGCCCGCCGCGTTCGATCACGGCCCGTTCCAGCTGTTCCAGGTGGCTGTCGAGGTGCCGCAGCGTGCGTTCCTTGATGGCCCGACCGGCCTCCCGCAGCTCCTCCCAGTCCGGCAGTTCGCCCACCGCGCGAGTCCGTTTCTCGCGGATCGTGGTGGTGGCCTTGCGCAGGTTGCGGCGCAGCTGGGGGTCGGCCAGGGCGTGGTGCGCGGCGGCCGGAAAGCCCTTGTCGCGTCGGCTTGGGAGCCCCAGAAATGCCCTGCTCATGCGCTCTCCTCGGTCGCGGCCAGGATCTCGGCCAGGTGCACCCCGCGCACGCCCGTACGCAGCCGGGATAACCCGCCGCCGATATGAGTCAGGCACGAATTGTCGCCGGCCACGCACGCCTCCGCGCCGGTGTCCAGCACCGCCCGGACCTTGTCGGCCAGCATCGCGGTCGACGTCTCGGCGTTCTTCAGCGCGAACGTACCGCCGAAACCGCAGCATGATTCGGCATTCGGCAACTCGACCAGGTCGATGCCGCGGACCGCGCGCAGCAACCGCAGCGGTTTGTCGCCAACCCTGACCAGCCGCAGCGAATGACAGGTCGGGTGGTAGGTGACGCGGTGCGGGTAATAGGCGCCGACGTCGACTACCCCCAGCACGTCGACCAACAGCTCGGACAGCTCGTACGTCTTGGCCGCGACTGCCTCGGCCCGTTCGGCCAGTTGTTGATCGCCGGATTCGCGGGCCAGTTGGAGGTGCTGGTCGCGGACCAGCCCGACGCACGACCCGGACGGAGCGACCACCACGTCGTACGGCTCGAACGTCTCGACGAACCGGCGCACCAGGCCGAACGCCTCGCGCCGGTAGCCGGTGTTCACGTGCATCTGCCCGCAGCAGGTTTGCTCGAACGGGAAGTCGATCTCGTGCCCGAGCCGCTCGACCAGCCTGACCACGGCTTTTCCCGTTTCCGGGTACATCGTGTCGTTGATGCAGGTCAGGAAGAGTCCGATGCGCACGAGCGTCACTCCTCGATATTGGTACGGATCATCTTTGCCGATCAGCCGCGGTCGGGCCTACTCCGGTTCCGTATTTGCGGCGAGCGCGACGTAAGGGTTGGGCTGGCTGGTGCGTCGGATGCGCTGGTGCAGCGAGCGTGACCTGAGGGTCGCGCTCGCCGGTGGGCAATCGGAGTTGGTGCGGCGAGGGTGACGAGACGGTCGGTTTGGCTGGTGCCCAACATGCGCTGGTGCGGCGAGCGTGGCGTGAGGGTGGTCTGGCTGGTGCATCGGATGCGCTGGTGCACCGACCGTGGCGTGAGGGTTGGCCTGGCCGGTGTGCAACGACCGC
>JBEDUI010000264.1:0-5459 GCA_040414495.1 Mycobacteriales bacterium
GCGTACTCGATTCCGGTGTCCGGGTTGTAGATTGCGTCCTCATACGATCGGGCTGGGTCGTACATCGCTGTGGATAGCGCGTAGTAGCCGGTCGGTTTGAGACGCTCCCGTACTCCGGCCAGCACGATGGCCCGGTCGCAGTCGAGCACAATGGACTGGAGACAAAGGCTGTCCACGATGAGGTCGTAGCGCTTGTTGACCGGTTCGGTGTCCCACCGGCAGACGTCCCGAACCGCGAAATTGACGTCGATTCCCCGCTCCCGGGCAAAGGCACGCGCCAGGTCGATAGCCTGCGGTACCAGATCGACGGCATCGACCCGGAAGCCTCGTTCGGCAAGGAAGCACGCCGCCAGCCCTGTCCCGCAGCCGTACTCGAGTACGTCCTGGCCTATGTCCACACGCGACAGCACGCGTTCCAGGAAATCGCGGGTGGGGAAAGTGGCGGTGTCATTGATTGCGTCGTCGAACAGATCATTCCACTGTGTCTTGTGCTCGCACGCGATACGACGATATGCCGCCTCGTGCTCGTCTTCGTAATACCGCATTATTTATCGGTCCCGGAAATCCGTAGATCAATGACGAAGGTCGGGTAATCGGGCTGAGGACAGGGCTCGCCGCGATATCCCAGGCGTTCATAGAATGGCGCGGAGGTCGTCGCGCCGGCCTGCCATTCCAGGTATCGGGTACGTTCGCCGGCCCATTCCTTCGCCGAGTTCAGGAGCGCGGTTCCGACGCCAAGGCGTTGGAAATCTGGACGCACATAGAGATCATGGAGGCGCGCTATTCGGTGCAGGTCACCGAGCCGCAGATGCGGACCGTAGTCCTGCACAGCGGCGTATCCAAGGAGACCGGAGTCCTGTTCTGCGCCGATGACAGCCCAACGCGGATCCTCGATGAGAGCCTCATATCGTGTTTGCGCTGTAGCTTCGGAGTCATCGGTGCCCATGTCGTGCAGCATCGGCCAGAACGCCGACCAGTCAGCCGCACTGAGATGCCGCGTGGATACGTCCATCCCGCAAGCGTCGCAGACTCTGCGAGTCTGCGCGACGGGTTATTGGGCTTGGGTCGTATCGGAGGTCACCGAATTCTCGATGTGACTCCCCAAATGTTGCTAGCTTCCAGTGTCATGATGGGACTGTTCGAAAATTCAGGGCTGGGCCTCGAACGCGGGCACGTCCAGATCGTGGCGAGCGACCCGAGATGGCCACTCGCGTTCGCCCGATTGGCGGCGCTGCTGCGATCCATGCTCCCCACAAGCGTGATCGCGATCGAACATGTCGGATCGACCGCCGTCCCGGGCCTTCCGGCGAAGCCAATACTGGATGTCGCGCTAGGCGTGGGTGCCGACGCCGACACTGGCCCGATTGATGAAGCGCTGATGTCGAACGGATTCCTTTACCGAGGAGACTTCGAGGGTGGATCGCTGAACCGCACCTTTGGCTGGGAGGATCGCCCGGGTTGCAGGGTTGTTAACGCTCATGTGGTCAGGCATGGTAGTGCCGAATGGCGCAATTACCTCCGCTTTCGCGACCAGCTGCGCGAAAACGATGCGGTGCGTGATTCCTACGCTCAGCTGAAGCGGGACTTGGCTGATCGCTTCTCCGAGGATCGTCCCTCCTATGTTGCCGGAAAGGACAGGTTCGTTGCGAACATCGTCGGCGATCAGTAGACCGTATTGGCTTGCGCTGCTGATGCGTAGTGGACGAGACTCGTGGTTGTGGAGTCCGATGCGGTCACATTCGTCCAGTATTCCGATGAGGCGCTGCCGGCCGCGCTGAAATGGCAGGTCTTGTCGTTCCTGCGGATCGTATTCCCCGAGGGTTTCGTCGGAGAGAATCGGTATCGCGACGGGATCACGCAGCCTAAGTATCGGCCGTACCACTTGTTATACGTCGCGAACGATCTCGTCGTGAGCCATGTCGAGATCGTGCAGCGCCAGATCGAGCACCAAGGCACGATGTACACGGCATACGCGCCGACCGGCGTGTTGACTTTTCCTACGTTTCGCCGCGAAGGATGGGCCGGCAAACTGGTGCGAAAGGCAACTGAACGGATCGCGGCGACCGACGCGGATTTGGGTCTGATCTGTTGCGCGCCCGAAAACGTTGACTTCTATAGGAAGGCGTCTGGATGGGAGCTGGTACCGGACGCTCGGATCCTTGCCGGCGAGACCCGGGGAGATGCCGAGTACACCGGACAGTCGCTGGTCGCGGCGTTCCTGACCGAGAAGGCACGGCGAAACCGGGAAACATTCGTACAATCCCCGTTGTGGGTGCGTGACGAACTCTAAGCGGGATACGGATCAGACAGGACCTAAATGATTTCCGATTCGGTGGGATCGTTGACACAGCCGCGGCAGCGGTGGCTGGGCGCCGCGGTTGCTGACTTGTCCGGGCCGGAGCATCCGTGGCTGACCGTTGTCGAGGATCGTGAGGGGCTGTGAGCCATCGTCGTCTCGGCGATGAGGAAGAAGGCTCGTCGGTCGCCACACGGCTGATACACAACGAGCTTGGCCGGGGTTGGGCCTTGGATGCTGTCCGTCGAGTGCCCGGTGGGCCGCCGAGAAGGGTGTACTTCGTCGATACGGCATCCCCGCGAGGGCGGCGCCATCGCCTGGTGTTGAAGTTCTATCCCTCCGATGAGCCTGAAGCATTAGAGACCGAAATGCGCGGCATTCGGACGGCCGGCCGCATCGGCATTCCGGTCCCTGAGATCATCGCGAAAGATCAGCGAACCGGCTGTATTCTGACGACCCGACTTGCAGGACGGCCTGTTGTCCGCCCCCGCGCGGGATGGACCTGGCTGGTCAAGCAACTCGCCGAATTATTGGTGACTATTCACGCCGCCGCCGTGGCCCCGACGAAATTCGACGTATATCAGCCATGGGAGGTGGACAAGGAGCACGCGATCCCGAGTAAGGATTGGACGCCTGACGAATGGCAGCGATGTATAGACGTGTTCCGAGCGCCTTCTCCGGACGGCTCAATTGGATTCTTGCATCGCGATTTCCATCCAGGAAACGTAATTTGGTCGGCCGGCCGTCTCAGCGGTGTTATCGACTGGTCAGCTTCCTGCGTCGGCTCGCCGTGGGCCGACGTCGCGCACTGTCGTTACAACCTGTGGCGATGGCATGGCAAAAAGGCGGCCGACGCATTGGTCACCGAATACCATCGGCTCCGTCCCGAACTCCCGCCGTACCACCCGTATTGGGACATCGCGACAGCGATGAGCGTCCCGTGGCCAATCCGCGGAACCGTATTGCGCTCCGCTACCGAACAGCTCTCGCGTGCCGGCTGATCCCAGCTTTACGAAAGTCGCGCAACGCTCGGCCGGAATTGTCGCAATGGTGCGCGACGATGCGAGCATGACTGATGCCGAGGATGTACTTCGCCAGCTGTGGGCCCGTATCGACGAGCAGGACTGGGACGGGATGGCGACGCTGCTGGACCCCGGGCTGCGAGCCGAGTACGTACACACCGGGGAGACCTTCGATGCGGCCGCGCTGGTCCGTTTCAACCGGGAGTACCCGGGCAGCTGGCGAGCGAGCGTGGAGGAACTGGTGGCGACCGGCGACAAAGCGGTATCCCGGACCCGGGTGAGCGGCGGCGGCCGGACCTTTTATGCCGCGTCGTTCGCCACCGTCCAGGCCGGCCGAATCGTCCATCTGGTCGAGGTCTGGACGGGGCCAGTCGGCCCGCCACCTGACTACCGCAAACGGGATGACCTTGTAGTAAAGCGAACGGCGGGCGGCTGTACGAGCGGTGGTAATCGGCTCGCCTCTGGTGCCGTTGTTCGCGAGACTCCGCATGGCCCGCGAGGGCAGGCGAGCGCAGGTGTGCAGATTTCGGAGGTATGACGGTGACGACTCGTTGACGAATAGATCGGCTGGTGTGCCTGAGGATCTGAGACGGCTCCTGGCGCATGTGACCGCCGCTTACGGGCTGCCAGCTGTGGTAGCTGTGTCCCAGTTGTCAGGTGGCGCTATCAACACGGTATTCGGGCTGCGAGTTCAAGACTCCGAGCACAATGCATTATATGGTTCGCCGCAACTCGTTCTACGGGTCCATCGGCCCGGCTATCGGACGCTTGATCAGACGCGATCAGAGCTGTACTTCGTCGAAGCCCTGCACCGGAAATTGGATCCAACGGTCAGCATTCCTCGGCCCGTGCCTACGATTGACGCTGACTTCGTAGTCGAGATTCCGGACGAGAAAGACGGCCTGGATGGCCGCCGGCATTGCGACCTCATGACTTGGGTTGATGGCCGCGAAGTGGCGCCCGGTCAGGGGTTTGGCCCATCAGCGGCATACACCATCGGGGCGGCGCTCGCGCACGTGCACAACGTTTCCGACGATTTCGTGCCGCCACCGAATTTCGTACTCCCGAAGTGGGACACGACGATGTTCAGCGCCGACTCGCCGTACCGTCCGCCCGGCGGCCCAGATGATCTGCTGACCGGCGCCGATCGTGCGCTGTTTTATGAGATCGCCGACCGGACGACAGACGTTTTCGCGTACCTTAGCAGGGAGCGCCACACGGCAGGAATCATCCACGGCGACTACATACTCGGAAACTGCCTAATTCGCCGCCGAGGCCGCAGCTGGCACGCATCTGTCCTCGACTTCGACGATTGCGGCTGGGGTTATTACCTCTACGATTTGTGCCCCGTTTTGGGCAACATGGCCGGTTATCCGGGCAGCATCGCCGGCAACCCACGCTTTGGCCTTCTGCGGCAGAGTTACCTCGCCGGATACCGCAGCGTTCGCGAACTTCCAACGGAGTGGGAGGCGCACATACCGCTTCTCATGGCAGCGCGGAATGCGAACCACTGCCTGTGGTCCAGCAACCCATCGTGGCGTTTGAATTTAGCTCGTCGATGCTTGGAACTCGACGCGACTAAATAAGAGAAGCCGAACCATCGCGAGAACGTCCTCTGCCTGGCCCCCAGAGCTCTAAGACCCGCTTTGGAGCGACCGCTGACCTTCGCTGACTGCGGATGCGCAGGCAACCTTCGGTGACTCGTTGGTGTCTCGTTGGGTGTAGGTCTCGTGCTGGAGGGCGTGGATGCGGTCGAGGCTGGGGTACGTCGTTGGAGCCGTGGTTCTGACCGCGACTGCTGGCGTCGTCGTGACTGCTTGCTCTGGGCCCGGTCACCGGATTGTGGCTGCTACGTCGGCGGCCGCTCATCCGTCCTCGCTGCCGCCAGGTGCCGTAGGGCCAGGGCACCCGCTCGCGGCGCGTATCACGGTCGCGGTCAACGGTTCCGTGACAAATCGTCGTGGCGCACCGCTGATCGTCAAGGTTGGTCGCCCAGTTCGACTGGACGTGACCGTCGTCCCGCTGGCAGGCAGTCGGGTGAGCGATCTCTACCTTGGCATTGCCGGGCCGGGTAGCTGGGGCAATCAGGGGTACGCGCCCAGCGGGCACTACGCGGTTCTCTTGCACGATACGGCGCCATT
>JBEDUI010000265.1:0-34803 GCA_040414495.1 Mycobacteriales bacterium
CGGAGCACGCGAGTCGCCTCGGGGCCCTTCGCGTGACGGTCCACTCTGGACGCAAGGCTGTGCCGGTGTATGAACGGTTAGGCTTCGAGTCGTCTCGACAGCTCTTACAGCGACCGCCGAACTAGCAGTTGGGCACCGAGTGAGGGTCATACGGCTGATAACGCTGAAGATTCAGCGCCAATTAGCTCCGACAGTCACAGCGATTCCAGATTTCGGATCTGCGGGTACCGCTTCGAAACTCACTCCAGATGGAGAACAGTCGAGAGCCCATGTCCAGCTTTCGTCCGTACCAATCTGACCAACGGTCATGAGCCACCAATCGATTGTTCCGATCAATATGCCTAAATGCAACGGACCTCTCGGGTGACAGCAGAATGACGTAATACAGGTCCGGTAGAGTTTGTCTGAGCCAATCAGATACGTAGGGAGGGTCAGTGGCTAAGGTCGCAGAGCACGGATCAGTACCTAAACATGAGCAGGTTCGGCGAGCGCTGCTCTCCGATATTCACAAGCGTGGGCCACACGCCATGCTGCCGACCGAGCGGGAACTCGCCGCGACGTATGGCGTTAGTCGGGCGACCGTCCGACAAGCGTTGGATTGGCTGCGCGGTGAGGGCGTTGTTTACCGCGTTCAGGGCGCGGGCACATTTGTCGCTGGGCCTACGATTTCGAAAACGCTGTCGCTGACGTCGTTCAGCGAGGACATGACCGCTCGCGGCCTGAAGCCTGGCTCGCGCTTGTTGGCGGCCGATGAGGTGCCCGCGGGCGCCGTAGCCGAAGACCTGGGAATTGACCCGGATGCGCCGGTGATTCGATTGGCCCGCGTTCGCTTGGCCGACGGCGAGCCGATCTGCCTCGAAACGGTCCACCTTCCTGCGGCGCGGGTGCCCGGATTGCTGGAGCGAGATCTGACTGGCTCGCTGTACGAGCAGATGAGTCGCGTATATCACCTACAGGTCGTCCGGGCTGAGCAGGTTGTCCAGGGAATCGTGCTCGATCACGGCGAGGCGATTCTGCTCGGCGTCGCACCAGGATCGTCGGCGCTGCGGGTCGGCCGCATCGGTTTAGACGAGCGCGACCGGCCATTGGAATGCACCAGGACGGTATATCGCGGCGACCGGTACGACATGCGTTTCGCGGTACGCCGCGAAACAACCTGAGTTCACAGTCGAGATATCCCAGTGCCTGATGGATTTCCGGTCGGCCTGGCATTCGCGATTCCGGCGCAAACGAACCGCTGGCAGCCGAACGCCGCCCCACCGCAGCACGGTGGGGCGGCGTCTGCGTTGTCGCTGTCAGATCAGCGATTGAGTATCAGCAGCTGGCTGGCGTGTGGCGCGAGGCTTACCTGGTAACCGCCTGTTGCGTGGTACGTGGTCCCGGTCCACAGGTCCTTGAGCTTGACCTGGTTTGTTAGGCCGAGATCGTGGTCCATATCGATGCTGCGGGTTTGCTGTGTGTCGGTGCGGTTGAAGAGGCCGACCACCCAGTACCTCTTGCCGTCAATGCTGACCTGGCCGACCCAGCGTTGATCATCTCCATTGAGTGGCTGGCCTCGGAATCCGGCATGGTTCAGCGCATTTGCCGCAGGGTTTGTGTACACATTGAGCAGCGATGAAGAGGTGAGCCGCGTGCACGTTTGTGTTGCGAAGGTGTCGGTCGTGTCGTTGTTGCAGTAGTCGGTCATGCCGATCGACGCGCCGGCCATGAGGTAGAGGGACATCGCCGTCTGCCGCTCGGCGTTTGAGGCGAACGTGTTCATGTCGATGAAATCGGGGTCCATGACGTAGTTCTCTTTGGCTGCCTGCGCGGCGTCGCAACTGAGGCCGTCCCAGGCATTTCCCCATCGGTACCACAGCCAGTAGTTCGAGTCCCCGGGCGCGGGGGCCGGCGGGCCAGCCGGGTACGTGGGGACGTTCTGGCAGTCTGTGACGGCCTGGTTGGTGGCGAGTGCCTTCCAGCCCCAGCCTTCGGTACCCACGTCGTCAGTGATGCGAAGAACGTCAACATTCGGAGCTTCCGCGGAGCAGGAGTTAAAGCAATAGTTGATGTCCTGCTTGATCAGCATCTTGCTGCCGGCGGCTTCCTTGATCCATCGGAGTGCTTCGGCGTAGGCGGCGGACCCTTGCAGCGACTCAATCGAGTTGTCGAAGTCGGTGGTCAGCATTTTGACGTCGTAGCCGATGAAGTGGCGAATATAGCCCTTGACCCATTGTTCGGCGCCGGGGGCGTTGATATCGACCTCGTAGATGTAGCAGCCACCGTCGCTGTCTCCCCAGAGACAGTCGTGCAGGATTTTCGAAACATGTATGCCGTTGGTGCCTTCGATGACTGGGTCTTGTTTAACGACCGAGCCGAGGATCCATAGCGGCTGCATGTAGACGCCCAGCGACATGTTTCGTTGGGCGAGATATTTCGCCCAGTATCCGAAGCTGTGCGTCCAGCCTTCCATGCTGGTCATGTAACCGTGGCTATCGGTGGGAAAGTTGCCCACCCAGCCATCGGTGGTGGCCATGCGGTATCCCGAATCCCGGAAATTCTGGGCTAGCCAGTCAATGTTGTCCTTCCACAGGTCTTCGGGCATGGCCTTGCCGTAGGTCACGTTGTAGCCGTAGGTCGACCAATACGTCGGTCCGGCCGAGGGGCTGTTCGTAGCTGCACTGGCCGAGCTTGACGGTACGGTCACCGCGGCGACCGTGGCGAGGATGGCTGTGACAAGCGCGAGTCCCGCCCGCACAGCCTTGATGAGGTAGCGATGTTTTCGTAAGGCAGGGGTCACGTGGACACTCCGATCCGGTCGGCGTGGGTTCGCGGTAGCGCCGGCAGTGGTGGTGGGCCGAACATCGATTTGGGGCTCATGAACGCGAAAGCGATTACCTTCGCGCGGTAAGGCGTCGTGCGGCCTTTTACATTTAGAACACACCTTCATGCCTGTCAAGATTTCGTCCGTACCAATATGGCCGGTACCAGCCCAACGCCGAACCAATAATTTCGTCTGCGGCGGGTGCAAGAATCTGGCCGTACGTTTGTTGTGACATGCCGGCAACATTGGGCATTGCCAACCTGGCGGTCGACCTTGCAGCAGCAGATTTATGCATTGCCATGCGGTCTGGCCTTTTGCTAGGTTCTCCACATCCGTGAAATAGGACCGTACCAATGTTGGTCTAAAGAGGAGCGGGCTATGGAAAACCACCGGACCGATATGGCGGCCCAGCCGTGGCGCGTATCCCGGCGGGCATTCCTCGGCGCGGCTGGCGTGGCAGCGGCGGCGCTGGGCGGTGCCGGGTTGGTCAACGCGACGCCGGCGGCAGGAGCCGAGCTGCAGGAGCTCGCTGTGGGCGCGTCGTACACCGTCACCGCGGGCATGCCCGACCCGGTCGACCAGCAGGGTGAGGACAGCTCCTATCCCGACAGCGGCCATTTCCTGACCGACGGGAAACTTGCCGGCACGGAATACACCGACTCAGGTTGGCGCGGCTATCTCAGACAGGCGTCACGTACCGTCGTAATCGACCTCGGCGCGGTCGGAACAATCCACGAGCTCTCCGTCGATTTCCTCTTCTATCCGAGCGCCGCCGTCTTCCTACCCAAGGACGTGCAATTTGCGCTCTCCCTCGATGGCACGACCTGGCACGTGGCCGGCACCCTGCCCGGCGACAATGTTGGCATTGTCAACGGCCACCGGGTCGTCACGTTGTCGCTGCCGGCGACCTACGCCCGCTATGTGCAGGTGACATTCGACGTCAACGGCTGGTGTTTCGTTGACGAGATCTCGGCCCGCGGCACCCGCGGCATCGAGACCGGTGCAACGCCACCGCAGGGCCCGATCGAGGAGCCGGTGACCGAAGACCCGGGTGAATTCTTGAAGCAGGGCACCGGACGTGTCGGTGGTGTGGAAAATATGTTCCTCGCCTATACGTATGACACCCAGTCGAGCGTCGGCGAGATCGGCCGGTGGAGCGCCGAAAGTCTCCAACCGGTCATAACACGGGTCGATGAAAGCGGCGCATCGACCGACTGGATGTGGGACACGGTGCTCTTCGTCGCGGGCGGGTCGGAGCTCGATGGTTATCCGGACCAGCGAAGCTGGGATGACCTGCTGGACCGGCTGTTCGAGCCCGACAATGACGTCGCCGCACTCGACCAGGCCGCCGCGACCGCGAAGCAGTCACTGAACGATCAGCGGCACATCGTGCGGGTTGTCCTGCCGATCCCCAATCCGGTGACCACGACCGCCGGGCCGTGGGGCAGCATCGACGGCGACGTGCTTGATCTCAATCCGACCCGAGTCGGCGAGAAGACATCGGCCGACAACCGGCTGCGCGTGGTGCGCTGGTTCGTCGATGAAGCGCTGCGCCGATATAACGCCGAGAACAACCGCCACATCGAGCTCGCAGGGTTCTACTGGATGCGTGAGTCGATCGCGCCGAACTCGTCAGACTCCGTCTTGGTGCAGCGGGTATCGCAGCTGCTGCGCGCGGTGCCGGAGCACCTGAGCTTCTATTGGATTCCGTATTACCAGGCCGCGGGATATCAGCACTGGCAGAGCTATGGTTTCGAGGCATCGATGATGCAGCCCAACTATTTCTTCGACTCCTCGCTCTCGCCGACGGACACCTATCGTCTTGAGCGGACAGCGACAATGGCCCGCTGGTCCGGGCAAGGAGTCGAGCTCGAGATCGACGATGCGGCGTTGACCGATGCCGGTGCCAGGCAGAAGTGGCTCAACTATCTCGCCGTGGACCAGCAGACAGGCGCCGACCGGGCAATCAAGGGCTACTACTGGGGATCGCGAGCCACTTTCGCGGCGATGGTTGGCAGCACCGATCCCGACGTGCGTCACATGTACGACGCGGCGTACGAATTCATCCGACGCTCCCGCTGAACCATCAGAAAGATCTGCCACATCGCCGATTGCAGCTCGACGAAGCAGCCGCGAGCGGCGGATTTACCGACACAGTCACCTTCTTTATCGCTGTTGCGCCGGTGCCCGACGAACGGCTGTCTGCTCGGCGGCAGCCGCTGATGCTTCAACGCGTGCGAGGTACTCCTGCCACCATGCTTTCTCGGACCAAGGCGGGACGTACGGGTTGTGTCTTGCGCCGCCGACCGATCCGTCGATGAGCTCGCGCACGATGTCGGCGTGCCCGGCATGACGACTGGTCTCATGGATCATGTGTACGAGTGCCTGCCGCAGAGTGATTTTCGCTCCGCTATGGGTAACCGTTCCGATGGTGTCCAGCTCCAGCTCGGCGATCGTCTCGTCGGCATGGGCGCAGGCCCGCTGGTAGAGGTCGACGATGTATTCGGTGGATTCGCCGACAGCGGCATACATGTCACCACCGGTGTCCATTGTGTTCTGGGCATTCTCGGGCTCCCACCACGGCAGCCGCACGTCCGTGGCTGGTCGGCCGAAGCTCGCGCCCAGATAGTTTGTCTCACCGCCAGTGATGTGCTTGACCAAACCCAGCAGGTTCGTGCCCGAGCGGGTCATCGGGCGGCGAATGTCAGCGTCACTGAGTCCTTCTAGCTTCCATAACAGCACGTCGCGGACCAGGCGCAACCAACGATGCAGGTACTCCTTCTCGTCCATTGGCGCGACCAAAGTGCTCTGGACCAGATGACCTAGTGGCTCGGAATTGGCCATCACGGGTCTCCTTTCACATCGCCAGCAGTGTCGACGACACGATAGGAAGGAAACTGGCCATCGTGACGGCCTGTTTCGCGTACGGTTTTCGATGTGCGGGCCGAACGAATGGTGGCGATCGTCTTATTGCTCCAGGCACACCGGCAACTAACCGTGCCCCAGCTGGCCGCCCGGCTGGAGGTATCGGAGCGGACGGTGCGCCGCGACCTCGACGCGCTGTTGCAAACCGGCATTCCGATCTACTCCAGCCGCGGCCGCGGCGGCGGATGGTCCCTTGTGGACCGCCACCGGATCAATCTGTCGACACTGACCCATGAGGAGGCTCAGGCGCTGTTCCTCGTCGCCGGGCAAAAAATGCTCGCTGGGCTGGGAATCGACCGCGGCGTAACGTCGGCGCTTCGCAAGCTCCTGGCTGTCTTGCCTGAAGCGACTCGATCGGAAGTGACCAAGATGCAGCAAGGCGTCTACCTCGATCCTACCCGATGGGGGCAACGCCAGGTCGAGGCGCCAATTACGTTGACCAGCCTGCGTGACGCGATCCTGGATGGCCGACAGGTCGAATTGAGCTATGCCAAGCCGGGACACTCAGCGACACGTCGCCAGGTGCATCCGCACGGCCTGATCCGTAAAAATGGCGCCTGGTACCTGCTCGCTGGCACGCCTAAAGGCTTGCGAACGTTCCGCGCGTCACGCATCGAAACGGTAGAGGCGTTGTCCGAGGCTGTCGACCGTCCCGCCGACTTCGACCTGGTCCGGGCATGGGAAGACGTCAATCGGGACATGCAGAATTGGCCAACCCTGACCGTAACCATCGAAGTTCAGCCCGACGCCGTCAGTGCCGTACAGGCCGCCCTCGGACCTAACAATCTGACCTTGATCAGGCGCGACGAGCCAGCACAATTCACTGTGCCCTTCGCTTCGGTCGACATCGCGGTGACCGATTTACTGCTGCTGGGTAATCAAGTACGTGTTGTGGATCCACCCGCGGTGCAAAGGGCATTAGCCCGGATCGGTGCGGATCTTGTCGACACCTACGGCCAAGCATAATGATTCAAGTCAGTGATCTGCGGCGTTATCTCGGTCGAGTTCACGTTAATTTCGCAGTATGGTCCCGGAATGTTGGTTCCACCGCCGGACTTTCATGCCAATCAGGTCGCCCAAGCCCTGCTGGAGCATTGGGATATCAGGGCCGCGGAGGTGTCGTACACGCCGCTCGGAGCTGGTAGCCACAATTGGACCGTCACCGACGTCGCAGGCACTCAGTGGTTTGTGAAGTCCAACCGAGCGGGCGCGGAGACGTGCTTTTTCAACGCCGCAGCCCGTACAGCAGTGAGCCTGCACGAAGCTGGCCTGGAGTTCGTGCACGCATCGGTGCCGGATAAGTCCGGCGATCCGCGCCCGACGGTTTCGGCAGGCTGGAGCGTGGCCGTGTTTCCCTTTATCCATGGGCGAAATCTCGATTGGACGTCCAGCCATGAACGAACGCTCATCACCGAAGCTATCGGACGCTTGCACTCATCAGGCGTAATCCCAAATAGCGCGCCGCGATGGACACCGCGCTGGCGCCAAGACGACCTGCGGAAACTTCTGGCCGACCGGTTACATAAGCCCTGGACGGGAGGACCGTACGGCGAACGCGCACGGTCGTTGGTCCGACGCGATGTCGAAGGAATTCGTCAGCTGCTGGATTACTCCGACAGGATCGTAGCCACGCTGCTGAACGATTCACAGCCATGGGTGATGACCCACGGCGAGCCATCAGAAGACAACGCAATGCTGGACGGCGACGGATCGGCGCACCTGATCGACTGCACCGTCATGATGATCGCACCGCGCGAACGCGATCTCTGGCTGCTCTTGTACGGCGGCCACCGCGCACCACGAACGATCGACCGGACGCTATTAGCCAGCTACCGGCGCACAGCCGGCCCGATAGAGCCGCGCCGCTACGCACTGGACGTCTTCCGCGCTGAACGGCACCTGGCCGAAATCTCCGGCTGCGCAGAGACCTTCGCCGGACCGCACGAGCAAAACTCCGACCGCGACAAGGATTGGCAATCGCTGCTGGACCACCTGCCCGTCACCACACTCTGGCCGCAGTTCACCTGATCACCCCGGCCGCTCCGATCTCCGACCGATCAGGGAAGGTCGGCCGCGTCGATGATCGAGCGGATCGGCGGCAGCGTCGCCGAACCTGCGTACGGGCCAGGCGCAATTCCTCTGTCATAGCCGTAAGAGCCCCGCGTTCGTCGGCGTAAAACCGCACGCATCAAAATAAAATGGACCCAGCTTCTCCTCGAAATCGACGTGCAGCCATTCGCACCCCGCCTCCCGCGCTCGCTGCGCCGCAATATCAACCAGCTGGCGGCCGATCCCCCGCCGACGTGCGCTCGTCGCGACCATCACGTCCTGGATCCAGGCATGCACGCCTCCGTCCCAGATGACGTTCACGAAGCCGACCAGATCCGATTCCAACCTGGCCGTCACCCAACCGAGGCTGTGCTTGTCGACGAGCTGTTCCCAGTTCCATTCCGACGCGTCGAACACCCGCGTCTCGAATGCCTCGGCGTGCAGCCGATTCACCTCGTCATTATCGAATTCGCCGCGCCATGTCATCTCTACTGTCATATTCGCCAACCTAGCCGCTGCTGACGTTCAGCTGTGCCAGTGCGCCATCCGTTGGAGCAGAGGCAGACGGGCGGAGGAGAAGTCAAGCCGACCAGCAACAAGTCCCGACCAGACGAGCCCAGCCCGAGAGGCTCCCGCTCAAGCCGGCCAAGTCCATGCCCTGTGTCGCCTGTGACTCTGCTCCACCCGTTGGAGCAGAGTCACAGCCCGCGTGGACCGACCACTTCGCACTCACGGTTCGCAGCAATCCGGCTCGGCAAAATGTCGTACCCCTGAACCAGACTCGCGATATGACCGATCCACCCGAGCCGACCGAATTCGATACGTCCGGCTTGCTGCACCGCGCGCGGAGAATGGCCGACCTGAGCCAGCGCGACCTCGCAGCGCGAGCCGGGGCCGGGCGGCTGCATCCCGCGCATCTCGACCCCGAACCGCTGTGGCGCGAGGGCTGGCTACGTGCCAACCGGGTGTTCCGTGATGACCGCCTGGAGCCCATCGCGGCGCTGGAGCGCCGCACGCTGCGCGATCGCACCCGTCGTCGTGAAGGGACGCCCGAGGATCACCCCGGTATTGAGCTGACCAGGCAGCCGCCACTGCCGCCACAACCAAACTGGTTCGAAGACAATGACCCAGTACCCGAATGCGAATGCGGACCAGAATGTGAACGCGCCTGCGAGCCCGAATGCAGCTGCCAGTGCGAACCGCCGTTGCCCGGCCAGATGACGTGGGGCGTCCCCAGGTCCGCCGCGTAAAGGCTGGCAGCGAGGCCGATCCAACGAACGATCACCAGGCCAGTGCACCGGCAGGTTCCTGGAAGGTGCCGGTCGGACCGTCCTTACCGATCGTCGCCAGGCGTGCGATGACCTCGGCGCCGTCGTCGACCGGCTGCCCGCCTCCGCCATAGCCGGCTGTCAGATCGGTCGCGGTAAAGCCGGGCTCGACCGCGTTGAACTTGATGTCCGGCAATGCCTTGGCGTACTGCACCGTGAGCATCGACACCGCAGCCTTCGTGGCCGAATAGACGACCGTGACAGCGTGCGATTCATTCCGCTCCGGATTGGTGACAGCCCAGAACGAGCCGAGGCTGCTGGAGAGGTTCACCACGACCGGGTTCTCGGATTTGCGTAACAGCGGCAGCGCGGCCTGGGTGACGCGGACGATGCCGACCGCGTTGGTGTCGAATTCCGTGAGCGCGCTGGCGCCGGTGATCTCGTCGATCCCGAAGTGACCGTCCGCGACGCCGGCGTTGTTGACCAGGACGTCCAGCCGGCCCTCCTGCTGCTCAATCACCCGCAGCGCCGCCTGCACCGACGCGTCGTCGGTGACGTCGATCTGCACGAACCGGGCGCCAAGCTCAGCCGCCGCCTTCTCCCCCCGTTCGGGGCTGCGCGCCCCGACGTAGACGGTGTGGCCTTCGCGCAGCAGTCGGCGGGCGGTGGCGTAGCCAAGTCCTTTGTTGGCACCAGTGACAAGCGTGATGGTCATGTCTCCCGGCCCTCTCTCATTTTAACTAACCAGTTACTTTCGAAGTTAGCTCGATGTAACTAGTTAGTCAATTGCTGGGTAGACTCAGGGTGGAGGTGCCATGTCGAAGTCTGAACACACGAAAGCGCGGATTCTGGACGCAGCCCTGGACGAGTTCGCAGCGCACGGCGTGGCCGGCGCGCGCGTCGACCGGATCGCGGCGAACGCCGGCTGCAACAAGAACCTGCTGTATGTCTACTTCGGCAGCAAGGAGAACCTCTTCAATACGGTCCTCGAACAGCACCTGGTCCGGGTTTACCAGGACATTCCGTTCACGCCGGACGACCTGCCTGAATTCGCCGGGCTGGTGTTCGATTTCGCAATGGACCACCCCGACCTGATGCGCCTGGTCGTCTGGTCGACGCTCGAACAACCACATCGAGTCCCGGATGGCCGGTCGGTCTCACACGATGCGAAGGTCGATGCCGTCGCGAAGGCCCAGGCTGACGACAAGTTGGATGCGACGTTCTCCCCCGCGTTTCTGGTTGCCATGGTGATGTCGATCGCGAGCGCGTGGTCGGCCGCACTGCCGTTCGGCATGGCGATGCATCCGGATCAGCCGCCGCCGGACGACCTACGCGAGCAGGTCGTGACCGCGGTCCGACGCCTCACGGCGTCCTGACAACGGCTCGTCCCCAGCCGTTTCGCGCCAGCGAAGTAGTTCCAGAAACCGTTTCGACGAATGCATTCGCCGTGTCGGCTTTCGGGCCGCCGCACGCATTACGCCAGTCGAGGAAATCGGGTTCGCGGCCGGCAAGTCCGGGTGTACGGTTCTTCGGCTGCGATGCGGAGGTGATCCTGTTTGCTCGAATTGTTTCGGTGGGGCTATGCCGAGGCTCGCAAACTTACGATTACGTTGTTGGCCTACGTCATTGTCGGATCGTTGACCACGGTCGCGCTGACGATTCTGGTCGGGCAGGTCGTCGGGGCCGCCGACAGCGTGAGCAAGAACGGGCCGGTGACCCGATTCGTCATCCTCATCGCCGCGCTGGCCATCGTATTTCTCATCGATACCACCGTGCCCGTATTGCGGGCGGCGACGATGACCCGGCTGGAAACCCGCATGGCCCGGGTCGCGGTAACCCAGATCGCCGATCCGCTCCTGGCTCCACGGCGGGCCGCGCATCTGGATGATGCCGCGGTGCAGGACGCATTCGGCCGCTGTACGACCGAAATCCAGATCCCGATCGATCTGGGTCCAACGGTCGCGTCGTACCAACTCTCCAGCCGCCTGACCTTGATCGGCTCGCTGATTGTTGTCACCGTCGTTTTCCACTGGTGGGTAGCGATTGCGGTGCTATTCGCCGCGCTGTTTCTGGAATGGTGGTGGCGGCGTTATATCGAGGCCGAGACCGAGGTCTGGCGCGGCCGCACCGAACAGCAACGCCGCGCGACCTATCTGTTCGATCTGACCGTGCTGCACGCGGCCAAAGAGATTCGCATTTTCGGGTTGAGCCGTTGGCTGTTCGAGGGTCAGCAGAAGGCGATGGCCGACGCGTTGCGCCCGATCGCCCAGCGGCGGGCCAAGAACGGTGTGCTGACCCTGCTCGCTTCCCTGGTACCGGTCGCGATCACTGTTGGTGCGCTGGCCCTGGCCGGTCGCGAGGCGTGGCACGGCCAGCTCAGCGTGTCCGGCTTCGCGACCGCGGTTCCCGCGCTGCTTAGTGCGGCATCGGCGTTCGGCGCTGGCTCGTCGGCTCAGGTGCGCCGGGCTCGCAACGCCTTGCACGAGATGCGTAACCTGCCGGTCCTGATCGAGGAACGGCACCCAGAACCGGTCGGCGACACGGTCGACCTGTCGGCCGCGCCGCGGCGGGATATCCGGTTCGAGAACGTGACGTTCCGATACCCGGGCGCGGATCGGGATGTCCTGGCCGGGCTGGACCTGACGATCGGGGCGCACGAGGCGTTGGCGATCGTAGGTGTCAATGGCGCTGGGAAATCGACGTTGGTGAAATTGCTGGCCGGCGTCTATGCGCCCACTGGCGGACGGATTCTCATCGACGGGGTCGATCTGGCCACGATCGACGCCGATTCGTTGGCCGGTTGGCAGCGCCGGATCGCCACCATCGTGCAGGACTTTCTGCAATTGCCCCTGTCGGCCCGCGACAACGTGAGTTTCGGCGCGGTGCAGAGTACGTCCGAGGAGGCCGCGATCGACGCCGCTGTTGACCGGGCCGGGGCTCGCGACGTCATCGACAAACTGCCCGCCGGCTGGGATACCCGGCTGGACAAGTCGTACGACGACGGGGTCGAGCCCTCCGGCGGAGAATGGCAGCGACTGGCGTTGGCCCGGGCTTTGCGGGCGGTGGATGCCGGTGCATCGGTACTGGTGCTGGATGAACCGGCCGCGGCGCTGGACGCGCGGTCCGAGGCCGCTTTGGTCGACCGGTATCTGGGGCTGACCACCGGAATCGCGTCGGTCATCATTTCGCACCGGTTTTCGGTGGTACGAGACGCCGACCGGATCTGCGTCCTTGGCGACGGCCGGATTCTGGAATCCGGGCGGCACGATGAATTGATCGCGGCCGGCGGTCATTACGCGACCATGTTCCGGTTGCAGGCCGACCGGTACGCCAGCGCGGATTCGGAGCCCAGCCTTGATTCCTGATGGGGTACGCGGTTTTTGGTTGTGGATTGCGACCGGATTCAAGGCCGCGCCAATTCTCGCGTCGGCCGCATTGGTGCTCGGCATCATGCAGGCGGTCACCGCGCCGTTGCAGGCGTTCGGGATCAGCATCGCGGTCAACGGACTCATCGAGCACGACCGCGGTCTGCTCATCACCGGGCTGGAAATCGTCGCCGCCACGGTCGCGGCCAACATGATTCTGCTGACCATCGACGAGCCGATCGCTTCAACCGTTCTGTTCAAGGCCGGAAGTTACGTACACGGCGATTTGATGCGCGTGATCGGCGGTATTCCCGGCATCGAGCACCACGAGAATCCGCAGGTCGCCGACCGGATCGAATTGCTGCACCGGGACACCTACCGGATGTCGTACGCGATCGTCGAGGTGCTGTATTTCGCCATGATCGCGCTGAATGTAGCGACGATCGTGGCGTTGCTGGTGACGGTCAGCCCCTGGCTGGTTCTGCTGCTCGCGGTCGGTTCGGCCCGGGTGGTGACCGGATTCGTGGACAGCCGGCTGAAATGGGAAGCGATCAAAGCGACCATGCAGGAGAACCGGCTGGCCCGTAAACTCCACGACCAAATGAAATCCCCCGCCCACGCCGTGGAAATGCGGGTTTTCGGGTTACGCCAGGTGTTGCTGCGCGGCCTGGACGCCGGTTACGGCAATATCGAAAGCACCCGTGCCGTCGCGGTCAAGAAAGGCTTGCGGTACGAGGTTTTGTCCCGACTGCTGTTCGGATTCGCCTACGTGGGTGCGATCGCGTACACGGCCGTGCAGGCGCGGCACGGCACGATCAAACCCGGTGGCATCGCCATGGTCGTCCTACTGGGCAGCCGGATCGAGCAGACCGCCGGCGGTGTGGCGAACCTGACCCGCAATATCGGCGAGACCGTCCGTACCTTTGGCCTGTACGCCTGGCTGCGCCGATACGCCGCGGAACGCAGCTGGGAGAAGGCCAAACGCCCGGCGCCGGAATTGTTGAAACACGGAATCGAGCTACGCGACGTCAGCTTCCGCTACCCCGGCTCGGACCGGGACGTACTGAGCGATATCAACCTGTTCCTGCCGGCCGGCAGCAGCATCGCCCTCGTCGGCGAAAACGGGGCCGGAAAGTCCACATTGGTCAAACTGCTGGCCCGGCTCTACGACGCCAGCACTGGAACCGTCTTGGTCGACGGCCGCGATCTGACCGAAATCTCGCCCGATGACTGGCGAAAGCGCACGGCGGCGGCGTTCCAGGATTACGTGAAGTTCGAGTTGACCGCCGGACGGGTCGTAGGCATCGGCGATCTGACCCGGCTCGAGGACGAATCGACCGTACGGCAGGCCATCGAACGCGGCGGCGCCCAAAGCGTCGTGGCACAGCTGCCGGACGACCTGGAAACCCAGCTGGGTAAGCGGTTCACCGGCGGTGTCGACCTCTCCGGTGGTCAGTGGCAACGGTTGGCGCTCTCCCGCGGGTTTATGCGCGACCGGCCGTTACTGTTGCTGCTGGACGAGCCCACCGCGGCCCTCGACCCGGAGGCCGAACACCGCCTGTACGACCAGTTCGCGGCGCTGTCGCGGGCGGCGGCTCGGGAAACCGGCGGCGTCACCGTGCTGGTGTCGCACCGCTTTTCGACCGTACGCATGGCCGACCTCATCGTGGTGATGGAGGGCGGGCGGATCAGCGAATTCGGGACGCACGAGGAATTGCTGGCCGGTAATCGTAGCTACGCCGAAATGTTCCAGATGCAAGCCCGGGCATACCGGAGATAACTGTGCTGCGGGAGTTTTCCGGCGGGCCGGCGTTGCCCGAGCTCATTGCGGCGGTACGGGCCGAGGCGCCAACCGTTCAGCTCGATGCAGCGGTCCGGCGGGCCGGGGCCGAGAACGTCGTGTTGGAAACCGAGGAGTGGATCTACCGTTTCCCGCGCGAGCACGTGGACTTCGAGCGGGAGCTGACCGTTCTGAGCTTGCTCGCCGACCGGGTGCCCGTGCGTATTCCGCACATTGAGTGGGTCGGCCGCCGCACCCGATTCGCCGCGTACCGCAAGATCGTCGGGCAACCGCTCCACCGTGAGCATTACCGGGCCGCGGACCGTTCCTGGCAGCTGACGCTGGCGAATTCGATTGCCGAATATCTCGCCGCCGTACACGAGGCACTGACCGATGCCGAAATCGCCGCCGCCGGAATACCGGCCTTCTTTCCATTGACCGCGCGGGCGGCGTTGATCAAACTCGACGACATTCCCGCGGTGATCCGGGACGATGTTGCCGCCGTGGTCGACGCCGCGACCGGCATCGGGGATGATGTCGGCTCAGTTGTCCTGCTGCACAACGACTTTACGAGCGACAACCTGGTGCTCGAGCAGGACGGTCGGCTCCTGGGCGTATGGGATTTCTCCGGCGTATGCGTGGGCCCGGCCAGTTTCGACTTCCGGTATCTGCCGCGGGAGCCGGCACCGCTGACCGACGACGCCGTGCGCGCGTACGAGCAGCTGACCGGACAGGTGCCGCACCGAGAGGCATACCGGGCCGCCGGGCGCATCGGCGACGTCGTGCACCTGCAGCGGCGTGGTCGCGTGGTCGAGCTCGTCCGGATGGTCCAGGGTTGGCAGCGTGTCGATTAGGCGCCGGCGCGTTCGTATAGATGCTGAAAGCGGCCGTACGGTCGCGTCAACGTACACGCCAAGGAGTACCGATGAAGCACTACCTGCTCAGCATCCAGCAGCCCGACGGCGGGCCGCCCTCGCCGGAGTTCCTGGAACCGATCATCAAGGACGTGAACGCGCTCAACGAGGAGATGCGGGCGGCCGGGGTGTGGGTCTTCGCCGGCGGACTGCACCAGCCGGACCAGGCCGCGGTGGCGCGGCTCAAGGACGGCCAGGTGCTGACCACCGACGGCCCGTACGTCGAGGGCAAGGAACACGTGGGTGGATTGTCGATCATCCAGGCGCCCGACTTCGATTCGGCGCTCGAATGGGGTCGCAAGCTGGCCAAGGCGACCACGCTGCCGATCGAGGTACGCGAGTTCCAGGGCGACACGGCCGACCACTGATCCGGCTCCGGCGCGCACCCGTGGCCGAACGACGGGTGCGCGCCAACCGCCGTACCACCTAGACTCACTCGAACGGGTGTCCAGACCAGCGGGGAGTTGACGTACGCCGTGGCTGAGCCGTTTCCCACTCCTCCCCTGGCACCCGAACCCTGGCACGACCGACTACACGACGCGGTGGAACGGCTGCGCCCCGAGCTCATCGAGCTGTCCCTGGACCTGCACGCCAACCCGGAACTGGCGCTGGCCGAACACCACGCGGCCGGGCGGCTGACTAGTCTGCTGACCGAACACGGCTTCGCCACCAAACAGGACATCGCCGGTATGCCGACGGCGTTCGATGCGACGTTCGGGCAGGGCGAGCCGACGATCGCGTTCCTGTGCGAGTACGACGCGCTGCCGGAGATCGGGCACGCCTGCGGACACAATCTGATCGCCGCCGCCGGGGTCGGCGCCGCGATTGCCGCGCGTTATGCGGTCGAGGACAGTTGGCCGGGCACGATCCGGTGCATCGGTACGCCGGGCGAGGAAGGCGCGGGCGGCAAGATCGTCGAGTTGGAGGCGGGTGTCTTCGACGGGGTCGACGCCGCGTTGATGTTTCATCCCGGCGACAAGACCCAGCCGTGGCGGCACGCGACCGCAGCCGTGCACCTCGACGTGACGTATCACGGGGTGGCCGCGCACGCCGCCGGCAGCCCGACCGAGGGCCGCAGCGCCTTGGCCGCGGTGATTCAGCTGTTCACGATGCTCGACTCGATGCGGCAGTTCATTCCAGAGACCGCGCGGCTGCACGGAATCATCACCGACGGCGGGCAGGCACCAAACATCGTGCCGGAACGAGCGGCCGCGACGTTGATGGTCCGGGCGATCACCGAACGGGCCGTATCCAAACTGCTGGCCCGGGTCGAGGCGTGCGCCGAAGCGGCAGCGGCGGCAACCGACACGACGGTGGAATTCCACCGCGGCCGCATTTACGCCGAACGCAAGAACAACCACACGATGGCGACCCGGGTCGCCACCCACCTCGCCCGCCTCGGGGTTTCCAGCACCACGCCGGCTATGCGCGGCGGCACCGGATCCTCCGATATCGGGAACGTGAGCCTGGTGCTGCCGACGATTCACCCGTACGTACAGGTCGCGCCCAGCGGGACTCCGGGGCACTCGCGGGCAATGGCCGAGGCGGCGGCGACGCCCGAGGCGCAGGAGGCGATGCTCGCCATCGCCGAGGCACTGGCCGCGACCGGAATCGAATTGCTGACCGACCCGGCTTTGTTGGATGAGGTACGGCAGGAATTCGCGACCAGCTCGCCCGATCTCCCCCGTTAGTTGCCCAGACTCTTGAGCGCATGGAACGCGGCGATTTCGGCCTTCTGATAGTCCGGATCCATATATCGGCCGGCGTTCCGGGCCCGTTCGGCGCGATCGACCTCGTACCGCAAGTGTGCGCGGATCAAGGGCACCAGCGCCTCCGATGGTTCGGCCGGCCCGCCGGCAGCGCGGTAATCGCCCAGAAAATCGCGGGCCCGATCTGTCAGCAGGGTCGTACCATCCGGAGACTTCGCGAATTCCCAGACCGACCAGGCCAGTTCGGTCACCAACCGGTCGTATCGCGCCTCGTCCCAGTCGATCAGACCGACAACGAGTCCGTTGCAACACAGGACGTTGCGGCGGTAGAAATCCCGTGCACCAAGCCTTGTAGCTCGTCGCGTCGGCGCCAGTCCGCCAGCCACGCATCCAGGGCCGGATCGGGCAACAACGACGCCGTTTCGAGCCGCGTGTGTGGCTGCGCGTTGTTCGTGTGGCCGAGGCCGGCGCGATGCAGCCGGGCCAGTAGCCCGGCAGCCTGTGTGCGCTGTGCGGCCACGTCCCGCTCGAGCGGCACGCCCGCGACGAACGGCCAGACACTCACCGGACGTCCTTGCCAGGAAAATACGGTCGTCGCGTCGTCGGCGGTCAACGGACAGATTGCCTCCGGCACGGACTCGGCCAAGAACGCGGCAGCCTGGTGGGTCCAGGCCAATTCGCGCACCGACCGCCACGGCGGCGAGACCCGGATGACAACCGAATTCAGGCGCCACAACAGGCATTCGTCGCCGCCGTCGATCATCGGCTCCGGGTCGCCTTCCGGTAGGCCATAGCGCGCGACGACCGCGGCCAATAGATCCTGCTGCACCAAGCGACCCTATCGGTTTGACCGGAAACCAGAATTGCCGGTGAAATGGCGGGGTGCCAGAACCGCAGCCGGCCGACGACGTACTCCATCGGCTTGGTGTCACAGTGGACGGATATCTCGGCGGCCGGGCCAATCAGCATTGGCGCGTCAGTTCGCCGATCGGTCCGGCGGTGCTGCGTCGGTATCAGGCCCGGCCGCTGGGCGCGATCGGCTACGAACTGAAGGTACTGGCGGAGCTTAACCGACGCGGCTGGCCGACTCCGGTCGCCCTCACCGACCCGATCGAGGCGCACGGTCGGGTCTGGTGCCTGTTCGCCTGGCGGCCCGGACATCCGGTGGAACAGCGAAATACCACCGAGAGCCTGCGCCGCCGCGGCCGGCTGTTGGCGCGGCTGCACGCGGACACCGAATTGCTGGCCGGTTTCGGGCAACGATCGGGATGCGCGCGGGCGGAGGAGCTCGTATCCGATCCGGTACTGATCGAGCGGCTGCGCCAATACGAACGTCTATTTCCCGAGCCGGGCCGGATTCTGCGTTGGCACGCGGACAAAGCGGCCGAATACTTCGCCGAACTCGATCTCACCGATCGTACGTTGATCGTTCTGCACGGCGACTTCGCCGACCAGAACCTGTTGTATCAAGGGAAGAAGCTGACCGGTCTCCTCGATTTCGAAGCGACCCACCTGAACCATCGCGCATCGGAATTCGCGCTGTCCTGGCGCGGTAAGTACGACGAGCTTGTCCACGCATATGACGAGGTTCGACCGCTGGACGGACTGGACTGGGCACTGCTGACGCCGACGCTGTGGGCGTGGACGTTTCTCGGGGTCGCCGAGGAATTAGACCGGGTCGTGTCCGGGCAGGAACAGCCACACGGGTTTGACTGGCAGATCGGAATGCTACTGCGCCGATCGCCCTTGATGGGCCGAGCTCAGGAACCCTACGCCGAATAACACCGCCAGCTACGCCCGCCTGGCCGTACCTGGTGTTCACCCGCCGATGAGACGAAGGCGCTCCTTGACTGCGACGAAATGGTGACGGGCAATGCGCTATTTAAGCGGGACGGCTTATAACCCTACGATCCGATCGGTCAAGGTTCGGTAACAACTCGATGTTGATTGGTTCGGCTATACAACCCCGCATCAGCCCGCTTTTGCTTGGACATTAGGCGTCTCGCCTCATGCTTCCTATACGGACATCAACAGCCACGCGACCCTCGTACACAGGCTCCTGACAGGTATGCCGGATCCGGTCACCGCGCGTTCCATTGACAGGTGCTCGGTTCACGAGGAACCTATTGCCACACCTGCAGGGCCGTCGACTCACCGACGAGTGGCGCGCGCTCAAGATGACGCCGGTGTAGCCAACATTGCGTCGACGCGATAGTTGTACGTGCGTCGATGACAACGTTGACAGACCCTGTCCACCGAAACCGCACTGCACAACCGGAGGTCACGCGATGAGCCGCTACGACAGCGATTCCTTCGACTTCGAGGACTTCATGCGTCATACGCTGTCGCGCCGAGATGCCCTCAAAATGGGTGGTCTGGCAGCCGGCGCCGGCGCGTTGCTCGCCGCGTGTAGTAGCGGCGGATCGGTCGATCCGAATGCCAAGAACGGCGGCGGTGGTGGTGGCGGCGGAAATGCCGGCGGCGGCGGAAACAACGGCGTGCCGGAACAGGCCGCGACGATTCCGACCCCACGCAAGCAGACGCTGATCGTCGCGCAGGGAACGTTCGCTTCGTACGGCGTCTACAACCCGTTCATTCCGAACACCGACTACGCGACCGGCTTCGGCCAGGTCGTCAAGGAATACCCCTTCTATCTGAATCTCACCAAATCGACCGATAACCTGATCAACTGGCAATTCACCGGCTGGGAATACAACAAGGACTTCACCCAGATCACGTTCCACATCGATCCAAACGTGAAATGGAGCGACGGCAAGCCGATGACGTCGGCGGACGCCAAGTTCACGATCGAGCTGTTCCAAAAGCACAGTTCATTGGTCGGCGCGACCGGCAACTGGGTGACCGAAGCCAAGACGATTCAAACGCCCGACGACCATACGCTCGTCATCGACCTCACCAAACGGGACACCCGCTACCACTACGACTACATCTGCTCGGTCGTGAATGCCGCGTTCCTCTGCGTGCCGCAACACGTCTGGGACGGCCAGGACCCGACCACCTTCAAGAACCCGACGGCGGTCTTCACCGGGCCGTACAAGCTCAAAGAAGCCAACCGCAACCTGCAGTACTACCTGTGGGAAAAGTCCCCGGACTACTGGAACAAGGCCAAACTTGACCCGAAGCCGCAGTATGTCGCGTACCTGACCGCGCCCGCCGCGGACGCAGCCGCCGAGGATTTCAAGAACGCCAAGATCGACCAGGGTGGCGCCGACTACGCGCACGCGCAGGCGATGATCAAGAATGGCTACAAAAAGGCTGTCATCACCTCGATGGAAGACCCGTGTCTGCGGTCGATCCACATCAACTGCGACCCGTCGAAGGGCATTCTGGCCGACCACCGGATGCGCTGGGTTATCTCCTGTCTGATGGACCGTGAGACCTACGCGAAGTCGATCTGGAGCCCGCCGACCACACCGGCGACCTACCCCTGGCCGGGCTATCCGTACATGAACGTGTACGAGGATCAAAGCGTCGCGTCGCAGTTCCCGCTGACGTACAACCCGCAGAAGGCTGAGCAGCTGCTGGGCGAAATAGGAGCAAAGAAGGGTTCGGACGGCAAGTACACGTACCAGGGCAAAAAGCTGAGCTTTACGATCATCACGCCGAGCGCGAATACCGGATACGAGTACCTGATCGGGCAGACGCTGGCCAAGGAAATGACGAAGATCGGCATTCCCACCGACATCAAGGCCCTGACCGGCGCCGGCGTGTACAACGGGCAGGTCGCCAAGGGCGACTACGACATCCGCTCGGAATGGGGCCCCTGTTCGACCTCGGATCCGTATCAGACCTACAGCTCTAATACGAGCAAGTTCTATGTGCCGATCGGGAAGCAAGCCACCACCGGCGACCAGGAGCGGCTCAAGGATCCCAAGCTCGACTCGCTGACCGCCCAGCTGGCGAATGCGGACCCGACGGCACCATCGTCGAAACCGATATTCAAAGCGGCGCTGCAGGAGTGGTATACGCAGATGCCGGTGATCCCGTCGATCAAGACCGTTTATACGCACCAAGCGAATACCACGTACTGGACCGGTTGGCCCACCGACGACAACCTCTATATGGTGCCGAACAACTGGTGGGGCCAATTCATGTTCGTCGTCGGCGCCCTGAAGCCCGCTTCCGGGGCCTGAGATGACTGAGGTCTCCACCGAAACCGCCGGCGCGCAGACCGAAAGTGCCACAGTACTGGTCGCACGGCAGGGGGTGCGCGGTTGGTTCGCCGCGCACCCGCTGCTGACGCACATCATCAAGCGTTTCGCGCTCTATATCCTGACCCTGTGGGCTGCGATCAGCGGCACTTTCCTGTTCTTCCGGCTGATCCCGGGAAATCCGATCGACGCGTACACCCAGAATCTCGCGCAGAACTACGTCTACAACCAGAAGGCGAATCACCAGATCATCGCCCACTACAACCAGGTGTTCGGGCTCAACGGCAACCTCTTCACCCAGTACACCCACTACCTGTATCAGCTGGTGGTCAACCACGACCTCGGTCCATCGCTGATCAACTACCCGACACCGGCGTGGACGCTGATCTCAAACGCGCTGCCGTGGACGCTCGGGCTGCTCCTGGTCGCCACGATCGTCGCCTGGGTCCTCGGCCTGCTGCTCGGTGCCGCGACGGGGTGGTGGCGCCGCAATCCGGTCTCCGGCGGCCTGACATACGTCGGAACGGCGATTACGCACATCCCCTATTACTTCGTCGCGCTGCTCGGCGTGTTTTATCTCGGCTACACGCACAGCATTCTGCCCACCTCGCTGGCCTACGATCCCGGCGTCGTGATGGGTTGGAATTGGCACTTCATGACGAGCGTCGTTAAACACGCGCTGCTGCCGGCCTGCTCGATCATCTTCGTGAGCATCTTCGGTCACATGCTCGGAATGCGGTTCCAGATGATCATGACGCTCGGCGAGGACTACCTCAACTTCGCCGAGGCGAAAGGACTTCGGCCGAACGTCATCATGCGGAAATACGCCATGCGCAACTCGTTCCTGCCGCAGGTGACCGCGCTCGCGATCAGTCTGGGCGCGGTGTTCAACGGCAACGTGCTGGTCGAGAATCTCTTCAAATATCCAGGCGTCGGACATTTGCTCGTCCAGGCGGTCGGGAATCTCGACTACAACGTGATCATGGGCGTAACGGATCTGGGCATCTTCGGTGTGCTCACCGGGGCGTTCCTGCTCGACCTGATCGTGCCGGTGATCGACCCGCGGATTAGGCGGGCGCGATGAGACGAATACTTGGGTTTTTCCGGGCCATCGGGCGCAGCCCGAAACTCAGCCTCGGTCTCGCGCTCCTGATCATCGTTGTCGTGGTCGGCTTCCTGAATGGCTGGCTCATCGGTCTGATCAGGACCCACATCGGAGCCGACCCCACGGCGGTCAGCCCGAACCACTGGGTGCACCCTAATGGGAAATACCTGCTCGGCACCGACCAATACGGTCGGGATGTCGCGGCGATGACGCTGGACGGTCTGGCGACCTCGTTGAAGATCGGCATCATCGCCGGCGGACTATCCACCGCGATCGCCATCGTGGTTGCCTTTGTGGCGGCCTATCGCGGTGGCCTGCTGGATAGCTTCCTCTCGGCGATCACCGACTTCTTCCTGGTTATTCCGACATTGCCGCTGCTGATCGCATACTCGGCATTCGCCAAGCACGTCAGCCTGTTGCAGGTCGGCGTGATCCTGGCGGTGTTCAGTTGGCCGGGGGCGGCGCGAACGATCCGTACGCAGGTACTCAGCCTGCGCCAACGTTCGTACGTCGATCTGGCCAAGGTCACGAAGCTGAATACGTTCGAGGTGATCTTCGCCGAGTTGGCGCCGAACATGCTCGGATTCCTGGCCCTGGGTTTGGCCTACGCCGCGGTCGCGTCGATGTTCGCGTTGATCGGGTTGGAGGTCATCGGCCTCGGTCCCAGTGGCGTCATCGATCTGGGCTTTATCTTGAATCTCGCGACGTCCGGCGGCGCGTTGACCCTCGGCGCGTGGGGCATTTTCGTCGCGCCGATCGCCATCGCGTCCGTGGTGTTCTTTGCGCTCACCCTGATTAACGTTGGTCTGGAAGAGAAGTACAACCCACGGCTGCGGAAGGTGGCGGGCGGCTAGTGAGGCGACAGCGAGTGAGCATCGCAGGCGCCCACCGTGCGGGATGGCGTCTGTCAGCAGGGGCGCCGAGGAGCGGAGCGAGCGCGGAGCCGAACGAACAGGTGATGATATGAGCAACGTCCTCGAAGTTCGTGATTTGACCGTTCGTTATCGCACCACTCGCGGCGACCACACCGCGGTCGACGGGGTCAACCTTGAGGTCCGGCGCGGGGAGATTCTCGGGATCGCCGGCGAATCCGGCTGCGGAAAGACGACGCTGGCCACGACCGTGCTGCGGCTGCTGAAGCCGCCCGGTTACATCGCCAGTGGCGATATCACGTTTTACCCGAAGGAGGGCGAGTCGATCGACCTGCTTGCCCCGCGCGGCCGGCGATTGCGGGCCGTGCGGTGGCGGCATCTGTCGTATCTGCCGCAGGGGTCGATGAACTCGCTGAACCCAGTGGCGAATGTGAAAAACCAATTCGTCGACGTGATCAAGGCGCACACGCCCGGCCGGGTCGGCAACCTCGACGAACGCATCGCCGAATTGCTGCACCGGGTCGGACTCGAGCCCGAAGTCGCGAGGATGTATCCGCACGAACTGTCCGGCGGCATGAAACAGCGGGTGATCATGGCGATCGCGGTCGCGCTGGAGCCGGACCTGTTGATCGCCGACGAGCCGACCACGGCGCTGGATGTCACCGTGCAGCGCCTCGTTATGCAGAATCTGGCCGAGCTGCGGGAGAAATACGGTGTCACCCTTGCCGTCATCACCCACGACATGGGTGTGCACGCCCAACTCGTCGACCGGGTCGCGGTGATGAACGACGGCAAGGTGGTCGAGGTGGGCGACGTGAAACAGATATTCGCCGCGCCGACCCATCCGTATACCCAATCGCTGATCGCATCGATCCCGAATCTCGATGTGCATCAGCGGGAAAAGGCCGGAGCCCATCGCGCGGTGGAGGAACAGGCGTCATGAAAGAGCTTGCGCTGAATGGCGTCACTCAGGTGTTTCCCGGGCGGGCCGGTACGAAGGTGCTGGCGGTCGACAACGTGTCGTTCAACCTGGTGTCCGAGCCGGCGAAAATCGTCAGCCTGGTCGGGGCGAGCGGCAGTGGGAAAAGCACGATCGCCCGGGCTGTCCTGGCCCTGCAGAAACCGACCAACGGCACGGTGACGTACAACGGCAAGGACGTATTCAAGCTGTCGCGCAAGGAAAACGACACCTATCGGCGGGACGTGCAACCGGTCTTCCAAGACCCGTACTCGATCTTCAACCCGTTCTACCGGGTCGACCGGGTGTTCTGGAAAGCCATCAAGAAGTTCAACCTGACCAAAAGCAAGTCCGAGGGCCAGGAGATGATCGAGCGCTCGCTGGAAGCGGTGCGGCTCACCCCATCCGCGGTCCTCGGCCGCCACCCACACCAGCTCTCCGGTGGTCAGCGACAGCGGCTGATGCTTGCCCGGGTGCACATGCTGCGCCCGTCGTTCATCATCGCCGACGAGCCGGTCTCGATGCTGGATGCCCAGGTACGTAAGCACTTCCTGGACATCCTCATCGATTTCCACCACACCTACGGCATGACCACGCTGTTCATCACGCACGATCTGTCCACAGTGGCCTACGTCGGCGGTGAGATGAAAACGATCTTCCACGGCCGAATCGTCGAGGAAGGTCCGGTCGAACAGGTCCTGGTCAACCCCACGCACGACTACACGAAGCTGCTGCTCGCCTCCGTTCCCGTGCCCGATCCCGAACAGCGGTGGGAGGACCGGGTCGAGATCGTCGACGGTATGCCCAGGGTGGTCCCGGTCGAATGAACCGTATTCCCTGCCTTGCAGCCGGCTTGGCCATATTGGCCGGCCTGGCCGGCTGCACCACGGCCTCAGCGTCCACCGACACCAAGCCGAAGCCACGGGTGAACGCCGGCTGGGCCGATGAGGGCAAACGGATCACGCTGTCGGTCGGGCAGGCGATTCGGGTCACCCTGGCCGGGCAGACCTGCACGGCCACATCCACGCCGGTCGCCTCGAACAAGGATGTGCTACAGCCGATGAAGGTCGGCAGCAACCAGGGCACATCGTGGACCCAATTCACCGCGCGGCACAAGGGCTCGGTCAGCGTCACCGCGACACACGGGTCTTCCTGCCAGATCGGCGATTTCAAACCGGAGAAATTCACTCTTACGGTCGTTGTCCGCTAAGTAATGCGTTCCGGACGCTAGAAGGCCGGCGCCTATTGACAACGTTGTCGTCACGTCGTTTAAATAATTCGGTTGATTAGGTGGTGCGGGCTACCGCGGTCTCAGACCGCAGGAGGAGGATCCGCATGGCAACCGGATCTTTACGACGACATGGGTGGCGCATTTTACTCGCAGTATGTGCGCTTTTCCTGGCATCAATCCCCGGCGCTAGAGCCAGTACGACGACGCAAACACCGTCGTCGTTGTGGCCACGCTTTTCGGCGCCCAAAGTGATCTTCGCGGTCGACGTGCAGAAAATGAACTCCACGGATCTGCTGACCGCCACAACGCTGGAAGGTATTTACAACGCGCAGAACCGGCCAAGCCGGCTCTACCTCATCCAAAGCGCCGACGACCAGACCTGGCTCGACCAGGTACCGAAGGACATCGACGTCGAGACGCTGCAACCGCCGTCCGACGGCAACGTCCTGCAGACGCTGCTGGACCGCTTCAAGAGCTTCATTCACGGCGCGATCATGACCAACGCGACCAATGCCGATGCCACCAATCTGGCCACGACCATGGGTGGGCTGGACCACGCGATCGTCGTCTCGCCGAGTCAGCAGAGTCTGGTGGACAGCCTGAAAATCAGCGTGTTGTACAGCTTCAACACCGCGCAATTCACCGGGTACAACGCTGTTCAGACCTATCAATGGGGCATTGACAACCTGCTCCCCCAGAGTTCGAAAAAGCTCCTGGTCATGCTGCCCGGCAACGACCCGAACCACATTCGCGATTATGCCGCGGCAACCGGGGCGTTCATGTTCTATCTGACCTCGACTGACGCGACGCAGAAAGCGGTGATGAACACGATCATCGCGCACACGCCGGCAAATACCCCGATCATGGGTTACATCCCGGACGAGAGCCCGGACGTCGCGGATCTCAGCTCGCTGAGCCATTTCCTCAACGCCTCTGACTTCCTCGACAACGAGTCGGTCTGGGCCTCAATGCCGAGCCCGGCGTCGTTGACAGAATCGACCGAGCCGGCGCCGCTCAAGGCTCAGCCCAATACCGTCTACGTCGCTTTCATGGTCAGCGATGGAGACAATGCGCAATACATGCAGCACCGGATGGCATCCGTCTGGCAGGACCCCAATCTCGGCGCGATCCCCGAGGGCTGGACGGTGGCACCGGGCGCGGTTGATTTCGCGCCGACGCTGCTGAATTACTACAACCAGCATCTGCCGCGTAACAGCGAACTGGTCGCCGGCCCGTCCGGCATCGGCTACTCGACCCAGATGAGCGGCTCCGACCTCGCCAATTTCGCGCAATTGACGGCCGGAGCGTTGCAACGGACCGACATCAAGACGGTCGATGACTGGGAGTCGCTGGGTAATCTGCAGACCTACGCCCAGGCAGCGAAAGTGCCAAGCATTTCGGTGAACGCGCCATTGGCCGAGGAACAGATCGGCGACACCACCGTGATGGGCCAAACCTCGGGCTATATCGCCTCACCGCAGCAGCAATTCTGCACGCTGGTGCAGCAGAGCGCGAGCGCCCAGCCCAACCAGCCGCTGTTCCTGGCACCGCTGGTAGACGGATGGAACCTCGACCCGACCGACATTCTGCACATCGCGCAGCAACTGGAGACGGCCGGAAAGTCGTCGGGTCTGCATTACGTATTCACCACGCCGACCGAGTTGGCGCTGACCATGCGGAAGTACTACGCCGGTCAGGAAGACGGGCTGCCGACCGCCAACGCGCAGTCGGTGACCGGTGCGCAGGCGCTGCAAAAGCCGATCATCAGCCCGCCGTACCAGGCGAACCCGGTGACGGTGACCGGCTCCAACCTGGTCGATAACCCCAGTGGCGCCAGTGGAACTGACGGCTGGACGACCGCCGGTCCGGACCGCAGCGGCAATGCCACGCTGACCGCCACCACGTATCAGGGCGGCCCGGCGCTGCAATGGAACGACACGACAACCACGCTGCCGGACTGGATTCACTACTATCCGGCGGTGCAGAACGGCCACACGTATACGTTCTCGGTCGATCTCGCCGGCTCCGGTCAGGCGTACCTGAACGTATGGACCGGAAACGCCGACCTGCAGACGATTCCGGTGAATCTCACCTCCACGTACCAGACCCTGACCTGGACGGTGACTATCCCGAATAACGCACCGACCAGTCCGAACGCGCAGGCACCGCAAATTCAGATACGGGAGAGCGCGGTAGCTCCCGTCTCGGTCTACATCCGCAATGCGAGCGTGGCCGAGTCGACGGCGCGCTGCTGACATCGAAGGCGTAGATCCCCCGGCAGTGTGCGCTGCCGGGGGATTTCGCGTTCGTAAAGCAGATGCGGGCGCGTGCGGGCACCGTTATCCTCCCGGCCGTGAGGTTGCTGTGACCAGAATGCACGTCGACGAGATCGACACCGATGAGCCCTTGGTGCGCCGACTGCTGGCCGCGCAATATCCACAGTGGGCACAGCTGCCGATCAGCCGGTTTCCGTCGGCCGGAACGGTCAATGCGCTCTATCGTCTGGGCACCGACATGGTGGTGCGGCTGCCGCTGGTCGAGTGGGGCGTCGGTGATGTGCAGCGGGAGGCCCGCTGGCTGCAGCGGATCGCACCGCTGCTTCCGGTCGCGACGCCGGTGTTGCTCGCGGCCGGCGTTCCGGGCGAGGGGTACCCCTGCCCGTGGTCGGTGTATCGGTGGCTGGATGGCGAGAATGCCGAGCCGGACCGGCTGGCCGACCCAGGAGCCCTCGCCCGTGACCTGGCCGGATTCATCACCGCGTTGCACCGGATCACGCCCGACGTCGGCGCTATGACGTTCCACAGTGGACCTCTGTCCAACCGGGACAAGGCCGTACGTGAGTGCATCGGCCAGCTGCGCGGCATCGTCGACACTGACGCGGTAACCGCGGCGTGGGAGGCCGACCTGGACAGTCCGGTGTGGACCGGCGCGCCGATGCTGGTGCACGGCGACCTGATCCCGGGGAATCTGCTGCTCACGGGCGGCCGGCTCAGCGCCATCATCGACTGGAGCGCCGCCGTCGGCGATCCGGCCTGCGACCTCATCACGGCCTGGTTCCTGTTCCCAGCCGATGTTCGGGCGGAATTCCGTAAGCTCATGGCGGCCGATGACGCGATATGGGCCCGCGGACGCGGTTTCGCCTTGTCCAAGGCCATCATCGCACTCCCCTACTACCAGGAATCGAACCCGGTCATGGCGTCGAACTCCCGCCACGCCATCGACCAGGTTCTCCTCGATCACCAAGGACGCTGAGCCATGGCATTGCCGCTGCCGATTACCAGCCAGCCGCATTATGGCGCGCATCTGGGCGATGTTGGGTACTGGTCGGATTACGTGGTCGCGGCGTTGGACCGGCATGGCCTGCCGCACAGCCGGATTGAGGCACCATTCGTCGGCAGCTTCCCTACGTTCCTCGTCGGCGACGTCGTGGTGAAACTGTTCGGCGACGCGTTCGACGGTCCGTGCTGTTTCGACGTGGAGAAGGCAATGTACGAGCTGCTGACGCCGATTCGCGATATCCCGGCGCCGGGTCTGATCGCCACGGGCCACCTTTTCGATGATCCCGACCGGTGGCACTGGCCGTACCTGATCAGCGAACGCCTGGCCGGCACCGCGATCCGCGATCTGCCGGCTGACGCGATGACACCGGCAATGGCCGAACAGCTCGGCGCCATTGTGGCCCGGTTGCATTCGCTGCCGGCGCCGCCGACCGTCGCCGACCGCGATCTGCTGCCGTCCCTGCGTTTCGAGGCGGCCGAACGCCAGCGTCGCGCCGGCCTGCCCGAGCACCTGGTCGAGCAAATACCGGAATTCCTTGCCAATGCAGCAGCCGACCGGGTACTCGTACACGCCGATCTGACGGCCGACCACCTGTTCCTCGACCAGTCCGGGCTGGTCGGCATTATCGACTGGGGTGATGCGATAACGGCCGATCCCTGGTACGAGCTGGTGGCGCTGCGGTTCGACGGCCTGCGGGGCGACCGAGCGCTTTTTGCCGCTTTTCTCGACGGTTACGGTTGGTCAGTGACTCCGGATTTTCCGGTCCGGGCGCTGCAGGGCGTACTAGAATTCCAATTCAACGTCGTTCATGCGATCGCTGAAATGGCTGATCTGAAGCGAATCGCGACCCTACGCGACCTCGCATATCAGCTGTTCCCGACCGACATTACGGCAGTGCGCGAGTGAGCCAGACCAGTTCGCCGCGCTCGTCGCTGGTGACGTGGTGCCGCTCGAACCCGAGCTTTTCCAACACCCGGAACGATGGCGCATTCCAGGTACGGACGGTTGCCCAGAGCCGTTTGCGTCCAGTAGCGATCGTCGCGTCAACGATAGCCCGGGCCGCCTCGGTCGCGTAGCCGTGACCGTGCGCATGGCGATACAGCTCGTACGCGATTTCCGGTTCCTCCACTGTGGACCGGCCGATGATCAGCCCGCAGTATCCAATGAAATCGCCCTCGGCCCGTCGGCAGATCGGCAGCAACGCAATTCCCGTCTGCTCGGTCGCGGCCAACTGCTCGGACATCCGGCGCCGGGCATCATCGACGGGCGGTACCCCGTCGCCGCGTTCAGCAATGAGCGCGACGTAATCGTCGGCGTCTGAATCGGCCCACGGCCGCATTGTCAACCGCTCGGTCTCAAGGTGCAGCGACATTGGCGCAAACTCGGGCATAGCAGCAGCCTAATACGCAGTGGATGGTCCGGCTGCATACGGCGATAGTTCGTGCGGCAGCAGCGAGCCGACCCAGGCGTCGGCCAGAACGCCGCGGTGATAAAGCCGGTAGCGCAATGTCGCTTCGATCCTGAATCCCACCTTCTCCGCAACCCGGCGCGACGCGTGATTGCCGACCTCGGTCCTCCACTCCAGCAACTGCATCCCCAGTTCCGCGAATGCCCACCGGCACAGCATGTGCAGCGCCAACGTCGCGACACCGCGGCCGCGTGCCAATGGATCGACCCAGTAGCCGACCTCGCCGGTGCGATTTTGCGACAGGCTCATTCCGAACCGACCCAACTGCAGCCCGGTTCCCAGTTCTTCGGCCACGAACTCGACCCGGTCCCGCCGTGCCCAGCTCTGGAGAGCCATCTCGATGAAACCGATCGCGTGCTTGGGTAGATACGGATCGGGCAAGGTGACGAACTGCCGGGTCACCCGGTCCCGCGACACCCGGTAGACCCAATCGGCGTCGTCGCGCCGGAACGGCCGAAGCACCAGCCAATCACCACGCACCATCGGTTGAGCCACGAGGCAACCCTCCACATCAGACGGCCCCCGGCAGCATTCTTGCAGTGACGGAGCTCGCGACCGATACCGTAGTACGGATCGATCGATCGCCAGCGCAGTGGGCGTTCGGCTTCGTGCATTGTTGGCCGGATATCGCAGCTTATGTTACGGCTACGGCGCGTATCAGCCGCTTGTCAGTGATCTCGACCTGCTCGTCCGCTGGCCGTCCACTGGATGCGGTCGCCGCTGTGACCCGGCCGGACTGAGCGGGACGTTGGCAAGGGTGGGTGGCGTGCGGGTCACATCAAGCGCTTCACCGGTTGAGGTAAAGAACAGACCATCGCCGTGCTCGTACAGCCGCAACGTGATTGATGTTGTCGCGCCGACATCAGTGCAGATCGCCAGGAACAGACCCGACTTACGGACCAACGTGCAATGCGTGATCGGCACACCCTGCGCCCGCGTGACGTAGGTCCGGTTCCACAATCCGTCCGGCGCCGGGACGTTGTGATCGTGCGCCGGTACGTCATTGCGATATAGCGTGTGCCCGTCGCTGCACCGCTGCAGATATTTGTCGTCGAGAATTCGGTATTGTTGGTTGGCCGACAGCTCGGCGAACTCCCGTCGCCCGGTTATCCGGATATCGTGGCGTATCCCGTTGAAGGTGCATGATCCACGCGAACGATCTTTGTCATCGAGCTCCACAACTGCGACATCATTCCCCCGGCCGACGTAAGTGCCGCTGATCCGGCAATTGAGATCGACTACGGGCTCGGGTAGTGCCGGCTTCGGAATCGGCCTTGGGGTGATCAGCTCACTGAAAATGTCGGCGACGAGGGACCATTGCAGCGGATGATCGACTGAATTCGTCAACACCACGACGCCCAGATCGTCGTGCGGCGCCCAGTACATATCCGATAGAAAACCGAAGCCGCCACCGCTGTGGCCGCGCACGAGCACACCATTGTGCTCCATCGTGACAATTCCCAAGCCATAGCCGTACGGCTGATCATCGGGAGCGAACGGTATCGGATACATCTGTTGTGTCGCGCCGCCCCCTAAATGGAATTGGAGATAACGACAGGCGTCGTCCACTGTTGTGTACAGGCCACCGGCAGCGAGCATCGGCACGGTTGTCGGCACATTCCTGCCGCCACGGCCGTGACCGCGGGCCCGGTCTCTATCGGCTTTGATGACGCGTAGATCGAACGAGGTTCGGTCAAGCGCCAACGGCTCGAAGACACATTTCGCGGCCAGGTGAGGGAACGGAATGCCAGTGACGCGCTGAAGCAGGTAGCCGGCCAGGTCGATACCGAGATTTGAGTATTCGTAGTGGTGCCCGACCGGAAAACGCAACCAGGTCTGGCCGATGCTCTCGCAATGCGCGTCGAATGACGCCCGACCGACTGCATAATTTGATCCGACCGGCGCCTCGTGGGTGAATCCGGCGGTATGACTCAGCAAATGCCGAAGCGTGATCTTCCGCTCGGGGCGGGCCTCGAATCGACTGCCAACGCGGAAGTCTGGCAGGTACGTCGTAATCGGCTCGTCCAGCGTGACCACGCCGTCTTCCACCAGCGCCATGGCAATTGACGCGGTGAACATCTTCGAGCACGACTGGACGCCGAATCTCGTTCGGCTCGTCACCGGAATTTCCGAGTTCAAGTCGATCGTGCCGAATCCCGCGGTCCATACGATCTCCTCGCTCGTACAGATCCCGATCGACAGACCCGGAATTCGGTGCTGCCTGAGCAGATCTGGCAACTCCCGCACAAGCCGGGTCACCGTCGGTTGTGTAGTTTCCGCATTGGGAGTCACATCGCGGAACCTAGTACGCCCGGTCGGTGCGAACAAGGCACCGGGATGCTTTGACGTAATAGACGGCCGGTAATGCCGCGGCCGCGTCGCCCAGGCCATCGTACATCTCCCGGGCCGGACGCTCCTGCAGCGCGTCGATGCGCAGCCCCGCGTCCAGCAATGCGGTCACGACCGCGCCCAGCGACCACAGAAACGACTGCAACGGCGGCGCATCCCGATCGCGGCCGCCTATCGGTGCCTTGGCCGGATCCCGCGTCGACCGGATCGCGCCGGACTGGAAGTAGTCCTCGCGCACGGTCAGCGAATTCTCCCCCACCACGCTGAGCGTCTCCCACAGCGGATGGTGCTCGCCGATCAGAACCGCGCCGCCGGGACGGAGCCGGTCCGCGACAATCCGTGCCCACAGTCCAAGGTGGGGTGCCCAGCAAATACCGCCCCAGGAAATATGGATCAGGTCCAGGTCAACCAGATCGGCCGGCAGGCCGAACATGTCGCCGACCCGCAGATCGCAGGTGAGGCCAACGGCCGCGGCCTTGGCCCGGGCTCTACCGATGTGCACCTCGGAAATGTCTACGCCACAGGCGATTGCGCCACGCAACGTCCAGCTGATCACCTCGTCTCCGGTCGAACAGGCCAGCTGCAACACCCGTTTCCCGGTTACGTCGCCGGCCAATTCGATCTCGATCGGCTCGCGGGCGGTCCCACCGTCGCGGTAGAACTCCGGCGGCGCGCCGTGCCGGTGCCCCGCGATGATGTTCCAGGAATCCCGGTTCGCCGCAATGATTTCCGACATGTCCATGCCGGCAGCGTACGGCTAGGGCCCATCAGTAACTCAATCGACTGTTGACAGCGAGCTGTGGTGTAGTTGGAGCGTGCCGAGCGAACTGGATCCGACGATTCTCGCGTTCTACCAGGATCGTTATGACGAGCACGGGCGGTTGATCCGTTCGCGCCACGGCCAGCTGGAATTCCTCCGTACGCAGGAATTGCTGCGGCGGTTATTGCCGGCGGCCCCAGCGGCAGTACTCGATGTCGGTGGCGGTACAGGTGTACACGCCGCCTGGCTCGCGGCCGACGGTTATGCCGTGCATCTGATCGATCCGGTCCCCGATCACGTCGCGCAGGCTACCCGCCGTGGCGGTTTTTCCGTCTCACAGGGCGATGCCCGCAATCTGTCCATTGAGGACAGTTCCGTGGACGCCGTACTATTGCTCGGTCCGTTGTATCACCTGATCGAGCAGGCCGACCGTGACCGCGCTCTGGCCGAGGCGGTCCGGGTCGTGCGGCCTGGCGGAATCGTCTGTACGGCAGCGATCGGCCGGTACGCGGCGCTGTTGGAATTGGCCGGGCTCGGCCGGATCGACGTTGCGGCGTTGCCAGAACTGCGCGGATTGATCAAGCATGGAATCAATCGCGACGACCCGGAAGGCTTCACCACCGCCTATTTCCACCGCCCCGAACAGTTGGCCGAGGAAATGACCAAGGCTGGTCTGGCCGACGTCATCGTGCTCGGCATCGAAGGGCCGAGCGCGCCAGCGTTGGACAATGCAAGCGATGAAAAGGCGGCTGCCGTACTCGCCTCGGCCATCGAATGTGCCCGGGTGTTGGAAGCCGACCCGGCGATCATCGCTACCAGCCCGCACCTGCTCGGGGTCGGCCGTGCTCCTTACGGGCATTGCTTAAATTCTCGGCCTGCTGCTGCGCCCAGCCGGCTGACGCGCTTCCATCCCGGCACCTGACGCGCGCCCGCCTCGCCACCTCGCCACCCTGCACCCCGCCATTCCGGCACCTCCGACGGCTGGCGCGCTCCCAACCAACGGCTAACGCGCTCCGCCGGTACCCCCGGTTACCCGCCCGTGCCATCCCGCCAGTCCTGCACCTCGCCATCCCGACGGCCGTTATTGTCGCGGGATTCCCGGGATCGCCTATGTGGCTCGGATTGTGAGATTTTGCTGACCAGCAGCAATTCTTTCTGGGTGGCTCCTCGACCTGCCGGGACTGCCGGAATCGGCTTATGTCGTGCTCCCACCTCCGGCCACCCCGACGGACGCCGTGGTCGTTGTCGCGGGACTGCGTGGATCGCTTATGTGGCGCGGATTGTGACGTGTGGTGACCAAAAGTAATTCTTTTGAGCGGGTCGTTCTGGGCCTGGTTTTGTCGGTGGGTTGTCTTAGAGTTTTGGGTATGAGCAGCACGACGATGGTGGGCCGGCATCCGGTGGCGGATGGTCTGGCGTCGATGCATGCTGCCGCCGATCGGTTTGCTGTTGGCGAGCGTTGGCGGCTCTCGGGGCCGGAGTTGGCTGATGCGCTGGAAGCCTATGAGACAGAGATGCGGCGTCTGGAGTTCGGCCGGTTGCAGTTACTGGCCGACTTTCACGCCCAAGACATAGCCGGGCAAGAAACCGGACTATCCACCGAAGCATTCTTACAGGCCCGGTTACGACTATCGCCGGCCGAGGCGAAAGCACGAGTGTGCTCGGCCCACGAATTAGTTGCGACGGTCAGCATTTCCGGTGAACTCATCGAACCAGAACTACCGGCCACCGCGGCCGCCGCCTCCGAAGGAGCGTTATCGGCCGAGCATGTGCGGACGATCAGTAAGGCGATAAAA
>JBEDUI010000266.1:0-24174 GCA_040414495.1 Mycobacteriales bacterium
CTGCCGCCGGCGGTGACCGCGCGGCTGTACGCCAGCATCGGTCGGTCCCGGGCGCTGCGGCTGCTGATGACGGCCGAGCTGCTCGACGCCGAGCGGGCCGAACGCTGGGGCCTGATCAGCGCTGTCATCGACCGGACCGACCTCGAGTCCTCTGTGGACGATTTGGCCCAACGCATCGCGAATGAAGCGCCGCTGAGCTTGGCCGCGTTCAAAACCATCGATGCGCGGTTGTGCGCCGCAGCCGAGTCGATCGACGCCACCGATATCTACCGCACCGTCTACGGCAGCCGGGATTTCCGGGAAGGCGTCACCGCATTCCTGCAGAAACGACCGCCGGTATTCGAGGGGCAGTGAGCATGATCGTCGACGCGCATCACCATTTCTGGCGGCAGGGCGAATCGCACCAGGCGTGGCGGCAACCCGGTCAGCATGACGTCCTCGACCGCAGCTTCCAACCCGACGATCTGCGCGCCGAAATCCATAACGCGGCGGTGGATCGGACCGTATTGATCCAGTCGGTGAATACGGTGGAGGAAAACCGCCGGCTGCTCGACTATGCCGATCAAGTGAATTACGTCGCCGGCGTGGTTTCCTGGCTCCCCCTGAACGAGGCGGACGTGGCGGCAGCCATGCTCGACGCGATAAGCGGACCGGTGCGCGGAATCCGCTGCCTGATCGGCCGGGACAGCATCGACTGGCTGCTGCGACCGTCCTGTCTGGACATATTGAACGAACTGGCCGAGCGCGGGCTCAGCTGGGATGTCGTGCCGGTGACCGCCGAGCAGGTCCGCAGCCTCATCGCCGTGGCCGAGAACGTGCCGACGCTACGGATCATCATCGACCACCTCGGCCGCCCGCCGATCGAATCCGGTGGCTGGCAACCCTGGGCCGACCTGATGCGTGACTTGGCCGCCGCCCCGAGCGTCGCGGTCAAGGTGTCGGTCGGAATCGACGCGTTGACGGCCTGGCCGGAGTGGTCGGCCCAGAAACTGCGCAAATACATCGACTGGGTTTACGCGCATTTCGGTGCCGACCGGATGATGCTGGCCAGCAATTGGCCGGTCATCGAGCTGCGCAGCGGATACCAGCGCGCCTGGGCCGATTTACAGAACGCGGCCCAGGCGGCCGGAATGTCCACACAGGAACTGCGTGACGTCACCGGCGGCACCGCCACCCGTTGGTACGAGCTACCTCACTCGGGGTCGTAGGCGAGGTTGGGCCGCAGCCACTTCTCCACCTCTGGCACCGAAACGCCACGCCGGGCCGCGTAGTCCTCGATCTGGTCCTTGCCCAGCCGCCCGACGGTGAAATACCGCGACTGCGGGTGGGCGAAGATCAAGCCACTGACGCTGGCGGCCGGGCTCATCGCGAACGACTCGGTCAGCTGCATACCCAGACCGTCGGCCCCGAGCAGATCGAACAGCGCCCGCTTCTCGGTGTGGTCCGGGCAGGCCGGATATCCCAGCGCCGGCCGGATTCCGCGGAACCGCTCGGCGTGCAGGTCGGCCAAATCCGGCTCCGAGCCCGGCTCGAACCAGTTCCGCCGCGCCTCGAGGTGGATGTATTCGGCGAACGCCTCGGCCAACCGGTCGGCCAACGCCTTGACCATGATCGCGCGATAATCGTCGTTCTGCGCCTCGTATTTCTCGGCCAGCTCGTCAGCCCCGTGAATCGATACGGCAAAACCACCGAGGTGATCCCCGGCCGGGGCAATGTAGTCGGCCAGGCTGCGATTAGGCCGTTCCGCGTGCTTTTCCGTCTGCTGGCGCAGCATCGGGAATCGTACGGTGTCCACATCGGACTGTACGACGATGTCGTCGCCCTCGGAATGAGCCGGCCAGAAGCCGTACACACCACGCGCCTCGAACGAACCGTCGGCGATGATCTGATCCAGCAACGTATTGGCGTCGTCGAACAGCTCACGCGCGACCGGCTGATCGAGAATTGCCGGGTACTTACCCTTCAATTCCCAGGCCAGGAACAGGAACTGCCAGTCGATCATCTCGCGCAGCTCGGTCAATTCCGGCGACACATTCCGTACACCGGTGAATTCCGGAACCGACAAATCGTCGAACGGGACCACCTCGCGGTTTTCCCGGGCCTGCTCCAGCGACAGCATCGGCCGCCGTTGCCGGCCGGCGTGCTGCTCGCGCAATCGCTCCTGCTCAGCCCGGTTATTCGCGTCCAGTACGCCCTTGCGATCGTCATCCAGCAGGTCGGACACCACGCCGACCACCCGCGACGCGTCGAGCACATGGACGGTCGTGCCCTCATAGGCCGGGGCGATCCGAACCGCGGTGTGCTGACGTGAGGTCGTGGCGCCACCGATCAGCAACGGCAACTGCAAACCACGCCGCTGCATCTCCCCCGCCACCGACACCATTTCATCCAGCGACGGCGTGATCAGACCGGAAAGGCCTACCGCATCGGCCTTTTCGGCGACGGCGGTGTCGAGAATCTTCTCCGCCGGCACCATGACGCCCAGGTCGATGACCTCGTAGTTGTTGCAGCCGAGCACCACACCAACGATGTTCTTGCCGATGTCGTGCACATCGCCCTTGACCGTGGCCAGCACAACTTTGCCGTTGCCCCGGCTGGTGTCGATACGACCTTCCAGCCGCGCCTGCTCCTTCTCGGCTTCCATGTACGGCTCGAGATATGCGACGGACCGTTTCATCACCCGGGCGCTTTTCACGACCTGGGGCAGGAACATCTTGCCCGCGCCGAACAGGTCGCCGACGACCTTCATGCCGTCCATCAACGGGCCTTCGATCACGTCGAGCGGACGGGCCGCGGCCTGCCGGGCCTCTTCGGTGTCCTCGTCGATGAAATCGACAATGCCGTGCACCAGCGCGTGCGAGAGCCGTTCGCCCACCGGCGCCTCCCGCCAGGACAGGTCGACCTCGCGCTTGGTACCGCGACCACTCACCGTTTCGGCGAAGCTGACCAGCCGATCGGTGGCATCCGGACGGCGGTCGAACAATACGTCCTCGACCAGTTCGAGCAGGTCGGCCGGAATGTCCTGGTAAACCGCCAACTGCCCGGCGTTCACGATGCCCATGTCCAGCCCGGCCGTCACCGCGTGGAACAGGAAAGCCGAATGCATCGCCTCGCGGACGACGTCGTTGCCGCGGAATGCGAACGACAGGTTGGAAATACCGCCGCTGGTACGCGCGCCCGGGCAGCGTTCCTTGATCCGCGGCAGTGCGTCCAGAAATGCCTTCGCGTAACCGTTGTGCTCGGAAATACCGGTCGCGACCGCGAGCACGTTCGGGTCGAAAATAATGTCCTCGGCGGGGAATCCGGCCTGCTGCGTGAGCAGATCGTAGGCCCGGCCGCAGATCTCTACCTTGCGGTCGGCGGTGTCGGCCTGACCCTGCTCGTCGAACGCCATCACGACAACACCGGCACCGTATTCGCGGATCTTCCGGGCCTGCCGCAGGAATGGCTCTTCGCCTTCCTTGAGGCTGATCGAGTTGACGACGCCCTTGCCCTGCACGCATTTCAGCCCGGTCTCCAGGACGCTCCAGCGTGAACTGTCGACCATGATCGGAATGCGGGCCGCCTCGGGCTCGGTCGCGATCAGGTTGAGGAACGTGGTCATCGCCTGCTCGCTGTCGAGCAGGTCGGCGTCCATGTTGACGTCGAGCAGATTGGCCCCGCCCCGCACCTGTTCCAGCGCCACATCGACGGCGGCCTGGTGATTGTCGGACTCGATCAGCCGGCGGAACCGGGCCGAACCGGTGACGTTGGTCCGCTCCCCGATCATCACGAAGCCGGTGTCCTCGCCGATGGCGAACGGCTCCAGCCCGCTGAACCGGGTGAATGTCGCCGGTTCCTGCGGCGCGCGCGGGGAAATGCCGGAGACCGCCTGCGCGATCTGCTCGATGTGCGCCGGTGTCGTACCGCAGCAGCCGCCGACGATGTTCACCATGCCGGACTTGGCGAATTCGCCCAGCATCTCGCCGGTTTCGCGCGGCTGCTGGTCGTAACCGCCGAAGGCGTTGGGCAATCCGGCGTTCGGGTGGCAGGCGGTGTAGCTGTCCGAGAGCCGCGACAGCTCGGCGATGTGCGGCCGGATCTCCTTCGCACCAAGGGAACAGTTGACCCCGACCACGAGCGGATTGGCGTGTTCGATCGAGCGCCAGAACGCTTCGACCGTCTGCCCGGACAACGTCCGTCCACTGAGGTCGACGATCGTCACGGAAATCCACAGTGGAAGGTCCGGCGCCACCTCACGGGCGGCGGCCATCGCGGCCTTCGCGTTCAGCGTGTCGAAGATCGTCTCGACCAGCAGCAGGTCGACCCCGCCCTCGGCCAGCGCCTGCATCTGCTCGGCGTACGCATCGCGGACCTGATCGAACGAGACGGCGCGGTAGGCCGGGTCCTCCACCCGCGGCGAGAGCGACAGCGTGACGTTCAATGGCCCGACCGAGCCGGCGACCAGACGGCCACCGGCCTCGTCGGCCGCCTGCCGGGCCAGGCCGGCCGCGTTCAGGTTCATCTCGCGCACGAGCGACTGCAACTGGTAGTCGGCCTGGCCGATGCTGGTCGCGGTGAATGTGTTGGTGGTGGTGATATCGGCCCCGGCCGCGAGGTATTGCCGGTGAATGTCCAGTACGACATCGGGGCGGGTGAGGTTGAGCAGATCCGGGTCGCCGGTCACGTCCCGCGGGTGGTCGTCGAACCGGCCGCCGCGGTAGTCCTCCGGAGTGAGGTGCGCGGCCTGCAACATCGTGCCCCACGCACCATCGAGCACGGCGATCCGCTGGTCGAGAATCTGGGTCAGCCGCTGGGCCTTGGGCGATGAATCGCGCACGTTCAACCTCCGTTGTCTCCGGAGGCGCCCTTACGTCGCGGTCCCGAGGCCGAGCGTGGCGGGTTTCACCCCGTCGCAGCGCCTCTCGACCTCGTGGTCCCCACTTTAGCGTCGCATGGCTGATTTGTAACGCCGGGTGGCCTTGTGCTGGTAGCCATGCAACGACCCCAAACCCTAAGGACCGAAGACGTCGTCTCCGGTCAGCGGCTCACCGGACACCAGCGTGCCGACCGCGATCCCCACGCCGACCGGCACTCCGACCCACAGCGAGTGATGCCGGCCCGCCATCAGTTCGGCGACAACCGTCGCGACCGATCCCGTATAGGCCAGCGCGAAACCGACCGCGGCCAGTACCCATTCCTCGACCAGTTGGTAAAGAAAGGCGTAAAAGAGAATCAGCCAGATCGGCGTCGCCACTGCGGCCGCTGCCACCGGGCCGGCGTGGTGGTACGTGAACATCGTCAGCGCTCCGCCGCCAATTCCCGATGCCACCAAAACCGCGCCCAACAATCCGACGATCAGCACCGCGACCAGGTCGCGGGAGTTACGGAGGACAGCCACGACTCCCTCCTCACAGCGGTGATGGGATTGCGTAGCTACGACGTTCCTTTCCGTTTAATAGATCCGGGAATTCACGCATTCGTTCGCTTGTCCGGCGACTCGATCCGGACATGCCGGGCCGCGGCCCGAAATCTGGTGAGTTTCATCAGGCAACTTTTCCCGGGGCCGCTGCTCGGAGCGGCGTGCGGGACCCGTACTAGCATTGGACGATCGGACTCCGGAACGGGGGAGAGCAACAGTGACTGCCGACGACTTTGGGGACGACCCCTTCCCGCAGGACGGCGAGGACGGCGGCCGCCGCACGGGCGACCCACTCGACGAGGGGTACTCGCCGCCGGAGCGCCCGCGCGAGCTCGATGACTTCGGTACGACCGCCGAGGAAGAGGAAGAGGGCGAGAGCCTGTCCGGCCGGTTGGCCCGGGAAGAGGCGGACGTCAGCGACGGCGACGACGACGGGCTGGGCGACGATTCCGACACCGATGGCGAACTGCTCGACGACGAGGTCGGCGATCGGCGTGCCGGTCGGCTGGTCAGCTTCGACGAAGGCGCCGAAGTGGACACAGACGACGAGCTCTATGCGGCCGATGTGGGAATCGACGGCGCCGCCGCGTCGGCGGAGGAAGCGGCCGTACACGTCGTCGACGACTCGGACGAGTAGGACTTTTACCGACCTTTCCCATGATTCTGCGGTGAGGTAGGTCTCCGGGCTGGTCCGCGATCGGCGCCCTAGGGTGGGAATTGCCTGCTGTACGGGTTTGGGAGGTTCGATGGCGGACGGTTCGAGCGCGACAACGTCGACTGCACCGGGCGTGACACCGGGGGCACCGCCGGCCAAAGACATGGTCTGGGTGCCCGGCGGCACGTTCCTGATGGGCTCGGATCTGGCCGGTTATCCCGAGGAGGGGCCGCCGCACTACGCGACGGTGGACGGCTTCTGGATCGACCAGACCCCGGTGACGATTGCGCAGTTCCGCCGTTTCGTGAAGGCGACCGGGTATGTCACAGTGGCCGAGCGGCCGTTGGATCCGGCCGAGTACCCGAAGCTGGATCCGGCGTTGCTGGTGCCCGGCTCGCTGGTATTCCAGCCCACGCAAGGTCCGGTGCCGCTCACCGATATACGCCGCTGGTGGCATTACGTGCCCGGCGCTCATTGGGCGCGACCGGAGGGCCCGGATTCCTCGGCCGGCGGCCGGGAACGGCATCCGGTGGTGCACGTCAGCTGGGAAGACGTCAACGCGTACGCGGAATGGGCCGGTAAATCATTGCCGACCGAGGCCGAGTGGGAATTCGCCGCTCGGGGCGGACTCGACGGTGCGATCTATACCTGGGGCGATGATCCGAACCCCAAAGGCCGGACCATGGCGAATACCTGGCAGGGCGAATTCCCTTGGCAGAGCCTGAAACCGGCCGGCAAACAGCGGACCACGCCGGTCCGCAGTTATCCGCCGAACGGATACGGCCTCTTCGATATGGCGGGCAACGTATGGGAATGGACCAGCGACTATTTCCGGTCTCAGCATGCCGACGACGCCGCTCACCCCTGTTGTGCGCCGGTCAACCCACGCGTCGAATCGGTCGATGACAGCTTCGAGACGGTCGAGTCGGGTGGCGCGCACATTCCCCGTCGGGTGATCAAAGGCGGATCGCATTTGTGCGCACCGAATTATTGTCTGCGTTATCGTCCGGCCGCGCGTCAGGCGCAGCAGATCGACTCGGCCATGTCGCACCTCGGATTCCGCTGCATCATCCGCCCGGCAACGACCTAGCGTCGCGGCCTCATCTGCGCGTCCAATGCCCCTGATTCCCTATCAGCCCGGGCGATGGCCCAACGCTCGCACGTCGGTGCCGAGATGCGGTAGCGCCGCTACGGCTTGGCGTTCGGCCGGCCAGGGATCATGAACGATCCGCGATTCGACGTCGAGCATCATCGTGGCCCGATCCTGGTTATACGTCGGCCACACGGGCAGGCCGGTGTGTTGCGGGTCGCCGGTGCGGGCGAAACCGGCCCACGCGGCGCTGATCCGGCGCGACAACTCCTCCGCTTCGGGATACTGCACCAGGCGCATTGCCAACGGCATCTCGCTGGTGTGAAAGGCGCCCAAATTCGGCAGCGGTGACTCGTAACCAAAATCGTAGCGATATACGGACTTTTGCCGGGCACTATGCAATTCGGCGACGCGGATGCCGATCTCGCGGAGCCGGTCCGACATGATTGCGATGAACACGTCGCTCGGTGAATCGTCGGGCCGGTTGGCGCGGTAAACGTCCAGCACCAGTTGCATCATGTCGTCGGGTAGTAGGGTGAATCGGACCAACTGTGGCAGCACATCGGGCCAGTCGAGGGCGAAAAGCGCCGGGTCCATTTGGTACGTCATTTCGTGGCGGGCATTGCCCACGAGCATGGGAATATCGGCCGCGCGTTCCGGCGCTTTATCGTGCCAGGGTGACTCGGTCAGCGTTACGCCATCGAGCACCGCGTAGAAACGTAAATGCTTTCCGTCGGTCATCCCGTTCACGAGCGTCTCGGTCGGCAATTCGGCCAGCCGTTCGATGTTAGTCCCGATACCCAGCCGGTCCAGATAGGTAGTCGCCATCTGCGTCGCGGCGTCACGCGGGAACGGGTCAGGCCAGCCGCTGCACTGCACGATCACCCGGTGAAATAGGCCCTGCGCCGACTCCATCGCCATCAGGTCGAGAATCTTGGCTCCGCCACCGGACTCGCCGATCAGCGTGACATTATCCGGATCGCCGCCGAATTCCGCGATGTTGTCCCGGATCCACTGCAGCGCCAATACCAGATCCAAGAGCCCGACATTGCCGGTGGCGTACCTATCGGAAATGCCACCCAGATAGAGAAAACCGAACGCATTCAGCCGGTGATTCAGTGACACCAGCACCACGTCCTGCTCGCGGACCATGCCATCGGCCAACGTCGCGATCGAGCCGCACATGCCGTGGAAACCGCCGCCGTGGATATACACCATGACCGGCCTGCTGGCTGCGTCGGCGGACGGTGTCAGCACGTTGAGGACCAGACAGTCCTCCCCCGAGGTGATATCAGCCGATTTCAGTTCATCCGCTCGGCCGCCGGTGAAATACGGGCCGAACCTTGGATCGCACCACATCGGCGCGGCCACGGCCTGCGGGCAGTAATGACCGAACGCGATCGCATCCCTTGTCGTGGACCAACTGGCCGGTGGTGTCGGCGGCAGAAACCGATCCGTCCCGATCGGCGGCGCCCCGTACGGAATTCCCCGGAACACCTGGGCGCCGTTCTGCCAGGAGCCACGCACCCGGCCATAGCTGGTATCTACTTCGGGTTCGGCCGCCATGGCCGATCATTCTAGTACGACAGATGATGGAGATATCGTACGACGATAAATCTGCCGCGAACCTCCCTCCGGGCCCGGGTCGGTGGCCTCGGCCGGGCGAAAACCAAGCCGTTCATAAAATGCCCGCGCCCCGCTCGACGTCGCGCCGGGATGGTCGGCGCCGAACGTCACCACCTCCATCACCCCGGGCCTACGGACGAATCTGCTCACGGCGTCATCCATCAACGCCCGACCCACTCCCCGCCCGCGCGCCTGCTCGGCAATGACGAGCCAATGCACGTGGTATTTCGGCGGTTTCGCGCCGAACAGCAGTCCACCGAGAACGTCGCTGTCCTCCGCGATCAGCGCCATACCGCGATCAATATGCCGGGAAACCGCGGCGTGAAACCCGGGATCATCGACCATCGGGCCGAACCACACCTCGACCTGCGCCGCCAGCGTCAGGAAGCCACCAAGATCATCGCGCCGCGCGAGCCGGACCGTCATGCTCCCGAGTATGTCAGCCTAGGACCGCGCGAATTGCACCTGATCGAGGTCAAAATTGCCGGACCAATTGTCGTCGGTACTCCCCCGTACCCACACCTTGATCCGCTTGACCGCCGACCAGCCGCGCAGGTCCACGGCCAGCCGGTTCCAGCCCTGTGACGGATCCACTGCAGCGGTCGCGTAACCGACCGCACCATCGGCCGAGTAGACACGAATCTGCGCCTGGAACGTGATTCCCGGCTGGAACTGGCCGGACGCTGGCTCGGGAATCCTTACTGACAAGGCGAGTCCGCTGCTCTTGACTGGGTGCGCAAGTACGACGTCGGCGCCTTTCCATACCTTGGCGTCGGTGGCGACCGGCGACAGGCCGGTGTCGAAATGCGCCCGCAGCAACCCGGTTCCGGAAGCCGCCGCCGGATCCGTGACCGACTCGACCGAACTGGCATTGTCGGCGACCCGCCAGCCGTCGGTGCTGCCGTGTTCGAAGTCGCCGACAGTTTGCGGATCGGCCAGGGTGGTCGCGTTCGGCAGCTCGGTCGGTATGGCGCTGCGGTCCAATTTGGCCGGGTCGAAATTCGGAATGACGTCCTTCCAACTAGTGATGCCGATGATCTTCTTGGCGAAATCGGTCACCTGCAGGGATTTGGCGGTGTCGATGTACTTCGCCACATTGTAAACATACTTCGGATCACCGGGCATATTGCTGCCGCCGACCAGCGGCTTGTCCGTGTCCCAGCTCCAGAGGCCGAGCCGCAGCCCGCCTTCGAGCGGGTGGTCGACGTGCCGGTGCACATTGAACGCGTCGATGCCACCGGCGAACAGGATCTTGTAGTAGGCATAGGCATAACAGGCCGCCTGCAATTGTTGGTCGGCCAGGCTCGCGCTGGGCGTATTACAGCCCTGCTCGGAAAGAATGATGCGCCGCTGCTGACCGTCGTACGTCAGCTGCGGCTGCTGCAGATAGTGCGGCAGCACCTGGATATTCTTGAACGTAATCATCGGACTGTCGGCAGAGTCCACCGCCTCGGTGTCATCCCAGACTCGCGGGTTCGTCAGGTCCTGTGGATAAGGGTGATAGGCGACATCCCACGGGAAATCGCCCTGGCTCTTCGTGACCGCCGCCAATTCGTCCACGACGTCTCGACCGGGATATGCCTGCAGCGGTTTGCTCGGGTCGGGCGAGACATTCCAGTTGTGTTCCAACGACACGTAGACCCGCGGCTGCTGGTAGTACTTGCGGGCCGCGGCCCAGGTCAGCCGCAGCGCCCGCGCATAGTATTCGACGAAATCGGCCAGCGACTGATCGCCCATCTGGGCCCACACCCAGGCCGCGTCCACCTCGTTGCCGACCACGAAATCCAACGCCCGGCCGTACTTCTGGTCGGCCCGCGAATACCGACTGGCCAGGAATTCCATCGCTGCGGTGTAATATGCCACGCCCTGCGCCGTCTTGGTGTTGAACGCATATACGCTGCCGGCGCCGAGCTGAGCGTCCGGGTGCACGAGGATGCTGAACGCGGAATCGGGGTTGCCATCCTGGTAGAGGATGAGGATCAGATTGACGACGATCCCGTCGTCGGAGAGCGGCTTGATCTGCCGGTCCAGAGCCTCGACTTGACCTTTGTCGAAATAGTAGGGCTTGCCGCCGGAGTCGAACTCGATATACGTACCGGAATCACCCGGAGTCTTGCGCATCAACGAGCCGAGCACGACGTTGACGCCGGCATGCTGGACGCCCAAGGACTCGGCGTCATCGGTCATGTCCACTTCGGACAGACCCTTGATCGACGTGGTTCGCGGATACGGCTCGGTGTCGAGCGCGGCGAAATCGACGTGGTCAACGTAATGCGGTCCACCCAGCACAGCGCCGCCGTCAACCGCGACGAACTTGTCGTAATACCGGTCCACGCCGTCGGAGCGCCGTGGAATCGACGCCCGGAACGCGCCGCCGGGTGATGCGGTGACCGTCGCCGCGACCGGCACCGCCGAATAATCGGCCGGGTCCTGGGAGGGATCCAGTGCGTAGAGCCGGATTGTGTCCGACCCGGCGGCCCGACCCTGCACCGTAATCTGGCTGGCATTGACCGCGACGCTGTCGATGCCCCTGCCAGCCGCTTTGGGAGTTTCAGCGGTCGCGTGCCCACTCACGATCAATGCCCCGACCAGCGTCAGGACCGCAATTATTCGACTCCGCACGAGCCACTCCCCTCAATCGATATGGGCCGGCCCGATGCCGCGGACCGGTAGGCGGCGTCCAACAACTCGACCGAATGCGCGGCCGGCGTGGCCGGGCCGGGCGTCCGGTCTATCCGGCCGGCCATCAGGTCGGCGAACGCCCGGGCCGGTGCGTCAACCGGATAGCCGGATTCACCGTCGGACAGTCCACTGTGCTCAGCCTCGGCGCCGGCCAACCGCAGCTCGGCGGCGGCAGCGGCCAGGTCGTAGACCAGCATTCCCTTGGTGCCGTAATACGCGATGTTTTCCCGTGCTGGATGATCACGCGGCACCGTGCCGGTTCCGGTGAACGATCCCTGCGCACCGCCGGCGAAACGGACGGTAATCGAATCGACGAGATCGACGGCCAACCCGCGATTGTCGAGGTAACCGAAAACCTCGGCCGCGCGTAGACCCGTCGTCCAGCACACCACCCCCAGCAGATGGCTCAGCTGCGCGTGCCCCTGCCCACCACCGGCCAGTTTCGGATCGGCGTACGTCCCACCCCGGCCGTCCGGCAGCGCCGATTCACCGCGGAACAGCCGTTCGGTGTGGGAGGCGAATGTGCCCACGATCTGCACCAACTCGCCCAGCCGGGGCACCGCGGTCCGTACCCACTGCGCCACGCTGGTGAAATGAAATGTCTGACCGACCATCAGGTGGCGGCCCGCCCGCTCCGACCGGCGAACGAGATCCCAGGCATCCGCCGCGTCGACCGTCATCGGCTTCTCCACCAATACGTGCAGACCGGCGTCCAATGCGACCCGGCACACCGGATAGTGCGCCGTGTGCGGCACGGTCACCACGACGCCGTCGGCAATTCCCGAACGCAGCAGCTGCGTGAAATCTGTGAAATACCGTGGAATACCAAACTCAGTCGCGGTCTCCCGTGCCCTGGTTTCGTCGGTGTCACAGATCGCCACGAGTTCGGCGCCCTCATAATCGAGCAGACTCGGGATATTGGCCAACCTCGCATACCAACCCGCACCGATCACGGCGATCCGCGCACGCTGCATGCCGCCACCTCCGTTCGGCAATCCCAAAGGCTATTGTCGCCTCATTACGGAGGTCCGGCATTGCCTGATCCGGCCAGCTCGACGCCATGTCGGCCCACGCGACCTACATTATGCATTATGAAAATCACGTCAATCCGCACCGTGGAATATTCCAGCCGAGCCCTCGACCTTGCCCATCACTCGGCCCGGCGGCGTGACCCGTGGCCGGCCGCCGGACCGGTCGCCAATCCGATGACCAATTACCCGCGCTATGCCGCGTACCGGCCGGATTGGACACCGACCTGGGGTCAGTTCGGTTGTGTGGTGGAGGCGGAGGACGGTTCGACCGGATTCGCGGTCGGCAGCAACGGCCGGCCGGTCGCCGCGGTCATCGACGACTACCTCGGTCCGCGGTTGGCCGGCGAGGATGTGTTCGCGACCGAAAAGACGTACGACATGGCGGTCCGAATGTGCGCCCCGTTCGGCGCGGCCGGGCTGGCCTCGTTCGCGGTGAGCGCCATCGACCTGGCGCTGTGGGATTTGAAGGCCAAGCTGCTCGGAATGCCGGTATACCAGCTGCTCGGCGGTCCTTCCCGCGATGAAATGACCTGCTACGCCACCGGCGCCGACACCGATTGGTACACCGAGCTGGGTTTCACCGCCGTCAAACTGCCCTGTCCGTACGGTCCGGCCGACGGCCTGGATGGCCTCAAGCGCAACGTTGAACTTGTCCGCAAAACCCGCGACGAGGTCGGCGACGACGTCGAGATCATGCTCGATTGTTGGATGGCATTCGACGTGGATTACACCGTACGGTTGGCCGAAGCGCTGCGTCCGTACCGGATTCGGTGGATGGAGGAATGCCTGCAATCGAACGATATCCGGTCGCATGCTGAACTGCGGCGCCGCTTGCCCTGGCAGACTCTCGCGACCGGCGAGCACTGGTTCACCCCGGTACCATTCCAGCACGCGGTCAGCGAGGGCCTGGTCGATATTCTGCAACCGGATATCCAATGGGTCGGCGGATTGACGCCGCTGATCCAGATCTGCGCGCTGGCTCGTGCCGCCGGCGTCACCGTCATCCCGCATGCCGGCGGCAATACCGTCTACGGGCAGCACGCCTGTTTCGGGTTGCCCGGAATTCCGTGGACCGAATTCTTCATCGGTACCCCACCGGGCATTCCGCTGACCGAGGCCAACAGCACACCCGGAATGGCCGTACCCGAGAACGGCCGACTGGTGCCGTCGGCCGCCCCGGGCTTCGGTCTGGAAATCAGCGACTGACTCCGGTGAGGTTGACGCCCTCGATCAGCCACCGCTGCAGGAAGAAGAACCCGATCACCACGGGCAACATCACCACGAGCGCGATACACATCACCAACTGGCTGCCCCAGCCGGTCGGCTGCATCTGCGGGAATTCGTAAATGGACAGTGCCAGCGTCCACTTCTGCGAGGACGTCAGGAAGATCAGCGGTCCGAACAGGTCGCCCCAGGTGGCGAGGCCCGTCATCCAGGCGGTCACCGCTAACGCCGGTTTGATCGTCGGCAGCACGATATTCCAGTAGATCCGCAGCCAACCCGCGCCATCCACCCGGGCCGCCTCGTCCATGTCCCGGGGAATGCCGAGAATGAACTGCCGCAGCAGGAAGATGTTGAACGGTCCGCCACCGAAGAAGGCCGGCACGATCAACGGCAGGTACGTGTCAAGCCAGCCGAGATCCTTGAAGATCAGATAGAGCGGGATCAACGTCACCGTACCGGGCAACATCATTGTGGACAGAATCGCGTTGAACCAGAATTCCCGTCCCGGAAAGCGCATCCGGGCCAATGCGAATGCCACCAGCGACGCCGAACTGACCGAGCCAGCCACCACCAACGCGACGATCAACGCGGTGTGCCACAGGTAGGTCGTGAACGGCGCCACCGCCCAGGCGACCGAGAAGTTGTGCCACTGCAGGACGCTCGGCCACCACACCTTCGGCAGCGTCTGTTGCTCCACTGTGGTCTGCAACGACGTGGACACGACCCAGAAAAACGGGAACAGAAAGAAACAGGTCGTGATGACAAGCACCACGACGATCGCGATCCGGCCGGGCGTCCAGCGCCGTCGCCGCCCGCCGGGGCGCCCCGCGAGTCGGGCCCGCCGGGCTTCGTACTGCTGCAGGGTCTCTGCTACGGCCATGTCAGCGATCGCCTCCCTGATAGAACACCCAACGGCGGCTCAGGCGGAAGAACAGCAGCGTCACCACCAACACGATCGCGAACAACACCCAGGCAGCGGCTGCGCCATAACCCATCTGCAGGGTGCCGAACGAGTGCCGGTAGATGAAGACATCGATAAAGTCCAGCGACCCCAGGGGCGAACCGTTGGCGCTGCCGGAAATCACCAGCGACTGGATGAAAACCTGCAACGAACCGATGATGCCCAGCACCGCGTTGAACAGAATTGTCGGGCTGATGATCGGCAACGTGATCGCGAAGAATCGGCGGATCGCACCGGCACCGTCCACCCTGGACGCCTCGTACAGGTCTTCGGGCACGCTCTGCAGGCCGGCCAGCCACACCAGCATGGAGCCGCCGGATCCCCACAGCGCCATGAAGATCACCGACCACAACGCGGTCGAGGGGTTGGTGAAGAATTCGATCGGCGTGCTGCGGAGATGCAGCTTCATCAGGATGTAGTTGAACAGGCCGTAATTCGATGGGGACATCATGTCCTTGAACACGACCGCGCTGGCCACCAACGGAATCACCGCGGGCAGGTAGATCAACGTACGGAAAATTCGCATTCCCGGGATCCGTTGGTTGAGCAGCACCGCGATGAGCAGGCCGACGGCCAGACCCAGCGGCACACTGACGATCGCGAAAACGACCGTCACCTTCAGCGAGTTGTAGAAGGTCGAATCGCTGAAGAGCGTCGTGTAGTTGCTGCCACCGATGAACTTCGCCGGCTTCGGCAGGTTGTACCGGGTGAACGAGTAGTACAGCGAGATCACCATCGGGATCAGCGTCCAGATGAGCAATCCGAGGATCACCGGCAACATGAATCCATAACCGGCGGCGGCCTCGCGCCGGCGGGGATTGTGCCCGGTTTTGGCGATCCCAGGAATATCAGCCATTCCCGCCTCCGGTTATTGGTTGAGCGACTTCAACGCCGCGTTGATGTTTTTATTGGCGCTCGCCAATGCCTGGGCCGGACTCGCCTTGCCCAAACGCATCTCGTCGAAGAGGTTGGTCATCGTCGCTGCCATCTGCCCGTCGGTGGCCAAGGGGATGTTGGACGGTGGATAGCTCTGGTATTGGGTGAAGTCGGCGAACGCCTTCTGATCCAGCTTGGCGCCGTCGGGAATCTGATTCCGCCAGATCGTGCTGCCCAGCAGATCGGTCCGAATCGGCACCTCGCCCGCGGCCTTGGAATAGGCCAGCTGGCCCTGCCGCGACAAGGTGTACATCAGGAACGCGGCCGCTTCCTTGGGGTGTTTGGTGTCCACAGTGGCACCCCAGCCGGCCATGCCGGCGCCGATCGCCGGCGTCTGGAAGAGCGGGAAGTTCACGAATTGCGGCGTGAACGAGCTGGTCCATTTCTTGCGGTCGGGGCTGATACAGCAGCCGTACAGCACCGGGCGCTGTACCCATTCCATCGCGGCCTGCCCGGCCAGAAATGGATCGCTGGGCGGCGGCGCGAACCACGGCGTGTAGTTCTGGGCGAAGTTCATCAACTCCGAAATGCCGCGTACCAGCTTGGGATCGGTGAAGTTGGCCTGTCCGTTCTTGCTCAGCTTGCCGCCCCAACCCTTCATGAACGGCACGTAGATCGGGTATGAGGTGTGGTTGTTGCCGCCGCTGCCCATCGCGTAGTACTGAGTGCCCTTGACCTTGCGGGTCAGCTTCTTGGCCGCGGCGAGGAATTCCTCCCAGGTCCAGCCTTCCTTGGGCAGCGGCACGCCGAATTTCTTGAACAGCGCCGGGTTGTACGCCGTCACGATCTGATCCATTCCGCGCGGCAGCACGTACTGATTGCCCTGGTAATTGCCCAGCTGCATCATGCCGTCGACGAAGTCTGACTTCTTGTAGCCGTACGCCTTCATGTACGGCGACAGGTTCAGCAGCACACCCTTGGATGCCTCGGTGAGCGTGAAGACATCAGCGGAGAACATCAGATCGGGCAGCTTGTGCGCGACCGTGGCCGCCACAATCGCCTGCAGCTGGCCGACTTGGGCGCTGCGGTCCACCTCGATCGTGATATTCGGATGCAGTTTGTGGAAACCGTCGGCCAATGCCTGGGCCCAGTCGACCTCGTCCTGACTGGGCAATACCCACCAGTGCAAGGTGACCTTTTTGCTGGTCAGTGCGGTCAGCGAGCCGGACACGTCTGGCTGCGACCAGCCGGCGCCGCAGGCGGCCGCAACCAGCGAAAGCACTAGAGTGAGGGCGATCCCGATACAACGCTTTCGAATACATTCCACACGCATGATGGTGCCTCCGCTCGACCGGATGCACGGATCGGATGGCCACGGAATGCGAAACCGTGAAATAGCCTCATCCGTGGTGCAAGATAGTGAAGGCCCGCGCGAGGAATGTCAAGGCTGCGCCCGCTGGAATTGCTCATAGCGCGTCCTTCCGTTCGGCGTGGGCGCTGAAAATGAAATTCGTGTCGGGCACCGGTTCATCGTCGATAAACGCGCAACCACCGACCCGGGACACGTCCCGGCCCTGGTGCCACCACCAGGTCGGTGTCCCATGTGGATTCGACAGCTGCAGGTAATACGACCCCGCCGGCTGCGCGGCGAACTGCAACGATTCGGTCGTGTTGTCGGTCATCCGGCGGATCTGGCGCACCGCGAGCGGGTCGAGCCGGCCGCCGGGCCGACCACGAAACAAGGTAATCGTGCTGCCGGAGTGCCGGCTGCCGTAGGTGGCGAGCAGGAGATTGACGTTGGTCAGGAACAACCCGCCCGGCACGCTGAATGCCTGGCCATAGGTGTGTCCACTGCGGAGCGGGGCCGGGGCCGAGGTATTCGCGGCCTGCTCGATATACCGCGACGGCCAGACCCGTGCGGCCAGTCCCTGCAGGTGAACTTCGGTCAGCGGTGCGTGGGTGTCAATCGACAGACCATCACGCCGACAACGGCCCGGCGGCACGCCGTACCGCATCGAAAACCGGCGCGAGAAATGGTACGCGTCCACGAAGCCACATTGGTCGGCGATATCGGCCAACGGCGTCGAGGAGTGCAGCAACAACTCCGCCGCGTGCACCAGCCGCAGCCGCTCCAGCGCGTCGGCCGCGCCAACCCCGAAATGCTGCTGGAAACGCCGGGCGAAATGTCCGGCCGACACCGAGCCGGCCGCCGCCAATTCACCGAGGCGGATCGGCCGTAACCGCCCATCCGACCATTCCTGATGGACGAAATCGAGTGCTTCCCGAATCAGCGCCGGCGGCGGCGTTTCCTGGCTGGCCTGCCGCAGCGGACCGGCCAGGCATATGGCGACCACCAGGTCGACCACATCTTCGGCCCGCGTGTCCCAACCGGCCGGACGCCACGTCCCGAGCCATTCCAGGTAATCCAGGAGCCCGACCAGCGGCGGCTCGGCCGGAACTGAGAACGGGGTGTCGGGCAACACCGTTTCGGTGCCGTCGAAATCGGCGAAACCGTAGCGACTCGGATGCCGTTCATCCCAACAGATGTGCTGGGCGGCGCCGGGTCGGGCCAGCACCACGGTCCCCGGACGCAGCGCAATTGTGCCGCCGTCAGGGAGATTCCACTCGCCCAGGCCACGGACTATCCACATCAGCCGGCAGCGGGCCAACCGGCCCGGGCCGTCCTGCGCAGCGGCGGCCCGCTCGGCCATCGACAGCGCGGCCAGGCGCGCGCCGACCCGGGCTGCTCGTACAGACGTTGTCACGATCATCCATTGCCCGCATTTCGCAAATCGGCAAGCCGAGCCGATATCGCCAAGCCGCGGCGTAATCGGCCGTCCCACAAAGGATCGCACTCCTGCGGCCGTCAATGGGTAATCCTGACCGGAACCGGAAGATGTCACGATCGTACATCGATGCACGGCATGCTCCATTGCCGCTGATGACGGCCGTACGGATCATCAGGCAAACCAGAGCCCATGCTTCCGGTGGTGGTGAAATGCTGGTGATTCGATGACTGTGCCCGTTTGCCTGGTCGGTTGTGGCGGAATGGGGCGGCGGCATCTGCGTGGCTATCAGGCATTGCGGAGCGTCGGTCGACTCAACCTGGAATTGGCGGCGGTGTGTGACATAGACGCCGCGGCGGCCAGTCGGATGGCCGACGAGGTGGCCGACCTGTTTGGCCGCCGGCCCGCTGTGCACACCGACATCGCCGGCGCTATTGCCGATCCGGGCGTGGCGGCATTCGATATTGTCACCGACCCGGCGACCCATCACGTCCTGGCCGCTCCCGCGTTGCGGGCCGGCAAACACGTGATCTGCGAAAAGCCGCTGGGCCTGACCGTCCGCGCGGGCCGGGTGTTGATCGACGCCGCGGCCGAAGGTGACGCAATCCTGGCTACGGCCGAGAATTACCGGCGGGGCAACGGGAACCGGGTCGCCCGGGCGGTGTTGGATGCCGGCCTGCTCGGTCCGTTGCACCTGATGGTCGAGATGCATCTGGGCGGCAGCGATTCGGTGATCATCACGCCGTGGCGGCACGAAAAGCTCCGGGGTGCGATCGGGTTGGATATGGGCGTTCACCTCACCGATATCGTGCATTTTCTGCTCGGGGACATTGATACGGTTTACGGTCGCGGATTCATCGCCGAGCCGGTACGGCGTACCGCCGACGGCACGCGGATCACCGCCACCGGCGAGGATTCGCTGCTGGCGCAGCTGACCACGAAATCCGGTGTTACGGTCGTGTTGGACTATCTGCCCTCCGGTCCGGGCCGCCATTACTACCAGCGCACGCTGCATGGTCGGAACGGTTCTATGAGCCTGCCCGGCGACCGCAGTGGCGGCCCGGTGCAGGTGTGGACCGGAGGCGACAAACCGCTGCAAGGAAAGGATCTGCTGGCCGCGATCGGCGGCAGCCCGGTCGATGAACTCACGTCCGCGTTGTTCGGATCCGATGCCGCCGAATATGACCTGGCTTTTCCCGAATCGGATGCGGCGCATCTGGCGGTCGAACTGCACGATTTCGCCGACGCGGTCAGCACCGGGCGGGCCCCGGAGGTCGACGGATCCGGCGGACTGTCCGCGCTAGCGGCGGTTCTGGCCGTCTATGAGTCGTCGTTGCTGGGGCAGCCGGTTCGGCTGGAGGACGTAATGGCCGGTTCGGTTCATGCCTATCAGGACGACATTGACGAATTCCTCGGCCTGAGCGAGGTGGTGAGCCGTGGCTGATAGTCCACTTGATGCACCGTTCAGACAGGTCGCGATTGTCGTACGCGACCTCGATGCGGCCGTACGCGAATACGCCAAACGGCTGGGAATCGGCCCGTGGACCGCGTACACCCTGGCCCCGCCGCGCCTGCGCGAGACCATATACCGGGGACAGCACGTGGAATTCAGCCTGCGGCACGCGTTGGCGTTCTCCGGCGATGTGCAGTTCGAACTCGTCCAGCCGTTGTCCGGGCCGAGCATTTTCGCCGACCATCTGGATGTGCACGGCGAGGGCCTGCAACACGTCGGCAAATACGTACCGGACCATCCGGCCGCGGTGGCCGAGGCGTTGGCGCGCGGGTGGATACCGCTGCAGAGCGCCCGTGGTTTCGGCGCCACCGGGGACGGCGCATTCGCCTATTTCGCCCCCACCGAAGGGTTTTCCACTGTGGTCGAACTGATCGAGGCACCGTCCGTTCGGATCGCACCGGACTTCGTCTATCCGGCGCAGGGACAGCCGTGAGCGCGCGGCTGACGATCGCGAGCGTCAAACCAATCGTCTCCGGTCACGGCGCCTACGTAAAGGTGACCACTGAGTCCGGACTGGTCGGAGTCGGTGAATCGACGTATTTCGGCTGGCCCGGCGCGGTGGCGGAGATCATCACGACATTCGAGCCCTATCTGCGCGGCAAGGACGCCCACGACGTCGAGCACCATTGGCTCAGCCTGTACCGGGCGATGAGCATGCGCGGGATGGCCGTCGTCGGCGCGCTGTCGGCGGTCGACCAGGCGCTGTGGGATCTGCGCGGGCAGTATTTCGGCGTGCCGGTGTGGCAATTGTTGGGTGGCCAGTCGCGACGAGCCGTGCGGGCGATGCGGGTACTGCGCACCGGAACGGTGGATGAGGTGGCGCGGGCGGCCAAAGAGGCGGTGGAAGAGGGCTATACGGCGCTGAAGGCGTTGCTGTTCCAGCACGAGCATCACCAGATGCGGCACGCGGCCAAGATCAAGGATCTTCTCGAACGGTTCGAGGCCATTCGCGACACCGTCGGCTGGGATATCGACGTCGGCATCGAATTGCATCGGAACATGGGTCCGGGCGATTCGCTGATGTTGATGGACGAAATCGCCCGGCTGCGGCCGCTTTTCGTCGAGGACCCTATTCCCCCGGACTCGGTTCTGTCGTTCGGCGAGGTGGCGGCGAAATCGCGCCTGCCGATGGCGGCCGGTGAACGTAATACGACGATCTGGGAATTCCGCGAATACGTCGAGCATGGCAACGTCGACTTCATCCGGCCCGATGTCGGTGTGGCCGGCGGGATCACGCACGTACGTAAGATCTGTGCACTGGCCGAGGCACATCACCAGGGCATCATCCCGCACGCAGTGCCCTCCGGGCCGGTCGCGACCGCGGCCCAGGTGCAGCTGGGAATCACCGTGCCCAACTGGGATGTCCAGGAGCACGTGCCCCAGGACGCGCCACAGTGGACGGACATTGTGGACGGCGTGATCGAGGTGCGGGACGGATACCTCATCGCGCCGGACCGGCCCGGGCTCGGGATCGCGCTGGATGACGCCGGACTGGCCGCGCATCCACCCGTACCGGCCGATCTGCGGCATACGCCCTCCCGGGAGGATGGCGCGGTGGCGTTCCGATGACCCGACCGGTCGTCGGGCTGGCCTGCAATCAGTCGGTGCGGGATCGCTACCTGTCCGAGGTGGATCTGGCCCGGCTACAGGAATTCGCCGATTTCCGATTCCACGTGTTCACCGAATCATCGGGCCTGACGAGCGCCCCGCCGCCCAACCCCGCTGCCGAAAAGCAGTTGGCCGAATTCGCGGCCGACCTCGACGCATTGCTGATCTGTCACGGCGCGCCGATGGTCACCGGCACCGTGTTGGCCGGATCCAGACTCAGGCTGATCGGTGAATTGGAAGGCGACCGATTCGCTACCCGGGTCGACGTTCCGGCGGTCCGCGAGCACCGGATCCGGCTGTTGGACACCAGCCACGGGTCATCGATGGGCGTGGCCGAATGGGCCCTGGCCCTCGCCCTGATCGGGTTACGGGACGCCGGGAACCGCTTCCGCCGCCTGATCAACCATGAGCCGGCAACCACTGGTGTGCAGGGCAACCGCGAGCTGTCGGGCCGGCCGGTGTCGTTGATCGGTTTCGGGCACATCGGTCGGCGGCTGACCGAACTGCTGCGACCGTTCGGTGTGGACATTCTGGCCTACGACCCTTACGTGGCGCGTGATCTGGCCCCGGCCTATGGCGTCGCCTTAGCCGACCTGCCAACCGTACTGGCTCACGGCGATGTCGTGTTCTGCCTGGTACCGCTGACCTCCGGCACACGCGCGCTGCTGGGGGCGCCGGAATTGGCCATGCTGCGGGCGGACACCGTATTCGTCAACGTCTCCCGTGGTGCCGTGGTCGACACCGCCGCACTGCTGGACCGACTGTCCGATGGGGACATCATCGCCTGCCTTGACGTGTTCGATCCCGAACCAATGCCCGTGGATTCGCCGATCCGGGACCTGCCGAACGTATTCCTCTCCCCGCACATCGCGGGTGTGACGATCGAGAGCCGCACCCATTTCTTCCGGTTCATGGTCGATGAGCTACGGCTGTTCTTCTCCGGTCGGGAGACCACCGCTGACCTCACCGAGGCCGTTCTGGCCGAGCGGTACGGGAGAATGCGGACATGATTATTGACGCGCACTGCCACGCCTGGCGGACCTGGCCGTACCAACCGCCGGTGCCCGACGCCGAAAGCCGCGGTTCGATCGATGCCCTGCTGTGGGAAATGGACCGCTGGGGAATCGACCGCGCATTCCTCGTCTGCGCGCGGATCGACGACAACCCGGACAACAACGAATACGGGGCCGAGGCGGCCGCCGCGCACCCGGACCGGATTCTGCAGGTCGCGGACGTCGACTGTTCCTGGTGGCCCACCTACCACACCTCCGGTGCCGCCGACCGACTGCGCGAGGCGGCCAAACGCTACCCCATCGTCGGATTCACCCATTACGTCGACCAACCCGATGGCTGGTTCACCTCGCCCGACGGGCTGGAATTCTTCGCCACCGCGGCCGAACTGAACCTCGTTCCCAGCATCGCCGCCGCACCGGCCTGGCAACCGCAGATCCGCGAGATCGCCCTGCGATTTCCCACGTTGCCGATTCTGTGCCACCACCTCGGCGGCATGCAGGTCGGCGAACCGGTCGAGGAATTGCTGCGGTCGGCCGACGTACCCAACATCCTGCTGAAAGTGTCCGGTTTTCAATACGCCTCGATGGACGACTGGGATTTCCCGTACAACACTGCGCGGGAACAGTTCCGACCGGTGGCCGAGGCCTTCGGCCCGCGCCGGCTGGTCTGGGGCTCGGACTTTCCGGCCTCACGCGACAAACTGACGTACCGGCAGGCGATCGAGGTGGTGCGGACGCACTGCGATTTCTTCGACGACGAGGCAATGGAGTGGGTATTCGGGCGGACCCTCCAGCACATACTCGAAACCCGCCGCCCGCTCGGAGGAGAATAAATGATCGTCCTGGTAGCGAAATACCACGTCACCGCCGGAAACTCCGACAAGGTCGCGGAGGCGTTGGGCCGGATGGCGCCACTGGTGGCCAAACACGAGCCCGGCTGCACGCTTTATCAGGCGAGCCGCTCGACTGAGACCGACGATTTGTTCCTACTGTATGAGCAGTACGAGAACGCCGAGGCGTTGGCCGCGCACCGGGAAACGCCGCATTTCCAAGAAATCATCGAGGGCGAGGTCGTCCCGTTGTTGGCCAAGCGGGAACGGGAAGTCTACGAGCTCGTGGTCGGCTGATGCGGCTCGTCCCGTTCTCGATACCTGGTCCGCTGGGCCCGTTACGCCGACTCGGCGTGCTGAGCGGAACCGATGCGGTCATCGACATTACGGCGGCGACCCGCGACCGGTTTCTGGCCGAAGGACTGGCGGCCGAGGCAGCGGACCGGATCGCCGAGGCGATCACGCCACCCCGGGTGGTTGATTTCATCGCGGCCGGTCATCTGGCGCTCGATGCAGCAGCGTTGACAATGGAATGGACCGGCGATACGACCTGGCGTTGTCCGCTGACCGATGTGGAGCGCTTGCCGGCGGTGCCCGATGCCCCGCTGCTGCGGGATTTCATGGCGTTCGAGGGTCACCTGCGTAACATCTATCCCCGACTCGGGCGGGAGATTCCGGCCGAATGGTACGAGTTTCCCGCCTATTACAAGGGAAATACGGCCAGCCTCGGCGCCGACGGCGATGTGGTGGTGGTTCCGCCGTACGCCGATGAAGTGGATTTCGAATTCGAGTTCGCCGCGGTCATCGGCCGCGGCGGGTCCGACATTCCGGCCGCGAAGGCACGGGAGCACATTTACGGATACACCATCTACAACGAC
>JBEDUI010000267.1:0-8301 GCA_040414495.1 Mycobacteriales bacterium
CACGTACGACTCCACCGAAGACCACGCCGCCGCGGACCACTCCGCCGAAGACGAGCCCGCCGCGTACGACCCCGCCCAAGACGACGCCACCGAAAACGACGCCACCAAAGACGACCCCGCCCAAGAGCACGCCGACCCCGCCCAAGACGACCCCACCCAAGACGACTCCGCCCAAGACCAGCCCGCCGCTGCCCAAGCCGCCGTCGCCGCCGCGGATCACGCCGGCCCCACCGCAGGCGCCGTCGGCACCGCGGAATCTGCTGGCTGACCCTGTGCTCACGGCCGCCGGGCCGGCGTTGCAGCTGGAATGGGACGCGCCGGCGAAGCCGGGCAGCGGTGTGCGTGGCTACCGGGTCACGGTGGTTGGTGGCAACGGCCAGTCGGTCGGTACGCCGCTGGCAGTTGCGGCGACGGCCGATCACGTCGCGGTTCCGACGCTGCCAGCCGGTCGCGTCTATACGTTGTCGGTCTCGGCGTGGAGCGCACGCGGCACGCAGCAGGTCACCGGGACGGCCGCCTCGGTCGCTATCGCCACGCTGCTGCCTGCTCACCTGCAGGGTCAGGATGCGGGCGATACGGTCACCGTGAGCTGGGACTGGGACGCCGCGGCCAACGCGATGATCAAGCCCAGCGAGTTCGCCGTACGGGTGGTCAACGCCGACGGCTCGACCGCGGGGACCGGATCCGCGGCGGCGACCGACCGAAAGGCGACGGTCAAATTGACCGACGCCGGCCCGGGGACTCTGACCATCGAGGTGTGGGCGGTCTTCACGACCACATCCGGGCTGGAGGGAGTCGGCGAGCCGGTCGCCAGCCCGGTCCAGCCGGCGACACCGCCCAGCAGCTCGTCGCCTAGCCCGAGCCCCAGCGCCAGTACGTCCGCGAGTTCCAGTACGTCCGCGAGTTCCAGTCCATCCCCGAGTGCCAGCCCGAGCCTTCCGCCCGCGCCGAGTAGCACCAGTACGCCGAGCGTCCGCTAATGAGCCGGAATTCGGAATCGCCTGTGTAGCAGGCGATTCCGTCGACGCCCCAAAAACGTATTAAGCCATTTCAGGCAGTTCCTCGCGGGCCTCGTCGAGGTAAATGACGCCATGGGCGACGAGGTTCTGGATCGCCGGCAGGACCCGGGTTAGCACCCGGGCCGGGTCGGTCTGCTCCGGATCGTTCGGGGCGACGTCCCGGCCAACCTGCGCCAGCACATTGCAGATGTGCCACACGTTGTCGCACGCGTGGCCCCACTTCCACAGTTCGTATTCGAACGTGGTCGCCTGCATGATCGGATTTCCACCGGGCAGGCCAATACCGAAATGCTGCGGATCGTCGGCGGTATTGCCGAGCCCGACCAACAGCGACCGGGTCCGGGTCACCCGCGCGAACTCAATCGCGTCCTCGCTGTCCGGGGTGACTTCGATGACGAGGTCCTTGGTCAGCAGCTCGTCCAGAGCGGCCGGTACGGCGGCCAGACCGCCCGCCCGCGCCGCGCCCTCAAGCGCCGGCCGGGTCCACTCGGTGGCATCGCCGCCCGGCTCTGGGACGCCATGAGCCAGCGCCCAGACACCGAACTGTTCGTTGGTCTCCAGCCGGTAGATCTCCCAGCCGACCCTGAGCACGTGGAAATCCAATTCGGCGCCGGCGTGGGGATAATGCGCCCCGACGTAATGACCGATGGGGAAGATCAGCGGGCTGGCGATGACAACCACCTCACGGTGTGGATCGGAACCTGCAGGTGTGCGTACGAACGGCTTGCCGCAGACGCCACCGTGGGATCGTACCGTGCGGGAATCTGGTACTCGCTGGCCAATACGGTGTACTCGCCGCGCATGGTCACGAGCCGGTGATCGCGCGGTCGAGCTCGGCCAGCAATTCCCGATAGGCGGCGCGTACGACCTCCAGCCGGGCCCGCTCGAACCGGCCCGGCTCCCGCTCGTACACGACCTTGCCGAGATCAGATTCGATGGCGTCCGGGTCGAGATCGGTCTCCTGCGGTGCGAAGAACGCCAACACCTCGCCGATAGCCGCCTCCGCGGCCGAGAGCCGCAACCGGGCCCGGCGCGATCCGGCCGCATCCAGTGTGCTGATATCGGCAGGAACAGCGTTCGCATTGTGGTCGGCGACCCAGAGCCATTCGCCCGGATCCAGCAGTTGGGAGGGCGATCCGTCGCCGTACACTACTGTTCCCGGGTGCGGAACCACGGTGTGATCCGGTAACCGGAACAGGAATTCGCGGAATGTGCCGCACGATTCGCAGTCGCCGAAATACCGACTGGCCAGGTCATTGTCGACCTCGACGACGGCGCTGCGTAAACCGTGTCCGGTCGCGCCGCATGCGCAGGGATGCAAGTCCATATATACGTGGGCTTCGCTGTTCGTACGCGCCAGCGGCAGGGTCATGGTCTCAAGATTAATCGGTCGAACGGACGTAGAGCGCGATCGGCGCCACCGTGGGAAATTCCAGCGGAGTGGTGATTTCGTGACCCTGGTGGGGCTCGGCCCAATAATAGATTGCTTCCGGATCCTGCGGGTCACCGACGGTGACCACATAGGACGGATACTGCTCGCGGCCCAGCGCTGCCACCCACCATGCGATATATGCGCCGTTCGCGGGCGGCAATCCGAGCAGCGCTGGATCGATGAGCTGCCCGTCATCGGGGTTCAACGGTAGGACGGATTGAGCCCGCCGGAGTGCTTCTTCCACCGCGGTCGTCTCGTACACCTGCTGGAGCAGCTGGGCATGGTGCTGCTGATCGGCGAATCCGGACGTGTCGTAGCCCGCACTGGTGGCGGTACGGGCGAGTTGGACGAGCAGTCGGGCCCGGGCGATGCCGGCTGGTTGTGGTGCCGCGACCACGCCGCCTTCCTGAGCGATCAGCTGTAGTCCCAGTTGTTCGCCATTTTTCAGCACCATGGCATAGGTGCTGCGGCCTGGCGATTGTTCGGTCGCGTGGATGTGGTCGAGCCCGGCCAGCGTGGCGACCGCGCGTTCCTCGTCGGGGGTCAGTTCGGCGGTCGCGAGCTCGGCCTCGACCGGAACCTCGAGGCCGCCCCGCCAGGTGAGCCGACCCCTCAGCTGGCCTAGATATCCCTTGGCCCGGCTCAGCCCGTCGTCGTTGGTCAGGGCCGACCCGGCGTTATCGGCGTCCGGCCACAGCGCGGGCATGAGCGCGGAAAAGGCGGAATCGCGTTCGTAGCGAGGTAGCTGCGCCGCCATCAGCAGTTCGCCCAGGCCCCGCCGGTCGGTCGTGGTCAGCGCGCCTGCATTCGTCGGGCCGTCGGCGCTGAGAACCTGACCGTGCACGGGCGCTCGGTTGTGCATCGCCGCTATTTCCGCCACCGCGCCCGCGATGCCGATCAACAGGGTTCCGCGCCCTGGGTAGGTCATAATTTCGCCGGCCTGCTGGCTGATTTGAATCTCCTCGACCGACTGCACGCTGGCTGCGGTCCCGCTCGGTAGTTGCCCGTCGGTGATCTCCAGTTCGCCCTTGGTGCCGTCCGGGAATTCGGCGACGAAATGCCGGGGCCCGGCCTGAGATAGGCGTACGCCGGTCGCCTGGCCGATCGCATCCAGCGAGCCGGCCAGCTCTTGCGTGATCTGCTGGCTGGTGGCCGGGCGGCGGTCATCGTGACGCAGCCACAGCGCTTCGTTCAGGGCGGTCGGCAGCAGTTCCCGGCGCCGGGCCGCACCCGGGGCGCCCAGCCGCAGGCCCATTCGATTCACTCGACTGCTTATCTGCCCGGGATACGGATTCGCCGGTAGGGCGTCCATCCCGGTACGTGAGACCAGGTGCGCTGCGAGGTGTTTCTGAGCATCCTCCCAGCGTTCGCTCTGCCAGACCAGATCCTGCAGTTCGCTGATCTCACGGTGGTCGGCGACGGTCAGCGCGGAAGGGTCGGCCGGTACCGTCATCCGAGCCCGGGACAGCACCGGCGGACCGGTCGGAGCGCCCAGCTCTCGGGCCAATACTTCGCTCAGCCGCCCGGTGGCGTCCACCCGGATCCAGTCCGCGGCCGCTTTGGGGTTGATCGCGATCTCAATCCAGCCATCGTTGCGGCGCAACGCCTGGACGGAGGTTCCGGGCTCGGCTGGCCACAAGCCGGACGCTGTGATTTTGAGGAACCGGACGGTGCCGTCAGGCAAGACCACTTCGGCGTGGTGTTGTCCGTGTGCGCGCACCGTGAGGCCGCCTAGCGTCGACAGCGAGCCGTCGGGCGCGGCGAGTTGGTCCAGTACGTGGTGGATTATCTGTGCCTGCTCCGGGATGTGCTCGGTGTCAGCCGCTTCGGTAATGCGGTCCAGATCCTCGCCGGTCAGCTGACCAACGCGCGCCGCCGCCAACCAGGTATCGAAGTCGGGACCGGGGGGCTTGTACACGAATTCCCGTAGCAACGACTCAATGTCGTCGGCGGCAAGATAACCGCGTATCCGCGCGACTTCGTATGCCTGATCCGGGGACAGACCACTGGCCGGGCCGGCTTTCTCGGCCAGGAAGCGAGCCACGATCGTGCCGAGCTCCCGGGTTGTGCCGACCGGATCAGCGCTGATGCGCCGCGCCGGAACCGAAATACGCAGCTCATTGATTGTTCCGTGCTCGCCGTTCTCCATTTCGACGGGAGTTAGCGCGGCCACATGGGCGGTCTGGGTGCTCATCCGGTCGCCATGATCGACGACGATCCGAACATTCGCCCCGGGAATTGCGGCATCGGGGATCAGCAGCACCCCGGATTCCCTGTCCCAGAAGGAATTCTGCACACCGGCCACCCGCTCGAAAAAGGAGCGGTCTCCGTCCGGAAATATCAGGTCCGGCGGCGAATGAGGAAACAGCTCGGGCTCGAGCGCCTTTTGCAATTCGCCGGGAAGTAGCCCGAACCGCTGCGCGAACGAGCTCGCGGTCGGTAATAGACCCAGCTTTTTCCGCAGCTCGTCCAGCTCGCGTTCGGCGCGTGCCGCCACCCGGGGATTGCCGTCCGTACGCCGTTTACTCAACAATGCCAGATCCGCGATGTCGGCCTGGTCATCCGGGCTCAATTCATCCGGATTCACGACGGTATTCAGGGGGTCGCCGTGTAGAGCGACGGGTCGCTCTACACGGGGTCCGAGCCGCAGCTGATGCGCGGCGAAGGCCAGAGCCCGGTTCAACGTCCGTTGCTGCAGGTGAAGCGGGAGCGTATCCGCGATCCGGATGCGTACCACGCGGTTGTCGTGGTCAATCGAGACCGCGGCGCCCGGTGCCGGCGCGAACAGATCAGCCGCGGGCCGATCCGGCGACACGGGCCCGACGGCCAGTTCGGCGCGGAATGTGGGTTCGGCGCCGAGGCGGACCGTGCAGGTGGCATCGGCCTGTCCGCGCCGATCTCCCGAGTTCTCGGCCGGTTGGGCTTTTCGTGCCTTGCGGCCGGGCACCTCGATGTCCGTGACTGACATTCCGGCGGCATCCGGCAATTCGGTGAGCGCGCGGATCAGCTCGGCCCGCTGTCGCTTGAGCCGGGTGAGCTGGCTGTGAATCGACGTGCCGAGTTCTTTCCAGGCATCCCAGTACGACGAGACTGCCGGCGCGGCGAAATCACGCAGGCGCGCCTCCGTGACATTGGGTGCCGGTGCGCCGTCGGCGTTACGAGTCACGAGTACGCCCCGCTCGTGCCAGTGTGGCGCTCTGGTCCGCGTTGGAATCGCGCGTGCGCCAATACGTTGCCGAGCGACGTTTTCCATCTCCGTACGCACGCCGTCCAGTCGGTGAATCTGATCGAGCACGCCGCGTTGTGCTTCGGTCAACACCTGATCCCGGCGGCGCTCGACGTCGATCGAGGGGTCCGCACCCGATTGTTGGTAGAGGCCGAGCCGTACCACTCTCGCGGCCAGCGCGTTATTGACCTGGTCAATGTCCTTGGCGCCCAGGACATCTGCGATATCCCACTTGCTCAGTCCAGGTCCGGCGAGGGTCTCGTTCAGCCAGTCCAGGAACGGCTGGTCGAGGGCCAGCCCTGCTGGCGGTTTGCGACGGGGCGATCGGACCATCTGGACCCGATCGATCACGAGGGACCGGAGTTCGGCCAGGCTGGCGATGTCGCATGCGGACAGCCCGGTCGCGTCGGCCGGCAATTCGCCGTCGGTCAGTACGTCGGGGTGGTCCTCGAACTGTCCACTGTGGTGTTGGTTGAATCGCTCGGTGCTTTCGGCGATTTCGTGGTCGATCGTGAACGGGATTTCGACGCGATCGTTCCGTTCGGAAATCGACAGCTGCACGGTTCCGTTGTCGAAGTCGAACGTGAGCGCCGATCGCGGCACCGGGTCCGTATCTTCCAGCTCCAATTGGGTACGTAATTCCTCGACCGAGACAGTGTCGTACGTGGCCGAGAATTCCCCACCCGCGTGGGGAAAGACGAACCGCGGCTGACCGTCCTGTGTGTACTCGACCCGACCGCCCAGCTCATTCGCCAATTCGGTCAGCCGCATTCCGGCGGCGATGGATACCGCATCCGGCGCCGGATCGGCCGACGCCGCGCCATGGGCCGCCGAATGTGGCACGGCCGGCGCGGTCGCCCGGTGCCGGCCCGTACTGGGCGGGGCGCTCGTATAGGTCGTCACGAAGTCCCGGATCCGCTGGACCGAATCGTCCGAGGCGGCCCGGTTGTCGGCGATCGCCGCCGCCATTTCGTCAATCGCCGGCTGTAGGGCGGACAGGTGCGCCTGGGCGGCCCGGCCGACCTGCTCGATCTCGTCGAGCCGCTCGTACAGCAGCTGGGCGTTGTAGCCGCGTACCTCGTCGGTCATCGCGAAGCCGTTGATGGCCCATTTCACGATGCCGCTCAGGCCATTGTTGGCGGCGGCGGTAATGCCCTCCTCGTTCGCTTTTGCCGGAGTCAGGCCGGGCCACATGTGGGCGATCGCCATACCCACGATCGCCTGCGTGATACCGGCCGGCAGGTCTCGCCAGAGCTGATCACGGAATGCCGGCCGTAGCGAGGGGGTCGGACTGGCTTTCCCATACGTCGCCACCACCCGGCCGACCGGTTCCAGCGGTCCCGTCGGGTTCCAGCCGATCCTGGACAGAACCTGCGCTCGTAGGTCGTCGACCTGGCGCAGCTTGTCCGGCGGCAGCTGCTGCAACGCACTCTCCAGGCGCTCGGCCAGCCGCATTCCGGCGGAATGGGTGAACGCGACGGTCGCATTGCGACGATCCTGCTCCAGCTCCAGCGCGTACTGAGCATGCGCGACATCCAGCGCTTCGTAGTACTTCTGGAAGCCGTGCCCCTCGCTTGGAATCGCCAGCAGCACGTTGATCAGCGCGACACCTAACTGACTGGCACCGGCCACGCCGTTGATCGGCAGCGCCAGACCGCCCGAGACGAGGCCGGTGATGATCTCACCCGGCGCCGCCCCCAACACGGCGTCGAGCGGGCCCACGGTCCGATGCGCCAGGTGCAGCGGTGCCGACGGTGGTGGCACGAGGTCCGCCCGACCCTGGCTGGCCACCGGCGCACCGGCCCCGCGGGTCGCCGCGGCATTCGGATCGGCGACCGCTTCGAGCGCGGCGACCAACCGTTGCGTACCGTCCGACCAGGCCAGCGCCTGCTGCACGTCGGGCACCTGCAGCAGTAGAGCGGTGGCCATCTTGGCCGCCGCGACCTCGCGTGAGCGCGCATGTCGTTCGTTACGGGCGCGTTCCTGAGCGCGGCGCATGCTCGTATTGACCTGCTGGAAGTGCGCCATCCGCATCTTCGTCATCGGGTCGACGACCATGTGCATCAGGTTGCCGATGGTGACCACGGCGGTGTACGGCCAGTTGCCGGCGCCGAATCCGGTGAGGGCGATCGAGGTGGCGACCTGGGCTACGGCCGGCACGAAGTTCTTGCGGAAGTACACGCGGTAGGGCGGGGTCCGGCCCGGGATGCGACGGTCGGAGGTGGCCCACGGCGAGGGCGTGGTACGCCGCCGCGGCGCCGAGGGATGCGGTGCCCGGGTCAGAGCCGGCGCGCTGTCCGGCATCGCCGCGGCGATCTGCTCGGACGTGATCTGGCCGGATTCGAGGCGCGGCTGCAACTCCTGCAGCAGCTCGCCCAGCCGTTCCTGCGCCTGCGATCCGAGTTCGAGCTGGCGGTTGACGTCGGCGATCGCGCCGGATACGGCGTCCGCCGTGAGCGTGCCGAAAGCCGCAGTGGGGTCGGAACTGCGGGCTTGTCGCCGTTCCATGGCGAGGCGGTGGGCCCGGTCCGCTTCCTCGGTACTGCGGTTGGTGGAGTGGTCGGACTTGCCATGCCAGCGGCCGGCGCCGTACCCGAGCCCAATGGCGATGCCGGCGAAGATGA
>JBEDUI010000268.1:0-16542 GCA_040414495.1 Mycobacteriales bacterium
GCACGATCAACCGGCGCAGGTTGGAGGCGTTCACGCCCGCGTCCTCGCCCTGGTCGATGACCTTGACCCGGTCGCTCGCGCCGACCAGCGACAGTGTCGCTTGTAGACCGCCCGATCCCCAGCCCCGTGCCACCGGCATTTCCCGCGACCCGAATGGCACCTGGTATCCGGGTACCGCGATGGCGGTGAGCAGGGCCCGGCGTACGGCCCGCTTGGATAATTCGTCGAAAATGCTGTGTCCGCCGGTCTGGCCGACCATGTCATCAATGGTCATTTCGACTCCGCCGCGCTGGTCGCGACCAGGTCGCAGTCAGAAGCCGCTGGAGTCAGTTCGCTTTGCGTCTCGGCCCGGGCGACTCGCATGGCCTGCTTACGCTCCAATGTGGACCGGAAGTCCACGTAATGCGGCAGCTTCAGGTGTTCCAGGAAACCGGAGGCATCCACGCCATCCAAGGTCACCAATACCTCCTGCGCCACACCGGTCGTGCCGGCATCGCGGTGCACGGCCAGATCCAGGCCAGCCATCGCAATGGCCTTCCGCTCGTTGTGCCCGAAACACAGGCCATAACCGGCATCGATCCGGGTCCGGTCCTCGGTCGGACGATCCAGATCGTCGAACGTCTCCACGTCGGTCACCCGGACCTCGGCAATGCTCACCGGATTTCCGGTCAGCGGGTGGCGCACCCGCACCGGCAGGGCGCCATGCCGTACCTCGCCGGGAATTTCGTGACCCGGTTTACGCGGGTCGAAACGCTGCGAATACCACAGATGCGTCATCGCGCCGGTTTCCGCGCGGGCCAAGGCACTGAGCACCGCGGAACGGGGAGCGCCGGGCCGGGCCGGTTTACGGGTGATGTCGTACGGCTCGGAATCATTTCCGGTCCGCCGTTCCACCATCAGATCCATCGCCCGCAGCAGATCCAGTACGCGCGGTGGATAACGATCATCATGCTCATGATCGTGCGAGTGCGTGTGGTCGTGCGAGTGACTGTGATTGTGGTGATTCGCGGCCGTCTCGGCCGCCTCCGCGCGAGCCGTTTCCTCCGGCAGGAGATCCAACAGCCGGCCGACGTAATCCAACGTACGACCGAGAATCTGCCGGCCAGGCGGATTGCGGAAAGCCGAGCTGATCCGGCGCAGCGTGCGCAGCTCAGATACCGAAACCGCTTCGCTGTAAGCCAATCGCGGCAACGTGGAGCGGTGGGCCCGTAGCAATTGCGCCGCCTCCAACACATCACCCTCGGACTGCCGAATGGCCCGGGCCGCCAGGTCCGGTGCCCACAGCGCCGCCTCGCCCATCACCCGATCCACCGCCAACCGCAGCCGTTCCAGGATCTGGTCGGTGGCGAGCCATTCGCTGCCGCCGACATCGCGACTGCGGCGGACCAATTCCTCCGCCGCCCGGATCGCGTCGTCACCACCGCGGGCGCCCGCGTACCCCATCAGCTTTCTCCTTGCGTCTCGATCTGAATGCGGCTGCTGCGCGGCAATCCCGCGACGTCTCCCGCGGCGGACACCAGAAAAGTGTCGACGCCAGCGGGGAATTCGGCGTTCGCCGCGGCCAGCGCTTCGAAAACTGCGGCCGGGACGCCGGTTACCCCCAACAGGTTCTCACCGTCCACACCGGGGCCCTTTAGTCGCAATATCACCGGCGATTCCGCATTGCCCAAAGCCGCGACGGCCAGGATCAACCGGCAACCGAATTCCGGATGCAGCGCATCGCCACGCGCCAGCGCCAGAATCTCGGCCGGCGTCGGTGTCCGTAGCGCCACCACCAATTGCGCGGTCGCCAATGGAGCCTCGGATGCACCAGTCGCGGCGTACAACGCGGTCGCGCACGGATCGTCCGCTGTCTCGGCGAGTACGGCCAACGAAACGTCCACATCGGACAATCCGCCGGCGACCACCGCAGCCGGCGGCACCTTTTCGGACGGCACATTCAGCGCGGCGATCGTGCCCGGCCGGCCGAGCACCTCGATCAGCGTGCGATAGTCCTGTTGGGACTGTTCGGGCGTCCGGGTTATCAACCGGATCACCGGCCCCAGACCTCCTGCTGGTGCAGCGGTGATGCTCACGGCAACTCCTCGAACTGGACCGTGGTGGCGGCGATCTCGTCCCACTCGGCGGCGTGTTCGTCCGCCCGGCGCTCGGCCACCGCCTGACACAGCGCCTCAACCGCCGGCGCATGAGCGTCACCCGATGCCGCGACCGCGTCCAGAATTGCCGCGGCCAGGCTGGCGGCGCGGTCATCGCCGCCGCGCATCGACCAACCGGCATGCCCGTGCAATTCGACCGTGCAGTCGGTGACCAGCACTTCGCCCAGATAAAACCGTTCCTCGGCCACTGGTTCGCGGACCTGCAACAACACCAGGCCTACCTGCGGCGGTTTGACGACCGTGAGTTCGCTCAACACACCATCGGTGAACAACAGCTCGGCCAGCGGAACCAGCTCGTCGTGGCGCGCGGCCGAGAGCAACTCGGCCCGCTCATCAGCGCTTAATGTCGTGTTCACTCTTGCCTTCCGTTGCCTTCCATTACGGGGGCTTCAGGCCGGCCGGATCAATGTCCGGTCGGTAGTCACGTACGCGGCGCGCATATAGGTGCGGGCGTACTCGATCGGGCGGCCGAGCGAGGTTTCGTTCAGGCTTTCCACCAGCCAGACGTCCTCGTGCTCGCTCAGCTCCATCGCGTCCTGGACCGCCAGCGGCGGTTGGACCGCCCGGGCCCGGTACCAACCGCGGCGCACCGTCAGCCCGTAGCGTCCGCGCAGCGTCTGGTACACCGACCCGACGTCCTCGACCGATTTGTTCAGTGCCGGCAGCGGCGCGTGTGGCAGCACGCTGGAGGCGAACCCGATCGGCTTGTCGTTCACCTCGAAGGTGCGTTGCACGACCCAGACATTCGAGCCGGAGCCAAGACCGAGGTAATCCTGTTCCAATTTGGCCGCGCGGCGCGATTCGTTGGCTTGCAGCCGGTAGCCGGGTCGGTCGCCGCGTTTGCGGACCCAGGCGCCAAAGGAGGGAATCCTGGTTGGAACGATATTGATCTCGCGGGCGCCAACCCAGAATGTGCCGGCGCTGGCGGCCCGCCGGACCAGGCCGCGGCGGTGAAATCCATCGACGATGCCGCGTGCTGTTCCCCGGCCGATTCCAAACCGTTCAGCCAGCGTTTGCTCGCTCGGGAAGCGCGTGCCTGCCGGCAGCTCGCCGAACTCGGTCTCGAGCTGCTCGACGATCAAAGCAACCGTCTTTGGCGCCGTCATGGGCATGAGGTTGCTGGCCTGCTCTGAACTCCATGCAAACGTCGGCGATCCTTGCGTCAACGCAGCAGTGAGTTCCTCTTGGCCACCGTGCTCGGGATGTGACTCTTAGTTGATCAAGCGGTCCACTGTGGCCAGTGCGCTGGCACGCGCAGAGCCGGCGGCAATGTCGTAGTCGCGTCGCCTCGAGCCGCATCGACCTGCGCCTGCGTCAGGAACAACGCCGCACCCAGATCAGCGCCGGCCACATTGGCATCGCGCAGATCGGCGCCGGTGAGGTCGGCCCGATCCAGATCGGCCTGGCGCAGATCGGCACCGATCAGATACGCCCCGCGCAAATTGGCGCCGCGCAGATCGGCTTGGTGAAGCTTCGCTCCGATCAAATCGGCGCCCCGGTGATCGGCTTTCGGGCCGGGCGATTCGGCCCGCGCCAACTCGCTCGCCTGTTGCAGCAGCACATTGATCTGCGCCCGCAGATCCTCGATATCCAGTTGCAGCAGAGTCTCGGGCGGCTCATGTGTATGCGCTTGCGTACGCCGCAAAACGGTCCGCAGCACACTGTGGACAGTGCTGGCCGCCGGCAGGTCCAGCGCGTGCGTGACATACCACAGCAATTCGTGCAGCTGCCGCATTACGCCGAATACGGCATACATCTGGCCGGCCGATTCCGGCGTCGCTCCCCAGTCCCGGCCGCCGAAGGTGACCTGGGAAACCTGCTGGCCGGCGCCGAAGCAGTCATACACAGTGCATCCGCGAAAGCCGCGCTGCCGTAACTCGCTGTGGATGCCGCACCGAAAATCCTGGCGCAGATGGGAACATGGCTCGCCGGCGGGCTTGTCGATCGCGAAATCAACCGAGGCCGAAAACGCCGGAACCACGCAGCACAGCCCGAAACACCGTCCACAGTCGGCCTGCAGGGCTGCGGTCGGGCGTGTCTGGTCAGTCACCGTGTGCTCTCTGTTGGATCGTCGGTTCCGGTACTCAGGCTACGACGACGCGAACGGCCGCCCCGAGCCGAGCCCGGGGCGGCCGCGGTGGCACTGCGCTAGAACGGCAACGGGTCGTAGTTCGCCCCGTACGGCGCATCCGGCCGGGTGAATTCGCCCATCAGCGCACGGCGCATCGGCGTGGTGCGCTGCAGGAACTCATCGGAATTCTCGAACCGATCGGCGCTGCGCACCCACGGCGGGCTGTAGACGTAGTGCGCCGTATACCGATCCTGATCGCCATCGTGCCGGAAGGTGCGGTGCCACACTCCATTGTGGAACAAAAGCACCGAACCGGCCTTGGCACAGATCACATGCCCGATCGGGGTGTCACCGCGGTTCGCGCGGATGTCCTCCGGCAATGGCACCTGACTGCGGTGGCTGCCCGGAATCAGCTCCATATTTCCGGTGCCCGGCGTGGTCTGGTCGGTCAACAGGAACGAGGCCCGCAACTGAATCAGCGGAATTGGATATCCGCACTGGCTGAAGTTGTAGGCGCTCGAACCATCCTGGTGCCAACCGCCATTTCCGGCGTGAGCGGGCTGCATCGTGTTCCAACTCGCCTGCAGGATGAACCGGTCGCCGAACAGGCCCCGTATCTTGGGCAGTACGGCCGGATGGTCGATCAACCGTTCCAGGCTCGGCTCGGTTTCGTACCCTCTCCCCAGCTGGCCGAATGCACGGTCGCGCTTGGCGTGCAGTCGCTCGGATGCCGCGTAACACTCGGCGGCTTCCTCGGCCGACAGCACGTCGGGAATCACCAGATAGCCCCAGGACTCGAAAACGAACTTGTCCAGGTCGGTGAATTCCCCGCCGGGGACTTCGGGATTCAGCATGTTCGATGACTCCTTGATGGTGAGCTGGTGCTGATCCGGTGTTACTCAACGAAGGTTGGCAACGGGAGGCCGATCGCTCGTCCTTCCGCCATCGAACGCAAACCCGCATCGAGGATCTCTTGAGTATCGCGCGCGATCTGCGGCGACACCATGCCCTCGAACGGCTCATCGTGCAGCAGCGAATAGGTGAAATAGTCCGGACCGGAGGCGTAATGCGCCGGCAATGGCGCGGCCTGGACCGTCTTCGCATCGGTCGAAACCAGTTCTCCGGCCGTGCCTAAATTGGCCACACTGACCTCATCCGGACCGGTCAATGCGATCGCGCCGTTCTCGCCGTAGATCATGGTTGGCAGCCGGACCGGGACCGCCGGCTGGGTCCAGCTTCCCTCCACAACGGACTGACCGCGCGAATAGCCGAGAATCATGATTCCGGTGTCCTCAACGGTGAAGAACTCCTTCGAGAAGCGGCCACCGTGCGCGACGACATGGTTCGGCTGCCCCATGAACCAGCGAGACATGGCCGCGCCGTAGGAACAAAAGTCCACCGCGGCGCCGCCGCCATTGGTTTCCCGGTCGATCAGCCAACCCCAGCCGACCCGGCTGATCGGTCCCCGGCTGGCATAGTCTTGCGGCGGACCGCCATGCCCGGCGCGGTTGTAGATTCCGAGCACCCGGCCGATCGTGCCCTCCTCGACCAGGCGCTTCGCGGTGTGAATTCCGGCCCGCCAGTTGGTCGGCCAGTTCACCATGAGTCGTACGCCGTGTCGGGCCGCGGTCGTCGCCATCTGTTCGGCCAATTCGACATCGGCCGCCATCGGCTTTTCTTTCATGATGTGTACGCCGCGAGCCGCCGCATCGGCGATTACCTCAGCGGCCCGTCGGTTATCGGCGCAGGTGACAATCGCCTGCGGCCGGGCCTTGTCGTACAGCTCGTCGGAGCTGGCGAATGCCGGCACCTGCGGATGCAGGCCGCCAAAGTGCTCCCGAAGTTCGTCGTCGGCCACCGAAATGCCGACCACATCGGCGGTCGGGCTTTTCAGCGCGGATTCGAGCAGGCCGCGGAAATGCAGGTGCTCGCCACCGACAAATGCCAATCGGATTCGGTCCTGTGAGGTTGCCATGGTGCTCCTTATGTATTTGTAGGTTTTCGCTACGCCGCGCTGGCGTCCCGGCTGTCCCGCTCGGCGGCCAGGTCAACCGGCTGACCGCTTTCGGCTGACCGGTAGACGGCGTCGACCAATTCCAGCGCATCCCGGCCGTCGGCCCCGGTCAGCTGCAGCGGTTGGTCATCGAGCACCGCATCGACCAGATGCGCCAGCTTTCGGTAGTGAATTTCCAGCAGCGGAGGTTCGGCCGTGGTGATGTGCCGCCAGCCGCGCACGTGCTCCGGCTCGCCGAAGGTATTGCTGTAGACGTCGATTCCCGGTACGTCGCGCCTGGTCAGGATCGAGCCTTCCGACCCGTCGATCGACATCGAGTGGTGGCCGGCCGCAACCGCCCAGGCCGCATACCACGATCCCATTGCTCCGCTGGCGAATCGCATGGTCGCCATGATCGTGTCCTCGACGTCGATGTCGGTGAGCAATTCATCGCCCACCTTCACATCGGGCCGGAAGATCGCGCTCGTCGCGTACACCGTGTCCACCGGACCCATCAGCCACAGAATGGTGTGTGCGGTGTAAATTCCCCAGTCCATCAGCACGCCGCCGCCGGAGAACTCCTTCTGCAGAAACCACGGCACGCGGTGCCGTGACGGGCCCAGGCCGACCTGGGTCATGCCCATCGGCCGGCCGACCACGCCCTCGTCCAAAAGCCGCCGTACCAACGGCAATGCGGTGCCGAAGCGGTGCTGGTAGCCCATCGCGAACTTCACCCCGGCCTGCTCGGCCGCCGCCACCATGGCATTCGCTTCGTCCACTGTGGGCGCGATCGGCTTTTCGCACAGAATGTGCTTCCCGGCCTTGGCCGCCGCGATGACCGGCGCCGCGTGGGCGGTCGGCCAGGTCGTCACGGTCACCGCTTCGACCTTCGGGTTGTCCAGCAGCTCCTGATAGCTCTCATACCAATTCGGAATGTCGAAATCCTCGGCTGCCTTTTGCGCCGCCGCCGGGTTGATGTCCGCGACGGCGACCAGATCGACCCGTGGATTTCGCTTCAGGTTGGGCAGGTGGGCGCCACGGGAAATGCCGCCTGCGCCGATCACGCCAACTCCGAGTTTGCGCCCGGTCATGTCAGTTCCCTTTCTCGGCCCGCAGGCCTGGTCAATGCACCGACGGTGTGTTCTGTCATTCGTCGCGACCGGAGGAGTCGCGCTGCTATAGCTGCTCCCGACCAGCTCCACCGAGGCAGGCCACAGTGGACAGATCGTGGATGATGACAACGTCGTCATGCCGTGCCGCTCCTGGAACGCCAGCGGCAGGTCGAGAAAGTTCTTACGTACCTAAATTACGGTCTGGAATTCGGCCAGTCTTCCGGATTCCTCAGGTTGGCGTCCGGGATAGCAGCTACCGGCCGCGGCTGGTCAGACTTCCGCAAAATCATCGATCATCCTATGTGGACATCGATCAGCTGTTGTAATGTTCGTCGATCTCAGCCTGATAGTCGGCGACAATGCCGTGCACGACGTCATCGACGCGGACCGGACCGCGTGCAACTGCGGATTCCAGGATGGCGTAGGCCATGGCGAGATCGATGACGCCCTCGGCTGCGCTTGCTTCCATCTGCCCGCCGGCCGCAATGGCGGTGAGGAAATCGAGCAGTTCCAGACCGAACGCGTCGGTCAAGCCGTACGGAAACAGCTTTGTCCGCAACCCGGGCGCTTTCTCCGACAGCAGCTCGCTCGCGGTGCCGATCGCTCCGGCGTCGCTAAAGATCGCCTCGCCCTTAACGCAACCGGCGCTGCCGTAGATGATCGGACTGGCATCGAGGCCGGAACGTTCGCCGCGCCCACCCCAGCCGGAAAACGCGGTGCCGATCGCCCCGTTGGCAAAGCGGAATTGGGCCAGGTACAGGTCTTCCAGTTCATTGCGCACGATCTGGTCGGTGCCGTGTTCTCGCCGCACCGGCTCCAACGTCTTGGTCAGCGCACTCACCTCGTCGACCGGCCCCATCAGATAGCGCATCTGATGCATCAGGTGGACACCGTGGTCGAGCGCCGGGCCGCCACCGCCGGCCAGTTTGCGGTGCCGCCACGCGGTGTGGGCGACAATCGCGTCCGGCGCCCATTCGCCGCCGACACCGCCGGACAGCCATACCTGCGTGCTGCCGATGAGATTCTCCTCGAGCGCCCATCGTAGCGCCCGGGTCCGCTCCAAATAGCGCACGTTTTCCGCGACGCCGGCGACCAGCCCCTGACGCGCCGCCGTATCAGCAATCGCGCGGCCGGTCCGTACCGATATGGCCAACGGCTTTTCGATCAGCACATGCTTCCCGGCAGCGAGCGCGGCCAATGCGATCTCGTGATGCAGTCCCACCGGCGCCAACACCAGCACGGCATCGACACAGTCCGCATCCAGCATGGCCCGCCAATCGGTGAAGACAGCGGCCGGCTCATCGTGCAGATCGCTGACGTAACGATGCGGCGCACCCAAGGGATCGGCGGGATTGTCCGACGCGGGCGGACGCGGCGGCGGACCCTCCCCGCGCTGGTTGAACATCAGGGCATCCTCGACCCGGCGGGCACACAGCGCGGTGATCCGCACCGGATCGATGCCGTGCGCCTGCAGGCCCGCGATACCGCGCAGGTGTGCGGGCAGAATCCGGGCGCACCCCACAATGCCCAGCCGGAGCGGGCTGATTGTCAACGATGTCATGAGTGCATATCTTGCCGGTACTGCCGCGGTGTGCGGCCACATCGCGTGGTAAATCGGTCGTAGAACTGGCTCACCGAGCCGAAACCGGAGGCAAAGGCCACATCGGACACGTTCGCCTCGGTCGCGAGCAGCAGTCGCTGCGCTTCGGCGACCCGGCAGCGGGTGAGATACTCGGCGATCGTGCAACCGATCGTATTGCGGAACAACGTCATCGCGTACTGCGGATGGATTCCGGCCGCACACGCGACGTCAGCGACCCGCAGTGGCTCGTGAAAATGTTGCACGATATATCGACACATCGCGGTGACCACCGCGAGACCGCGTCGATTCACAGGCGGTCCGGCACCGGCATTGGGCACGAGCTCGGGCGCGAGCCGCTGCAGCCAGCCGTTGATCTCCAGCATCATGGCCTTGCGCGTTTCGCCGTTGGCCGAGCGGGCGTCAATTTCCCATTGGGAGAACTTGTCATCGATGACGTCCGGGTCAACCCCGGCGGTGAGCACCCGCCCGGCCAATAGCTCGGCGACAATGTGCTCGGGCAGATTGCAGGACAGGAACAGGCTCAACGGAATCATCAGCCGGCGCAGGACCACGCCGGAACTGCGCTGGGCCAGATTATGCGGATAGATTGCCCAGAACGTCGTCACCCGACCGGGAACGAGCGGAACCAGTTGGCCCAGATGCTGGTAGTAGGCCGGTTCGTCGCCGTCGACGAGCACCACCTCAAGGTCATCGTGACAATGCGGCGCGGCCATCGTCTTGGCCATTTCCAGCCAACAGCGGATACGAAACAGATCGATTGGCGTTTCGCCGATCTTGTCATCCAGGCGGTTCATCGCCACTCCCTCGGCTGCTCCGGTAAAAGCTTGCGCCTCCGCATCGCCACCGTCCAGAGCCAGGAACCGCAGACTCAGTCCTGTCCTGTTCCGGCCGGTACGCCGCCCGTTCTGGGAACAGTTGCCGAGTTGAGCGTCCATCGAGGACTCACTCGCGCCAAGGAAGAGCAATGTCCGCACCAAGCCGCACCGCTCATTACCGGTGGGCGATATCGATGATCACGTGCGTGTAGCCACTGCTCGTCCACGTAGTGACCCGGAATGGCAACCGGGCGCGGGTTCCAACGGCGTATTGCGAATAGCCCTCGAACTCACCCGCGAACCGTACCTGCCGTACCCCTTGCCAGCCTGGCGTATTGATCAACGTCTGACCGCACGTCCATGGTTTGTGGGTGGGCTGGTGACCGCCGCTCGCCGCGCCGGAATCCGGTGCGTGCACACCGACCGCCAACACCGCACCACCGGTCACCCGGATCGGCGTACCGACGCCATCGGACAGAACGGCTGGAACGTATCGGACCGTATATGCGACTCGGACCGGGCCGTTAATGTCAAAAACCACCCGATCGAAACAGGAATGCCGGCCGGCCCGGACGTTGTCGACCTCGTCCTGCGTCATCGGCGCCAACGTTTTCGGCCCGGTACCCCAACCGCGGGTGGCGCAACCGGCCATGGCGGTGGCGACCGGTTCGATGGCGGCTGCCGGAATGAGCAGTGGTGTGGTCATTGCCGCGGACACCGACCTTCAGCCTGTGCCGGCTGTGCAAAGTGGACGGTCTGGGTGGCGCCGGTCCAAGCGGATACGACGTCAAGCGTCGCCACGGTCGTGGCCCCTCCACGTACCGGCGCCCCGCGGAATGGTGCTCGACACTGCTGCATCGCGTTGTTCATAACCCCTCCCCCGCGGGACCGCGCGCGCTTGGACCGGCGCTGCAACCGAGCATGCTGCGCGGTCGGGTCGAGGTCGAGGGGAGGTCTCCCCAGCGCCGCCGGATCGAGTTGACCGGATCAGGATGTGGCCGAAATAGGCGATCGCATTGAAAAGCGGTTTAGCGCCGGCCGAATCGGGCCGAGCCAGGTCGGGTCCGATGCGGACGGTCGGGCAGCCGGCGCAGGTCGGCGACGCTGAGCTCACCGGTCGAGACCAGGAGTTCGGCCAGTTCCTCAAGTGCACGCGGACCGTGCAATCCGGGAACACCCAGCCGCACATAGCGTTCCCGGATGTTCTCGCACCGCTTGGCGACCGTATGCGGTTGCCAGCCGATACGCGCCGCGGCCTCGCGCGCGCTGCACGGCGCCGGCGCTCCGGCATGCCCGCGGGTCAGGTAGGTCTCGAACCTCGCAGCGAGGACCAAACGGTCCTCATCGGTCAGTTGCAACCGGCGACGGGTACTGGTTTCGGCCGGATCTCCCGTCGGCACAGCCGGATCCGCGGTCGGGGCATCATCCAAGGCCGGCAGCCGCAACCGGATCGTGTACACGGCCAGTACGCCCTTCAGCCGGACCTGGGTATGCCACTGCTGCAAGGGCAATGACATGCCCGGCGGCAGTTCGACCCGAAATCCGCGGTCGCCCAAGACATGCAAAAGGCTCGATGTGCTGTCGTTGCGCAGCCACCAGGTGCCGTCGCGATATGCCACGCTGCCGGCCGACCGCGACACTCCATGATCATTACCGGGCAGGGGCAGCGAACAGGCCGGCGCGCGGCCGAAGGTGAACGTCTCACCCGGCCGGAACCGCCATGAGCGCGCCTCGTACAGAACGATCAATAACACCGGTCCGCCCCTGCATCCCTTGTACAAAGGGTAAGGCAGCCGGCGACCGGCTGACATGGCCCGCTCGGGGCGGCTATTGGTCAACGGTGGCTGATTCCGGCCAATGTCGGTGATCTGCTCGGCGCCCCCAATGGCCGACATTGGCGTACCCACGGTCGGAAGAGTATTGATTCTCCGCAACACAAATGCGTCACGAGCGCTCGCGCCGCGGCCGGCCAAAATACCATCACAAGCAGATAACAACGGAGACGAATAGTTGCAGCAGACAGCGACCATGCGTACGTTGCATGAACGACTTAGCAACACGTGTTGCCCGCACGCTCGGCGCCGTTTTGGTGGCCATCTTGGAGGCGCCGGTGAAGCACAGAAATCGATGGCGCGCGGCAACCGTGGGGACGTTCATCCTGACGCCGCCAGACCCCTGCGGCGGCCTCAGGAATACGCTTGCCATCACCGCGCGACCGACGATACACCCAAGCCGTCCGGAAAAGCGCCGCACAATCTGACCGCATTGTTGCGGGACGCTGGGCCGAAAAGTTCAACGTTTAAGCCCGGAAGTCTGGACTACACCTTGTCCGGGACGCAGAATGGCGACAGCTTGGAGCGATCACCACCTTCGATCCGCTGGACAGCACGACCAGCACACAATTGTGCACTGGCTCAACGACCGCAACCACGACGGTGCCGGACCACCCGATTCTGTGTGCATCGTGGGACACGGCCGTTGACGCTGATTCGCAAGCGCATTCTGTATCGGCGGCCGGACGGCAACACAGCTTGGCGTAAGCACAGCACGATGAGATCGCCGCGGTCCGTGCGGCCACGGACGATGCACTTCCTGGCGAGGAGATTGCATGGCTGTTCACATCAGTAGGCGGCGTTTTCTGGCCGGTACCGCCTCGGCCGCCGGGCTTGCCGCTCTGGGCACCGGTTGTTCATCGTCAGGTGGCAAGACCACGTTGACGATCATGGGTAATAGACCCAGCGAGATCACCGATCAGGACGTCGCCGAATTCGAGGCGAAACACCCCGATGTCAAGATCAAGATGGTCACCGTCTCGACCACCTTGCTGACCGCGATGTTCGCGGCCGGAAATCCACCCGATGTGGTGCGCGATCAGGGCGTGCCCAACACGCCCTATCTGGTGGCACGCGGTCTGGCCGAGAACCTGGATCCGTATTTCGCCAAGAGCACGGTGTTGTCGCCGGACAAGCTCGCGCAGGTCGACGACACCTGGCGCTATGACGGCAAGGAACAGGGCAAGGGCCCGCGCTACGGGTTGGCCAAGGACTATTCGCAGGACGCGATGGTCTGGTGTAACACCAAACCGTTCGAGAAGGCGAAGGTCGAGCTACCGTCCGCAATGGACCCGATCAGCTATGACGAGATGCTGGATATCGGACAGCGGCTCACCTCGCGCAGCGGCGCGAAGTATTCGACCTACGGCGTATATCCGCCTTATGACGTGAGCCTGACCGCCGGCTTCCTGAACATGGTCGCCTCGGCCGGCGGGTCGATCTTCAACGACGACTTCAGCAAGGTCGATTTCTCCGCGCCCGAACCTTTGTCGGCGTTGCAGTGGTACCTCAAATACGCGCACGCCAAGGTCGGCCCGACCGTGGCCCGGCCACTGGCCGCCGGTGCCTGGCCCGCTTTCGACGGCAACCAGCTGGCGATGGTGGGCTACGGCTACTGGTTCTCCGGCGAAATCGCCACTGACACCAAACTGCAGGGCGACGTACATTTCATGGCCGCACCGCAGTTCGGAAAGAAACGCGTCAGCCCGTGCTTCTCGGCCACCGGGCATTGGATTCCGAAGGCCTCCAAGAACAAGGACGCGGCCTGGGCCTTCTTCGAGCACTATTTCGGTGGGCCGCCGGCGATCCGCCGGGCCGAATCCGGATGGGGCCTGCCCGGTGTGAAGTCAATGGAGGCCAAGCTGCCGACCGCGAAGCCGTACCAGAAGCAGTCGGTGACCGTGCAGCAGAACGAATTCAAGTACTACTCGGTGCTGAAGTTCTCGCCGTACATCTCGATCAGCGCAATTGACGCCTCGCTGAGTCAGGAACTGGTGAAGGGTCTGGACAGTGGGGCATCGGCCGGAAAGCTCGCCGACGCGGTCAACAACACGCTGAATCCCCTCCTCAAGCAGGGAAAGGAGCTGATCACGTGACGACCTCGGTTGTCGGCGATGCGGTACGGTCCGCTCAACGCCCGGCCCAGGCGACGCAGGGTTGGAAGCGCTATCGCGGCCGGACGTTCTATGCGTTCATTTCGCCGTGGTTGCTGGGATTCATCCTGCTGACGCTGTTTCCGCTCGGGTATGCGCTCTGGCTCAGCCTCACCAACTATGACGGCCTGACTGGTCGTTATCACTATGTCGGCGCGCAGAATTACACTGACATCCTGAGCGACAACGATGCGCTGCACGCCTTGTGGCGTACCGGTCTGTACACGCTGATCACCGTACCCGCGGGAATTGTCCTGGGGCTGGCATTGGCGGTGCTGGTCAACCGACCGATCAAGGGCCGTCCGTTGTTCCGCGCGTTGCTCTATATGCCAGCGGTGGTTCCGATCGTCGGGTCGGCGCTCTGCTTCAAGCTGCTGTTCAATTCCGACTACGGCATGCTGAACAGCGTGCTGGGATGGTTCGGCATTTCCTCCATCGACTGGCTGGCCGACCCGACGGTGTTCTGGGTGATGATCGCGATGACCCTCTGGGGCGTCGGTAGCACGATGATCATCTCGTTGTCGGGTCTGCAGGGGATCCCGCAGGAACTGCAGGAAGCGGCGCGGGTGGACGGCGCCAACGGCTGGCAGGTTTTCCGCCGCATCACAGTGCCGTTGCTCTCCCCGATCATTTTGTTCGAGGTGATCACCGGAGTCATCTTCGCGGTCCAGGCCTTCATTCCGGCCCTGTTGCTGTCGGTGCAGTCGGCGTCCACAACGGTCACCTCGGTGCCGCAGAGCAACTACCTCTACATGATCCACGTGTACGCGCAGTACTTCGCTTACGGTCGATTCGGTTACGCCTCGGCCCTGCTGTGGGTGTTGTTCGCGCTGATTTTGATTCTCACGCTCGTCATCTTCAAGGCGAGCGCGAGCACGGTGTTCTACGAGAGCGGTCCCGATGAGCCGGCGACGCGCAGAGAGCGGCGGATGGCATGAGCATGCAGAGCAGAAGTGTTCCTCGTCAGTTCGCCACGTATGCGGTGCTCGCCGTCGTCTCGGTGCTGTTCATCATTCCGCTGCTGTGGCTGCTGTCCATCGCATTTAAGAATGCGGGCGAATTGGCCAGCGGCGCGTTGTTGCCGCATGCCTTCCGGTGGGCCAACTTCCACGACGCGCTGACCGTCATCCCCTTTGGACGGTACGCGCTCACCTCGTTCCTGCTCGCGACCGTGCAGTCGGTGCTGGCCACGCTCAGCTCGGCCATGGTCGGATTCGGTTTCGCGCGACTGCGGGCCCGGGGCAAGAAGGCGTTGTTCCTGATCGTGGTGGCGACACTGATGCTGCCGCAGATCGTGACACTGATCCCGACGTACCTCATCTTCGCCCGTATTCACCTGATCTACACCTACTGGCCGTGGGTGCTGTGGGGTCTGGCCGGATCGGCGTTCCTCATCTTCCTGTTCCGGCAGACGTTCACCTCGATGCCGATGGATCTGGAGGATGCAGCGATTATTGACGGTTGCGGCTATTTCCGTATCTTCGCCACGATCTTTTTGCCGCTGGCGAAGGCGGTAACCGTAACCGGTTTCATCCTGTCATTCACCGCGGCATGGGGCGATTTCATCGCGCCGTCGCTGTTCCTGAGCCAGGACCGAACGACACTGGCCGTCGGCCTGAGCAACGGTTACACCACACCGCAGGGCACACCATTGGACAACGCGTTGGCTGCCGGCGCGTTCATTTACATTCTGCCGGTGCTGTTGTTGTTCGTGGTTGCGCAGCGTGCGTTCATTGGCGGATTCGTCACGTCCGGTTTGAAGTAACGGTCTATTCGCAGGCGGCCCCGGCGCATTAGTGCCGGGGCCGCCTGCTAGCCACGTCCTTGCGGCGGCGACCACGCTCACCCCTTAGCCGGCGGATTTCATGACGTAGTCGGCGACAATGTAATGCACGGAAGTGCTTGTCCTGCTGGGGAACTTGGGCTTGCCTGAGTTCGCGGCCTGCTGCGCAGCGCCTAGCCGACTGGCGCGCTCCGACTCGCCAGCCTGCCACCCGATGGGCCGCCGGCCCGTCACCCGACCGCTCGCGTTTGTTGTTGTCGCCGAGCTGGCGGAATCGCTTATGTGGCGCGGATTGTGATGTTTTGGTGACCGGCAGTAATTCTTTTTGGGTAGCTCGTTCTGCGGCCAGAACTGTCGGTGGGCCGTTCTAGAGTTTTGTGTATGAGCAATGCGACGACTGCTGGCCCGGATTCCGGGGTGGATCTGGTCGGGTCGTTGCGTGCTGTCGTGGATCGGTTGGTCGAGGCGGAATACTGGCGGTTGTCCGCTACGCCTCTCACCGGCTGAGGCCAGAGCCTGAGTCCGCACGGCCCAGGCATTGGTCGGCTCAGTCGGCATCTCCGGTGAAATCGTCGAACCAGAATTACCCGCCACCGCTGCCGCGGCCTCTGAAGGTGCGTTGTCGACGGAGCATGTGCGGGGTGATCGGTGAGGCGATGAAGAAATTGCCGCCCGCAGTCGGTACACAGGAACGAGCCGAGGCGGAACAATTCCTGGCTGACCAATCCCGCGACATTCACCCCAGCCGTATTCGCGTACTGGCCAAACGATTGCATGCCGTACTCGATCCCGACGGCACTGTCGATGAGGACAAGCCGGACCGCCGCGAATTAGTATTCCGCCCTGATGTGGGCGGCATGGACTACATACGCGGCCGGCTCGATTCTGAAGCCTCCGCCACCGTGCAAGCCGTGCTCGGCGCGTTGGCCCAACCCAAACCGGCCGTGGATGGCATTCCCGATACGCGGTCCAGGAGTCGGCGCACGGCCGACGCCCTCGTCGAAATGTGCAGCCGCGCCCTCGC